>NZ_JBQWSN020000017.1:0-66724 GCF_052598215.2 Thauera sp. ZXT1-4 | reverse complement strand
CCGCACCCTTTCTGGGGGTGGAGAGCACGGGCTACAAGTTCAACGCCTTCATGCTATCCGGAAGGGAGAATCAGCCATTGCTCGACGAGCTATATCGCGAGCTGAGCAGGCATGCGAAGACGAAGCCTTGAACTGGCTGCAAGTCTTTGGTCATTACAGAGATGCTTGCGTTGTTGTCCTAGTCGTTTTGCGCCGCCGAACGCGCGTGATGCGACTGGGCCAACCCGTGCGTTGGTCAACCGCTGGCTGGGAGGGAAGGTGGTGTGGGCGTCAATCAACGCCAAGCGCGGGCGCAAGAACGCTTGCGCAGGGGTGCGTGTGACGATCTAGGAGTAATGGCTATCCTTTGGCCGCGTGCAGTTGCAGGTCACTGCCATGCTGTACGCCGCTTCTGGCCGGCAAGATGCCCGCAAGCTTGCGGTGTGAAATACCAGTTGCGGCATTCATGCACAATGCCAATATCGTCAAGCAGGCATGCATGAGAAATGAAGACCACCGATACCGCAACGGGGTACCGCATTACCTTCGGCCTGTACCTCGATGGCCAACGTGGTGTGCCACCCGCCAACATCCTCGGCGATGTGGTTGTGGGGCCCTTGGGCCTGCTTGGCATCCTCGAGATGCAGCTCGGCCTGATAGCGATGCATCCTTCCGCCGCAGAGCGGACCATCCAGTATCGGGACTGCCTCGAGGCACTCGATGCCCCGTCGCGTTTCTACCATCGCAGCTTTGCGCTCGATCCACTTGGAACGGCCGCCTGCCTGTTGAACTGGCGTGACGAATGGGCACTACATCGACGCGAGTCGCTGCGATGGGAAGACGCGCTGTCGTCGGATGCGCCATCCCGACTGCATGACCTCGCCGCGGTCGAGCAGCGTGCGCGTGTTGCGGTTTCAGCCAACCTTGCCCAGCGTCTCGAGGCGATCTTAGACCGGTTGAAGGTCCGAACGCCCGGCATCGATTCAGTCCTGCTAGTCGATCCCATCGATGTCTTTCCGGCGCGCTGGCAAGCCGTGCTCAAGGCCTTGCCGCTCAAACATGCTTCGGTGGCAGATAGAGCGGCAGGGGGCTTTCTGGGAGCACTTCAGCGGCGTCTAAAACGCAACGCGGCGGGCGAGGGGTCTGATCCGATCGCTTGGCAGGATGACGGAACGGTCATCGTCGTACAGTCGGAAACCCGCGCCCTGGCTGCGCACTGGGTCGCTTCGCGCATCGCTGCGCCCGGTACCTTGCTGGTCGCTGGATCCGACGGGGCTTGGTTCGATGCGCATCTGGCCGCGCTTGGGCAGGCGCGCCTGGGCCTCAAGGAAATCAGCGCGTTTCGCCCATCCATGCAGGTGCTGTCCCTTGTCTCTCTCAAGAAACAAAACTAGCCGGGGCGGTTTTCATGCGGCTGCCCCGATGGGGTTGATCTGGAACCCGAGCGCGGTGGCTCGGCGTTTGAGTGCAGCGATGCTGCGCTCGCGTTGCAGTTCTTCGTATCGCTGCTGCCCCTGGTCGACGAAGGCCTCACCGCGCGTGAGCATGAAGTACACCATGCGCGCGAGCTTATGCGCCGTTGCGGTGTTCGCCTTGGGTTTGTCCATCCGGCTGCAAAGGCGCCGATAGAACGCTCCCAGGGCCGAGTTGCTGTGCGATAGCGTCATCGCGGCCATCTTCAGGGCCTGGCGCACGCGGTTGGCCGAACGCTTGGTACCGGCCGAGAGCACCTTGCCGCCGCTGACCTTGGTCCCCGGGCACAGCCCCAGCCACGAGCAGAAGTGCTTCACGTTGGCAAAGCGGGAGAGGTCGGGCCCGATCTCGGTCAGGATCTTCATCACCGAGCTCACCTCAAGCCCGTTGATGCGCGTCAGATCGACCCCCGCCCAATTGGCGAGCATCTGCCTGACATCGAAGGCGGCCCGCGCCTTGCTGCCGGCTCGAGGCACCGCGCCAACGTTGATCGCGCACTGCGCCCGCTGCCCGAGCAGCACCTGCATCTGGGCGTCGCATTCGCGCAAGTGACGGGCGATGTCGTCGTACATCGACAGTGCCTGACCCAGCACGAACAGATGCTCCTGGCGCCAGTTCCCGGTCAGCGCACGGATGACCTCCTCGGTGCTGGCCTTAACCCGCCGGTGACGGTGACGCGCCAGCACTTCAGGGTTGCGCTCGCCGGCGACGATGTCACGGATGATCGCCTGACCGCTCATGCCCATCACGTCGGTGAGCACCTCGGTGAGTTGAATGTTCATCTGCACCAAGGCTTTTTGCATGCGCTGCACCCAACTGGCCTGCTCGGCGAGCAAGGTCTCGCGCAGCCGGGCTATCGCCCGTAGCTCACAGACCTCTCCGGCAGGTCGCCATGCTGCGCGCAGCAGCCCGTAGCTCATTAAACGCTGCAGCCACTGACAATCCTGCACATCACTCTTGCGCCCCGGCACGTACTTCATCTGTCGCGCATCGACCAGCCAGACCTGCAGCCCGCGCTGCTCCAGGATCTCGAACAGCGGGATCCAGTACACGCCGGTCGACTCCAAAGCGACGATCTCCACCCCGCACGCCAGCAACCAATCCGCCAAGGCGCACAGATCGTCCGTCATGACGCCGAACTCGCGCACCGGCTCTGCTGCCGCTTCGGGCCGCACCGCCACCCAGTGGCTCGAAGCACCCACATCGATCCCCGCCGCGTTCGGGAACACCGTGTCTGTCCGCTTGCGCATCGCCATGATCTGCTCCATCCTCGTCCAAGAACGGCAGCGCCAAGGGAAGCGTCGATTTCGACTCGATCTCTCAAACGGGATGCACATCGCTGTGCTCACCACTGTCGCCGACGATTCCCGGACCATGCTCAGAGTCGGGCTCGCTCCACAGCGTCCTCTAGCGCTGCGAGCTCGCACCAATGACGTGTCGGTCATCGCGGCGCTGCCGTTCTCCTTGTAAGCCATATTCGTTTCTTCCGGAACGCCGGGCGTGCGGGACGCGCGGATGGGATGCTCAGAGCTGTTGTGGACGCCGCTGAATTACAACGCCCTGGTCCAGTTCCTTACCCATCCTGTGTGCCCACTCTCTGGGTTCGCACGTCGTCGTCTGGCGGAGAAGATGGCCGACGCACCCGGGATCGGAGGTGCGAAATGGCAACAGGCAATCGAAGACATCGCCGCGCACGCGGGGTCGGAGCGCGCTCAGGAGGTCGCGGAGCAGATCGCGTTCTGGGTCCAGCATCCGCGCTTCAACCCGGAGGCCGGGGCGCCGCTGGCCCATGTGGCCGACCGGGTGGCGCGCCTCGTCGAGTTTTTCCGTGGCAGGCTCGGCGACACCGATGAGGCCCAACGCCTTGGCTTTATTACCGGGTACGCCCAATGTAAGGCATGCCTAGATGCGCTGAACGTCCTCATCGCGCAGGGCCACACCTTGATTCACCCGCGTCAACTCCAAAAGCTTGTTGCCCAGGCGACAGGTGCGGGGGTGCCGAATCCCCTATGGCCTGCCGAGGTCGGCGCTGGCCCAGTGGTGAGCCAACCCGGCGCGGTGATCCGACCGGCAGCTCGCGTGATCTGGTGGCAGATGAGCCTGCCCGAACTGCCTTCCCCCCTTCCTTGGTCGGCCGCTGAGGTGCGTGCCCTGAAGCAGGCTGGGGTGTGCTTGCCCGAGCCCTCGCAACTGTAGCTTCGCCGCCTCGCTCGAGACGCCCGTTGTTGCGGGTAAATGTAATCAAAATGTATCATCATAAGTTGAGCTATGTGCGCTTGTCCGGTATCCGCAACGAATCGTTGTCCGCCCGGCAGCGGGCCGGGTGATATGCTTGCGAGTTATGATCGGTACGCGCCGGCGGTGGCCGCTGAGCCCGTAAACTCAAGTGGCCTAGGCGCACGCTTCCCGCCATGTGTGCAGCGCGGCACACGGGGACTTTGGGACGTATTTTTTGAATGCATCGGATTAGCGGTTTCAAGAACGAAAAGCAAGAACTGTCGGCGGTCGAGCGTTCAAACGTATCGAAGAGCCCAAAGTGGGCAGCAGATGGGGTGAGTGCTGCCCCGGCCATCGCAATCGTCGGCATGGCATTCCGCTTTCCGGGCGATCTGAGCGACGAGCGTGCCCTCTGGCAAGCGCTCGAGCGCAAACAGGATTTGGTCGGCACCATCCCGGTGGACCGCTGGGCCGTAGACACCCTTCAGCACGACCGCCGTGCCGAACCCGGGCGCAGCATCACGTTCTCTGCTGGCGTTCTGTCACGCATCGATGAGTTCGATGCGGGATTTTTCGGTATTTCGCCGCGCGAGGCTGCCTGGCTCGATCCGCAGCAGCGTCTGCTCCTCGAGCTCGCGTGGGAGGCCATGGAGAACGCCCAGATCCCTGCGTCCTCCCTCGCGGGTACGAACTGTGCAGCTTACGTTGGCATCTCTAGTCTTGATTACGGCACGAGGAGCCTCGACGACCTGGCGTCGATGACTGCGCACTCGATGACGGGTAACACGCTCAGCGTGGCCGCGAATCGTCTGTCGTATGTGTTCGACCTGCATGGCCCTTCGCTTGCCGTCGACACCGCGTGCTCGTCTTCGCTCGTCGCGCTGCATCATGCCTGCATGGCGCTTCAGACCGGTGAGGCGACTACGGCGCTGGTCGGTGGTGTCAACCTGCTGCTTCACCCGTATCCTTTCGTGGGTTTCACGAAGGCGTCGATGCTCTCCGCCGATGGCCGCTGCAAACCGTTCGATGCGGCTGGCAATGGCTATGTGCGTGCCGAGGGTGGGGCCGTGCTCTTGCTCAAGCCGCTCGATCAAGCGCTCGCCGACGGTGACGACATCCAGGTTGTCATCCGCGCCACAGGTGTCAATGCCGATGGCGCGCGCAAGACCGGCATCACCATCCCCAGTCGGGCCGGGCAGGCGGAGCTGATGCGCAGCGTGCTCGCCAAAAGCGGGCTCGCCGCGACCGATATCGACTTCATGGAGGCGCATGGAACCGGCACAGCCATTGGCGACCCGGTCGAGACCGCCGCCATCGGTGAGGTCTATGGCCAGGGACGAGATGCGCGGCTTCCCATTGGTTCGGTCAAGGCCAACCTCGGCCACCTCGAGCCCGCATCCGGCATGGCGGGTCTCGTCAAGGCGGTACTGGCGCTCAAGAACCGTGCCCTGCCGCCGCAGATCCATCTCGATACGCTCAACCCGAACATCGACTTTGCGGTACTCAACCTCCAGCCGGTTGTCGAGTACACGCCGCTGGCAACCACGGCCGATAAGCCGCTGATCGCCGGCGTCAATTCCTTCGGTTTCGGTGGCGCCAATGCCCACGTCCTGCTCCAGGAGTTTCGGCCGACGGAGGCGCTAGCGCCAGCGGGAGAGCACCTCCCCGAGGCCTTGCCGCCACTCGTCCTTTCCGCGCGTTCCGATGCGGCTTTGATGGCCTTGGCAGAACGCTATGCCGCGCGCCTGTGGGGTGAGACGCCGCAGGGTTATTACGACGTCGCCTTTGCTGCCGCGTATCGCCGCGAGCACCTGGAGAGGCGGCTTGCAGTCATGGCGAGTTCGGTTGCCGATACGGTGGCGGCGCTTCAGGCCTACGCACGCGGCGAGTCCTCTGATCATTGCATCGTGGAGGATGCGGCCTCCGACCAGGGCAAGGTCGCGTTCATCTACTCCGGCAACGGGGCGCAGTGGGTTGGCATGGGCGTGCGCATGCTCGAGGAGTCGAAGCGTTTTGCCGAACTGATGGCCGAGCTCGACGAGAAGATGGAGCCGGTTGCCGGCTTCTCGATCCTTGCCGAATTGCGCTCCGAGCCCGCAGCTTCTCGCCTCGACGACACGGTCGTCGCACAGCCGCTGCTCTTTGCGATTCAGGTCGCGATCACCCGGCTGCTCGGCGAGCAGGGCGTGATGCCCGATGCGGTCGCCGGTCACAGCGTGGGCGAGGTTGCCGCGGCGTGGGCCGCGGGTGCTTTCAGTCTCGACGAGGCAATTCGCGTCATCATTGCGCGCAGCCAGGCCCAGGGGCTTACACGCGGCCAAGGGCGCATGGCAGCCGTCGGTCTGTCGGCGGCAGAGGTACAGACTGCCATCGATCAGATGGATGGCGAACTGGATGTGACCCTTGCCGGTATCAACAGCCCGCGCAACGTCACCCTGTCCGGAAGCCTCGCCGATCTGGAGCGTCTGAAGGCCCAACTTGCGCCAAGCGGCGTTTTTTTCCGGCTGCTCGATCTCGACTACGCCTTCCATAGCCGCCAGATGGACGCGGTCGCGGCGCGGCTGCTCGACAGCCTTGCCGGGCTCTGTCCCCAGGTCGGTGGTGATGTCGATTTCGTCTCCACCGTCACCGGGGATCGTCTCGACACCAGCTTGCTTGGTGATCGTTATTGGTGGCGCAACGTGCGAGAGCCGGTGCGGTTCTCGGACGCACTCGCCAAGCTCGCCGAGCTGGGTTGCCGCGGCTTTGTCGAGATCGGCCCCAACGCCATCCTTCAGCGCTACATGCGCGAGAGCCTGGCAGCGGTGGACGTCAAAGGGCGCCTGCTCAGCACCTTGCGCAAGGGAAGCGACGGTTGCTCGCGTATCGCCGACACGGCGCTCAGGCTTCATCTGGCGGCGAGCAAACCGAAGTTCGACGCCTACTTCCCAATCCCAGGGCGCCGTGTGCGCCTGCCCAACTACGCTTGGCAGCGCGAGCGCTACTGGCATCCGCAGACCAGCGAAGGCGCCAAGCACATCGAGCGGCGCCGCGTGCATCCGCTGCTGGGGTGGCGGATTCCCGAAGCAGAATGGTGCTGGGACAACACGCTCGACCCCATCGTTTTGCCATGGCTCTCTGACCACAGGGTCGGTGGCGCAGTGGTGTTCCCGGGTTCGGCCTATGCCGAGATGGCGCTTGCGGCGGCGCGCGAGTGGCTCGGCGGTGAGCGTTTCGCCGTCGAGCAGCTCGATATTCTGGCGCCGCTGGTTTTCGATGAAGATCACGCCCGCACGCTGCGTTTCAACCTCAACCCGCGCGACGGCAGCTTCCAGATCAAGAGCCGGCAACGGCTCTCCGCCGACGAGTGGACGCTCCACGCTGCGGGCCGGCTGTTGCAGCCGGGCGCGCTGCCCGCGGGCGGTCGTATCGCAGCTTTGGCGGGCGGCACCCGCATCGAGGGCGAGGCCCACTACCAGCTGGCGCGTGCGCTGGGCCTTGATTACGGCCCGGTGTTCCAGGGGCTGCGCGAAGCCCGCGTTTCAGAAGGCTTGCTCGAGGCGACGGTCGACGTGGCGCAGGACGATACCTACCTGCTGCACCCCGCGCGGCTCGACGCCTGCTACCAGTCGCTGGTCGACTTCTTCCATGCCGAGATCGAGGCCGGCGAGGGCGTCGCGCTGTTGCCGGTCAAGGCCGGGGAGTTGGCCTTGCATCGTCGCGGCGCCGTTACGCACTTCCGTGCCATGCTGCGACGGCGTAGCGCCCGTTCCGTGCTGGCCGATTTCGAGCTTTTCGACGCCAACGACCAGCTCGTGGCGAGTGCTTACGGCTGCCGCTTCCGCGCAGCACCGCTCACACATCGTGATGACGGCAAGGTCTCGCGCTGGCGAGTCAAGCCCTGGCTGTCTCCGCACCCTGTAGATGCACTCCGGGCAGAGCTTCCCACTGCGAAGACGCTCGTCGGGCAGATCGAGCGCAGCCTCTCGGCGCTCGTCCCGCAGCGCCAAGCCTGGTTCAAGGAGGCGCTGCCGCTTTTCGAGGCCCTCGTCCTTTCTTTTGCGTACGAAGCCTTTCACGCGCTCGCCCAGCGCGAGGGCGGCCTTGAAAAACTGCTCGGCTCAGCCTCGCCTTACGTGCGCTGGCTGGCAAGTTTGCTGCGCGAAGAGGCGCTGCTCACCAGTGAAAACGGCGAGTGGACGCTGGCGGCCGACAGCGAATTGCCTTCTTCCGAGGACATCTGGCAGTCGCTGCAGCGCGATCTGCCCGCCAGCCTGCCTCAGCTGGTTCTGCTCGGGCGCGTCGGCCGCAGCTTGCCGCAGCTGCTGGCAGGCGAATTCGATGGCCGCAGCTTTGCGCGCAAGCTCGCGCATTCGCCCGCAGCCGAAACGCTCTACGACGACGACCCCGCCTATCTCGGCGTCCGTCAGGCGCTGCAAGCCGCGCTACTCGCCGTTGCTGAAGATTTGCCGAGTCATCGCCGCCTGCGTGTTCTGGAAATTGCCGCCGGGGCCAGCGAACTGCCGCGCACCTTGCTCGACACGTTGCCCGAGGATCGCCTCGACTATGTGCTGGCGCTGCCGGACGAGGAAAGTGCGGCGCGTCAGCAGGCTGAATACGCCGATTTCGCCAACCTTACGGTGGCAACCGCGAACACCGCGAGCTGGAAGCTCGATGCCAACACGCCGCGGCCCGCGGTTTTCGATGTCGTTATCGTCCGCCACGTGCTGCACAAGGCGCTCGACGCAAACACTGCGCTCAGCCAGACCAAAAACTGGCTTGCAGCCGGTGGGCGCCTCTTCGTGGCAGAGCGCCATGCCGACTGGGGGGCAGATTTCATCGAGGGCCTCGATCCCGACTGGTGGCATGACGCTGCGTTGCCCGACCTCGAGCTCGGCCCCCCGGGCTCTTGCCTGCTGCCGCCCGAGGCCTGGGAGGCCGCACTTCGCGAAAAAGGTTTCGACGATCTGCAGCGCTTCACCGAACCCGCCGCCGAGGGTCTCGCCGAAGGCGCCTACCTCGTCCTCGCCCGTCGTCCGCAGTCCGAGAGTCTGGCGCTCGTGGCCGCACCCTCGGCGTCCTGGCTGCTGCTCACGGACGCGTCCTCGGCCGATCTGGCCGAGCAGGTGCGCGCGCAACTCGAGGCTGCCGATCAGCAGGTTGTGCTGCGTAAGCACTTGCAGGGCGACGAGCTGTCCGCGTTCGGCCACATCGTCCGCATGCGCGGTTGGGCCGCCGGCGCTGACGACGCTGCCACGCTGCTGGGCGAGACGCTGGCCGACGTCCAGGCCCTGGCGAGCGGTCCAGCGAAGCCGCCGCGGCTTTGGCTCATTACCCAGGGTGGGGCGCTCGCATCGGAGCTTGTATCCAGTCTTACCACCGGCCTTCCCCCCAATCCGGCGCAGGCCGCGGTATGGGGCTTCGGGCGGGTCGTCATGAACGAACACCCCGCGCTCGGCTGCACGCTCGTTGATCTGCGATGCGCATGGGATGCAGGTTCCACGCCCGCCAGGCTTGCGAATGAGCTGCTGCGCCCGGATGGCGCCCAGGAAATCGTGCTCTCCGAGCACGCTCGGCATACGCTGGTCATGCGCGAGGATGCGGGGTGCGCGAGCTTTGATGAGCAGCACATCGACCGCTTCCAGCTCGACTTCCTCGTCCCTGGCCAGCTTCGCAACCTCCTCTGGCTGCCTCAGCCCGAGAAAGCCCTGCAAGCGGGCGAGGTCGAGGTGCGCACCCACGCCACCGGCCTCAACTTCCGCGACGTCATGTACCTCATGGGCCTGCTGCCCGATGAAGCGGTGGAAAACGGCTTTGCCGGCGCGAGTCTGGGGCTCGAGTTTGCCGGCGTCGTCAGTCGGGTCGGCCCCGGCGTCGACGACCTGCAGGCTGGCGACAAGGTCATGGGCTTCGGTTCGGCCTGCTTCGCCAGCCATGTGGTCACCCGCGCAGATGCGCTCGCGCGCATGCCCGAGCCCTGGTCCTTCGCAGCCGGGGCGACGGTGCCGACGGTCTTCCTCACCGTCTATTACGCGCTCAAGCAACTCGCGAACGTCGAACCCGGCGAGCGTGTGCTCATCCACGGTGCCGCTGGCGGGGTGGGACTTGCGGCGATCCAACTGGCAAAGCATCTCGGTGCCGAGGTTTTCGCCACCGCCGGCAGCGACGACAAGCGCGACTTCGTGCGCTTGCTCGGCGCCGATCACGTCTTCGACTCACGCAGCCTCGCCTTTGCCGACGACATCCTGGCCGTCACGGGCGGAGAAGGTGTCGACGTCATTCTCAACTCGCTCGCTGGCGAAGCCATTCGCCGGAACCTGCGGGTGCTGCGTCCGTTTGGTCGTTTCCTCGAGCTCGGCAAGCGCGACTTCTTCGAAAACACGCCCATCGGGCTGCGCCCGTTCAAGGACAACATCAGCTATTTCGGCATCGACGCTGACCAACTCCTCACCGGCCGCCCGCAACTGGCTGCGCGCATGTTTGCCGAAGTCATCGAGCTCTTCCGCGAGGGCGTGCTTGCCCCGCTGCCGCATCGCGTCTTCTCGGCTGATCGCGTTGTCGACGCCTTCCGCGTCATGCAGCAGGCACGCCACATCGGCAAGGTCGTGGTCCAGATGGACACGGCGCGACCGCAGGTCAGATCTCCGGCCCCCCTACGCCACACCCTACAACTGGCAACGCAAGGTACCTGGCTCATTACCGGCGGTTTGTCCGGCTTCGGCCTCGAGTCGGCGCGCTGGCTGGCGAGACAGGGTGTACGCCGTCTTGTGCTGGTGAGCCGCCGTGGTGCGGACGCGCCGGATGCGGCGCAGATCGTGGAAGAGTTTGAAGCGCGGGGTGTCCAAGTCCTGGCACTGGCCTGCGACATCACCGACGCGCACGCGGTGAAACAACTCATCGCGCAGATACACCGCAGCAGCACCCCGCTGGTCGGTGTGCTCCACGCCGCGATGGTCATCGACGACAAGCTCATCGGCAATCTCGATGCAGCCAGCATCGAAGCCGTGATGCAGCCCAAGCTCGTCGGCGCCTGGAACCTGCACCAGGCTACGCTCGATCTGGCGCTCGAACACTTCGTGCTGTACTCCTCGATCACCACCTATATCGGCAACCCGGGCCAAGCCAACTACGTTGCTGCCAACGCTGCGCTCGAGGGGTTTGCCGAGATGCGTCGCAGCATGGGGCTACCCGCCACCGCCATCGGTTGGGGGCCCATCGGCGATGCCGGCTACCTCACCCGCAACACCGCAGTGCGCGACAGCCTTGCACAACGCCTGGGCAAGCCCCCGCTGTCGGCCGAGCGGGCGCTGGCACAGCTCGACGCGGCCATGGCCGAAGGTGGCTGCATGGCCGTGGCGAATTTCGACTGGAACGTGCTCGCCCGACTGCTGCCATCTGCCGACTCACAGCGCTTCGCCATCCTCAACCGCAGCCGCAAGACGGCCAGCCTTGCCGACGAAGACACCGACTTCCGCGCGCTGATCGCAGGCAAGCCGCCCGACGAAGTCGCTACCCTCGTGCAGCAACTGGTCATCCAGGAGGTTGCCGAGATCCTCGCCATTGGCGCTGATCGCATCGACCCCGCGCGCTCGCTGCACGATCTCGGCCTCGACTCGCTCATGGCGGTTGAGCTTGCGCTTGGCCTCGAGCAGCGCCTGGGTATTCCGCTGCCGGTGATGATGCTCAACGAGTCGCCGACCGCCGAAAAGGTCACCCAGCGCATCCTCGACAAGCTTGTTGGCGAGACGGACCCCGACGCCAGCCCTGCAGGCAGCACCGCAGCGGTGGTACAGGATCTTGCCCGTCAGCACGGCGAGGCGATGGGCGAGGAGGAGGCCAAACAACTCGCCGAAGACGCACGGGCGCTGACCAAAAAGGGAGTGGGGCTCACGTCATGAGCAAAGAATCGCTCGGCAACAAGGCCAAGGCCCAGCTCATCGAACGCTTCTTGCGCAAAAAGGCGGGTGGAGAGGGCGCCCCAGCGCCATCGGCACTCAGCCGTGCCGTCCGCCGCAGCAGCGTGCCCGAGGCCTTCACCCGCTTCGACCGCCATCCGGATTACGAGCGCATGCTCGTCTCCAAGGCCGCAGCCGACCGTATTCGCCTGCGCAACCCCTTCTTCATCGCCCACGACGGCGTTGCCGGAGCCGTCACGTACATCGACGGGCGCGAGTACATCAACTTCTCGAGCTACAACTATCTGGGACTGGCCGGTCATCCCCGCGTCGACCAGGCGGCCAAGGACGCCATCGACCGCTACGGCACTTCAGCCTCTGCAAGTCGCCTCGTGGCGGGCGAGCGTCCCATCCAGCGCGAACTCGAGCGATCCCTCGCCGACAACTACGGCGTTGAAGACTGCCTGGTCTTCGTCAGCGGGCACGCCACCAACGTGTCGACCATTGCCACGCTGTTCGGCCCCAAGGATCTCGTCGTCCACGACGGCCTCGCGCACAACAGCATCATCGAGGGCATCAAGCTCTCGGGCGCAGCGCGGCGCAGTTTCCCTCACAACCACGCCGATGCGCTCGATACCCTGCTGGCTGAGGTCCGGGGGCAGTTCGAGCGGGTGCTCATCGTCATCGAAGGGCACTACAGCATGGACGGCGACATCCCCGACCTGCCTGCCTTCGTCGACATCAAGCGCCGCCATGGCTGCTTCCTCATGGTCGATGAGGCCCACTCGCTGGGTGTGCTCGGCGCCACCGGAAAGGGCATCCACGAGCACTACGGTGTCGCGGGCAAGGACGTCGACATCTGGATGGGCACGCTCAGCAAGACGCTCGCAGCATGCGGCGGATATGTCGCGGGCGAGCGCGCCTTGGTCGAACACCTCAAGTATTCGGCTCCGGGGTTCGTTTACAGTGTTGGCATCTCGCCGCCGGTGGCGGGTGCCGCACTCGAGGCGCTGCGCATCATGAACAGCGAGCCCGAGCGCGTCGCGCGCTTGCACCAGCGTGCACAGCGGCTGCTGGCTAGGGCGCGTGATGCCGGCATCGATACCGGGCATTCGCAAGGCTATGCAATCGTCCCGGCGCTTGCGGGCGGCTCGCTCAAGGCGACCAGATTGTCCAACCAGCTATTCGAGCACGGCATCAACGCGCAGCCGATCATCCACCCCGCCGTGGAAGAGAAAGCTGCACGGCTGCGCTTTTTCGTCAGTGCGGACCACACCGATGAACAGATCGAACGACTCATCGCAGCGCTGGCCTAGTGCCGCGAAGCGCCCGAATCCAGAGGATTTATCGATGCACCGTCACTCAAGGTTTTTCAGCACGCGCTCGGGCAGGCAGCTCGGGCTGTTGCTGTGTCTTGCCGCCATGCTTGGTGGTTGTACCCTCCCGATCCGGCCGGTCTCCGAGTCGTCCGGTGTCGTCGTTGGCGAGGGGGCGGGTGTGCAGCTCGATGCAGCGCTCGGCGGCTTCCTCTCGCAGGCGCCGGTCGGCGCGGTGTATTCGGTAGCCGACAGCCCTTGGGGCAGTCAGGTCGAAGTGATCGTCGAGGACGCCTACCTCGCAGCCAGCGGGCGCGAATGCCGCAAGTTGAAGGTTCTGCGCGCTGGCGCCGGCGGCGAGAGCCGTGAGCTCGCCTGCCAGAACGCCCAGGGTTGGGATACCCGCCGTCTCGTCACCGAGGTCGTCACCGGAGCGCAACGCTGATGAGCACCATCAAACAACACGCCGCACGAGCCCTCGCCGCGCTGGTTTTTAGCAGCTTCGCTGCACCGACGATGGCGCAGAGCCTCACGCTGCCTTCCACCATTACTACGCAGCAACAGCAACCCGAAACTGCCATTGACGACACGCCGCGCGCCAACTGGAACAACGCCAATTACGCGCCACCGTCTCAGCCGAAGACCAAGCCCAAGGCTGAAGCGAAGGTCGATGGGTTGCCTCCCTTTGGCGGCAACCTTTTCGAAGGCGGCTTTCGTGCTGCGATGGCCCAGGGCCTCAACCCGAGCTACAAAGTCAAGCCGGGTGACCAGATCACCCTGCGGGTGTGGGGTGCGGTCGAGATCGATAGCGTGCTCACTGTTGACGCCCAAGGCAACGTCTTCATCCCCGGCATCGGCCCCATGGCGGTTCAGGGGCAGAACAGCCAGCAGATCGACGGCACGCTTCGCAGCGCCATCCGCGCTGTCTATCCGGAAGAGGTGCAGGTGTACACCAACCTCCAGGGCGTGCAGCCAGTCGGTATCTACGTCACCGGCTACGTCAAAAACCCTGGCCGCTACGCCGGTACGCCCAGCGACTCGCTGCTCTACTTCCTCGATCAGGCAGGTGGCATCGACAAGGATCTCGGCAGCTACCGTCAGGTCCGCGTCGTGCGCGACGGCCGCACGGTAGCCACCGTCGACCTCTACAACTTCCTGCTTCACGGCGAGATCGCACGCCCGCAGTTCCGCGACGGCGACACCATCGTCGTGCAGGAGCGCGGCCCGGCCATCGCGGTCACCGGCGACGTGCATCGCGAGTATCGCTACGAGCTCATCGGCGACCGTCTGACCGGTGCAAAGGTCAGCGAGCTCGCCCGACTCAATAGCGGCGTGTCGCATGTGCTCTTGCGCGGCACCCGCGCTCAAGGCCCTGTCGCGCAGTACTTCACGTTGGACGAGTTTGCCAGGCAGCAAGTGCAAAGCGGCGACGAGCTCACCTACAGCGCAGACCAGCGCGGCGAAACCATCGTGGTGCAGATCGAAGGCAGCTACTACGGCCCCTCGCGCTACGCGCTGCCGCGCGATGCCCGCCTGGGCGAGTTGCTCGACGCCATCGCCGTACCCAAAGGCATGACCGCCGTGGAGAGCATCTCGATCCGCCGCGAAAGCGTGGCCATCCAGCAGGCCACCGCACTGCAGGACAGCCTCAACCGGCTCGAAACTGCATATCTCGGCGCCCAGTCCTCCACCAACGACGAAGCCCAGATCCGTGTGCGCGAAGCCGAGCTCATCCAGAAGTTCGTCGAGCGCGCGCGCCAGCTGCAGCCCAGCGGTCGCCTCGTCGTGGCCCACGACGACCGTATCAGCGACATCCGCCTGCAGGACGGCGACCTCATCACCATCCCCGAGGTCAGCGACTCCATCCTCATCAGCGGCGAGGTCGTCGTGCCGCAGGCCGTGGTCTTCAAGCCCGGTCTGAGCGCGAAGGACTACATCGAAGGCGCTGGCGGCTTCACCCAGCGTGCGGACGAAGATCACATTCTGGTGGTCCGCCAGAATGGCGCTGTGGTCAGCGCCAAGGATGTCGCGCTACGCACGGGCGACGAGATCCTGGTCATGCCCGAGGTGCCGACCAAGAACCTGCCGCTCGCTACCGCCATCAGCCAGATCCTGTTCCAGATCGCAGTGGCCACCAAGGTCGCGCTCGACCTCTAAGCCAGGTTGGTGGAGAACCGCCTCATGAGCCAAGCATCCAATCCGCCCCTGTCGAACGGTGTGCGCACCTCCTGGCAGGTCACGCGCAGCGTGTGGTACGCCATGTTCATGCGCGAGGCCATCTCGCGCACCATGGCCGACCGCATGGGCTGGTTCTGGATGATTGCCGAGCCGATGGCGTTCACGCTGATCATGCTGCTGCCACGCTCGTTTGCAGGTGGTGATGCATTGGTAGCCAATGCCGAGTTCATCCCCTGGATGATTACCGGGATGATGGGCTACTTCCTCGTCCGCGACGGCATGCTTCGGAGCATGGGAGCGGTGGACGCCAATAGTGCGTTGTTTGCCTATCGCCAAGTACAGCCCGTGGACCCCGTCCTGGTTCGAAACGCTGTGGAAGGGGTTCTGCACACCTTCATCTTCTTGCTGTTCGTTCTCGGGGCGCTGTTCTTCAATATCGATCTGGTTCCCGATAACGCGATAGCAGCCATTGGCTGGTGGATTGTGCTTTGGTGCGTTGGAGTGGCCTTGGGCCTGATCGCCTCTGTGGCCGGTACGCTGGTGCCCGAGCTTGCCACCGTGTTCCGTATGAGCACGATGCCGCTGATGATCCTCTCAGGGGTCATTCTCCCGCTCAATCATCTGCCCCACACAGTGCTCGAGTACCTCATGTACAACCCGCTCGTTCATGGCGTCGAGTTGCTGCGAGCAGGGTTTTTCGATGGCTACAAGGTCGTACATGGAACCAGCGCGATTTACTTTGGGCTGTTTACGCTTGCAACGCTCGCCCTGGGGCTGGTGATGCATGTGCGCTTCAAAGAAAAGCTGAAGACGCGATGATCGAAATCCGGGGGCTTTACAAACGCTACCACCGCCAGCACAGCGTGTCGGACTGGGTGCTGAGGGACATCAATCTCAGCATCCCAAAGGGCATGAGCGTTGGGTTGCTAGGACGTAACGGAGCCGGCAAGTCCACCCTGCTACGGCTCATCGCCGGCATGGACACACCCGACCGCGGCGAGGTGCAGCGCAACTGTCGCATGTCGTGGCCAATCGGCTTGTCCGGGGGCTTCCAGAGCAACATGACCGGCCGGCAGAACGTCAAATTCGTTGCCCGCGTGCATGGCGGGCAATACGCGGTCGAGCAGATCGTCAAAAAGGTGCAGGACTTTGCCGAGCTGGGCAGCGCGTTCGACGAGCCGATCAAAACGTATTCGAGCGGTATGCGTGCGCGGCTCAATTTCGGGCTCTCGCTCGCCTTTGATTTCGATGTCTATCTCTCCGACGAAGCCACTTCGGTCGGCGACCGCGGCTTTCGAGCCAAGGCGACCCAGGCATTCAAGGAACGCGTCGGTCGCGCCAGCCTGATCATGGTCAGCCACTCCGAGGGCATCCTCAAGGACTTATGCCAGGCTGGCATCTACCTCAAGGGTGGGCAGGCTACCTGGTACCACGACATCAACGAGGCCATCGCGGCCTATCACACCGAAACGGATGCGGCACCTGGCCGCACTCCAGCAAGCTCCACCACGGACGAGGACGACTAAGCGCCGCGCCATGAAACACTTCATCAAATCACAACCGCATTGGGCGCTGGCGTTCGCCGCCATCATCCTGGTCAGCTTCTATTGGCTCGTCCTCGCGCAAGACCGCTATCTGTCCCGTGCCATCGTCGTGCTGGAAAGCCCACAGATTGCCGCGCCCGAGATCAGCTTTGCCTCCATGCTCACCGGCTCGAAGAACGACCGCGATCTGCTGCTGTTGCGCGAGCACCTCCTTTCGGTCGACATGCTGCGCCAAGTGCAGGACAAGCTCGACTTCCGGCGGCATTACAGCGAAAACGGCGACCTCTTTGCCAGCTTGTTCGATGCCGAAGCGCCCATCGAAGATCTGCACGAGTACTACCTGAGCCGCGTCGAAGTCGAGATGGACGAGTACGCCGGCGTGCTCAATATCGAGGTGGAGGCGTTCACTCCAGAATTCGCGCGCGACATGGTCGCCCTGCTGCTCGAAGCCGGTGAAGCGCACATGAACGAGATGGGGCGCCGTCTTGCCGAAGAGCAGGTGCGCTTTCTCGAGCAGCAACTCCTGCGACTCGAAGAGCGTCTGGATCAGGCACGCGCAGACATGCTGGCGTTCCAGAACCGTGAAGGCCTGGTCTCCCCGACCGGCACGGTCGAGAGCCTGAATCACGTCGTGGCTGGACTGGAAGGTGAGCTCGCGCGGCTTCAGGCCCAGCGTCAGGCACTCGCCAGCTTCCAGAGCAATCAATCACCCGAGATGCGCAAGGTCCAGGCCGAGATCACCGCGCTGCGCGACCAGATCACCCGCCAGCGCGACCGCCTTGCCCAGGCAACCGGCAAATCGCTCAACCTCGTGTCGTCCGAATACCAGACGCTCGAGCTCAAGGCCCAGTTCGCGCAGGAGACCTACTCCCGCGCACTCGCCGCCCTCGAGAACACCCGGCTAGAGGCCGCACGCAAGCTCAAGCAGGTCAGCGTCCTGCAGAGTCCGCTGCTTCCGGAGTATTCCACCCGGCCCGAGCGCCTCTACAACACCGCGGTGTTCGCCATCGTCACCCTGTTCCTTGCGCTCATCCTCAGCATGTTGATCCTCATCGTCCGCGACCATCGCGATTGAGTCGTTTGCTACGTTCGTCCAACCGTTTTCTGTATCTACTCCGCTCGTTACTCACACCATGAAAATCCTCTGCATAGCCGGCGCACAAACGCCTGATTTCGAACGCATCAGCGCAGTCCTGTTCGCTGGCGGACTCGAGAAAGCGCGCCCGGTGAACCGAGAGGTCACCATCGACATGGAGGCGTGGCACCGCCACGTCGCGCCTCAACTGGCGCAGCAGCGGGCACCCGGCAGGTTGTGGGAGCAAGTTGCAGGGGATCTGCTGCTTGCCAACCTGCAGCAGGCACAGTGGGGCTGGGCTGGAAGCCACACGATTGCAGCGCTCGACTTCTGGGCCGATTTCGAGCCCGGCATCCACTTCCTGCTGCTCACCTGCGATCCCCAGGACTATCTGGCGTATCGCCTGCTTGGCGAAGAGGGGGATTCCATCGAGGACGAGACCGCTTACCTCAAGCAATGGCAGATCGAGCACGAGAAGATGCTCGCTTTCTACCTTGCAAATCCCGAGCGCTGCCTGCTTGTCAACGTCACGCAGGCCGCCGCCAACCCGACCGCGCTGGCCGACCGATTGGCCGAGCGCTGGCATTTCACCTTCGATACCCGCAAGGCTTCGTTCCCCGCACTTCCCGGCAACCATGCAGTTACGGACGTGGCGCCGGTCGTCCTGGCCCGCTATGTCGCTGCGCAGGCCTGGCAGCAGCACGCCAGCCCGCTCACGCCGCTCACGCAAGAGCTGCAGGCAGCGCAGCACCCTTTGCCGGAGCCCGAAACCCAGGTTGATGAAGAAGGCAACGTTTTCTCGACCGCCAGGCCTTCATTGATTTCGGTGCTCAAGGACTACCAGCGCCGCTGCGCGCAGGACCTCACCGAGAGCGAGCGCCAAGCCCTTTCAGCGCTCGAGCAGCAGAACGCACAACTGTTGCAGCAACTGCGTGATGTGCAGGAGGCGCTCGAGCAAAGCACCCACGAGCAGCGCCAACTCAAGCAGGCCCTGGAGGCAGCCAAGCGCCTGCCACCGCCCGAATACGAGCAGACGAAGGCCGCACTTGCCGAGAGTAAGGAGGAAGGCGAGCTGCTGCTGCTTCAACTGCACCAGGTGCAGGAAGAGCTCGAGAACGTTTTCCTGAAACACCAGGAGGGCGAGAAGACCATTGCTCACCTGAAGCAACAACATTCGACGGCCATCACCGAGCGCGATGCCGCGCGGCAGCAGGCAACAGCACTCACGCAAGAGCGCGACAAAGCGGGTCAGCAGATTGCGGCCCTGACTCAGGAGCGGGACAAGGCAGTACAGCAGATCACCGTGCTTACCCAGGAGCGTGACAAGCTTCGCAAGCAAGCGGACGAACAAGAAGGCAAACTCAAAGTGCTTATGTCGGAGCACGAGCAGGCCAAAAAGCTGAGCGAAGAGCAGGCGCGTGCGCTAAAGGAGAGCCAGGAAGAGGGCGAGCTGCTACTGCTTCAACTGCACCAAGTGCAGGAAGAGCTCGAGCACTACTTCCTGCAGAACCAGAAGCTCAACCAAGAGCTCGACCAACAGAAGCGCCAGAACCGCCAGCTCAAGCACCGATGCCGGCAACTGGAGCATCGACCCGTTGCACCAAACGGCTTGCTCGCGCGAGTCCTGGGTGCCAAGGAAAAGACAGCGTCGCCGCATCTCGACTTCGAGGGCCTGCAACTTCGCCAGGAAAAAGTGAACCCGGATTACGAACACCTCTGGATCACGCTGCAGTCACCCAGTTTCGGCGACAAGCTGGTCGACGAATGGCACTTCCGCCTCTCGTGCGCAGGTGTCAAACCGGGCCAGTTCGGCCAACAACCCAAGCTCGAGCTCCCCGAGCAGCAAGCGCAACTTTTAGAGGCCTGGTTCGCCGAAAGCGAGAGCGAGAGCGGCCGCAAGCTCGAGCTTCGCTTCGCGTTGCCGAGCGCCATGGACGCTGCGGTCTGGAAGCAGATCCAGACCGCGGACCAGGCATTCGTCTCCCAGTTGATCGAGCAACTACCGAGCATGCTCGACACCCTGAAAGGGCAGGGCGCGCGCATCTCGCGTGACTGGGCCGATTGGCAGCGCCTGGCCGCCGACATGCGCCGCATCCACCAGCTGAAAGCTAAATGACGACGATGCGCTACCGCACCCTCATCCACATCGGCTGCGGCGCCCAACCCGACCTGGCCGCCTACCGTCTTCTGGCCGACCAGGTTTGGCTGGTCGAGGCCGACGCCGACGCGGTGGCCGCGCTCGAGCCGCTCGTGCAGGACGATGGCCAGCTTCAGGTGCGCCACGCCGTAGTCGATGTTAGCGCCCGCGTCGTGCCCTTCTACCGCTACAGCCTGCCGTGGGCCAACGGGCTGGTGGCGCTGGACGAGGCGACGCAGCGCCTCTACCCCAGCCTGCGCTGCCTGACTGATGACGAGGTGAAGACCGAGGCAGTGGATGCGCTCGTCAGCGCCTGCTTGGGACAAGCCGCCAACGCGTCTCTGGGATCAGCGGAGGAGAGTGGGGCAGGGGAGGCCCACCTGCTGATTCTGGACGTCGGCGGCCACAACGCCGCACTGCTGCCGGCGCTAGAGCACAGTGGGGCGCTCGCCCGCTTCTCCACGGTGGTCATCATTCCCGCCCACCGACGCGATACTCAAATAGATGTGCCGCCTAGCTTGTACGGGCCGGTCGATACCCCGGCAGGCCTCAACCTGCCCGACAACACCCAAGTCCTGGCGCGGCATCCGCTCCTCAAGGCACTAAAACATGCTCAGGCCCATCTCGGGGCGCTGACCGCCGAACACCAGCAGCTCACCGCCACCCGCGACACGCTCACCAAAGAGAAGTCCGCGCTGACGGCCGAGCGCGACGGCCTTGCCAAGGAAAAGCAGGCGCTCAGTGCCGAGAAGCAAACGCTTACCACCGAGCGCGACACGCTCACCCAAGCCAAAGCCGCGGCCGAGCAGCTCGCCGCCGAGCGCCAGGCGCAGCTCGAGACGCTCACCGCCCAGCACCAGCAGCTCACCGCCCAGCACCAGCAGCTCACCGCCACCCGCGACGCACTCACCGAGGAGAAGTCCGCGCTGACAGCCGAGCGAGACGGTCTCGCCAAGGAAAAGCAGGTGCTCAGTGCCGAGAAGCAGACGCTCACCACCGAGCGCGACACGCTCACCCAAGCCAAAGCCGCCGCCGAGCAGCTCGCCGCCGAGCGCCAGACGCAGCTCGAGGCGCTGACCGCCGAGCGCCAGCAGCTCACCGCGGCCCGCGACACGCTCACCAAGGAGAAGTCCGCACTGGCGGCCGAGCGCGACGCCCTGGCCAAGGAAAAGCAGGCGCTCAGTGCCGAGAAGCAGACGCTCACCACTGAGCGCGACACGCTCGCCCACGCCAAAGCCGCCGCCGACAAGCTCGCCGCCGAGCGCCAGACGCAACTCGAGGCGCTGGCCGCCGAACGCCAGCAACTCACCGCCACCCGCGACACGCTCACCAAGGAGAAGTCCGATCTGACGGCCGAGCGCGACGGCCTGGCCAAGGAAAAGCAGGCGCTCAGTGCCGAGAAGCAGACGATCACCGCCACCCGGGACGTGCTCACCAAGGAGAAGTCCGCACTCACGGCCGAGCGCGACAAGCTCAAGCAAACCATCGCCGAAGGACAGCAACGGCAAGTCCTGTTGGAGGAAGAGCTCGTCAAAGCCAACGCACAGATCGAACTGATCAAGGACCTGCTGCTGCGGGAACCCGGGCTGTAACGGAGGCGCACGATGAAAAAACGACGCCGTTCATCCCTTCGCAAACCATCCCAGCTTCCGAGAACGGTGCAGCATTCGCCCGCGTTGAAACGAGAAGCGCCAAGCCAAGCGCTCGACCCCATGGACGACGGCGTCGCAAAGCTCGTCCCCTACGACGAAACCCTCCTCGACCGCGCCCGCACGCAATGGCAATTCGGCGACTGGAACAGCCTCGCCACCATCGACCGCGACACCCTGCAGCACCACCCCGACCGTGCCAAGCTCGCTCTGCTGGCTGGCGCGGGGCGGCTTCAAACCGGATTCGCCGACGAGGCCCGACAGTTTCTGAACCTTGCAAAGGACTGGGGCATCAGTAAAAAGCTCCTCAGCCAGGTGCTCATCGCCGGGGTCCACAGCAGCCTCGGTCGCGCGGCAGCCCTCAGCACACGACCAGACCGCGCTCAGCTGCACTTTGAAAAGGCCATCCAGATCGGCACGCCGGGTGCGGACGTTCGCTTGTTGGCACCCGCGCTGGCGCGGAATCAACTTCAACAGAATGCATGTCCTCGCTCGGCGGCCATTTCTAACCGCAGCGACACCGCCGAAAAGGCCATGGATGCGCAAGCGGACCAGCTGCTGCAGCGCTGCCTCGCAAGCCGAGACCTCCATGCTGCAACCGATGCCGTGCTCGATGACATCACGCTGCAGCCGGGCCTCCACTGCTTACTGATGTTGAAACTGGCTGAGACCTTTGCCGCAAAGAAAGACAATCTCACCGCTATTCACTACCTGAGGCAGGGGCGGCACTACTTCGATGGCGCTTCCATCACGACCCAGGTGCAATTTCTCAAGCTACTTGTGCGAATCGGTCGAGCCGACACCGCGGCGGATATCACCATGAGTCGCGCACTGCAGGGGCAATCGGCGGTGCCCGTCGATGACGCAACCGCGAAAGCGATCCAGCAAAGCTACGAGCAGGTACGCGCATTGCAGGAGAAGAAGTCCGAGCACGGCCATGATCTGCTGCTCGACTGGCTCCAGCACAACCTCTCCAAATTCGCACCAACCGACACCAAGAGGGTGGTGATCGAAATCGGCACCACCCGTGAGGATGTCCCGGGCCAGGGCTCGACGGCAAAGATCGCTGACTTCTGTGCCACGCACGGCCTCGACTTCATCACGGTGGACATGGACCCACACAATTCGCACATGGCGCAGGTGATGTTCGCCCGCAACGACATGCCGTTTACAGCAGTCACGCAAAAAGGTGAGGACTTCCTGCGCGCCTACACCGGACGAATGGATTTCGTGTTCCTTGACGCCTACGACTTCGATCACGGCAAGCATAGCGAGCTGCGCCAAAGCCGCTACGAGCGCTTCCTGGGGAGTCGTATCGATGAGCAGGCGTGCCACCAGATGCACCTCGATTGCGCGGAATCCGTACTGAAGAAGCTGGCAACGGATGGCATCGTATGCATTGACGACACCTGGCGCGACGAGCACCACCGATGGACAGCAAAAGGCACGCTCGCCATGCCCTACTTGCTCGACAACGCTTACACCCTGATCGAAGCCCGCAACCGCGCAGCCTTGTTAAAACCACCGGCCGTGCGTGCTTGATGCGCGCAGCCCTGGCAGCCCTCATGCCCTCCCGCCTCCAATCCCTCCACAACCGCCACCACGGAGAAACCGTCGTTCTTGTGGCGAATGGCCCGTCGCTCAATCGCATGGACCTCAGTCCCTTGCGGCGGGAGAACGTGATCGGCATGAACAAGATCTTCCTCGGGTTCAAGCGCTTCCGCTTCTATCCGCGCTATTACGTCGCGGTCAACGCCAAGGTCATCGAGCAGTCGGCCGAGCAGATCAAGGCATTGAACTGCGTCAAGTTCATCAGCAAGCGGCGTGGCGATCTGGTTCCCGAGGACGGACTCACTTATCACCTCGACACCAAGAATCCGCCCGCGCGCTTCTGCCATGACATTTCGCAAGGCCTGCACGAAGGCTGGACGGTAACCTACGCAGCGCTTCAGATAGCCTATTTTCTCGGCTTCACAAGGGTCGTCATCATCGGCATGGATCACCGCTTCAAGTACAGCGGTGCCCCCAATGAAGCGCGCGTAGTCGTTGGCCCCGATCCGAATCACTTCAGCCCGGATTACTTTGGTCACGGACAATCCTGGGACAACCCGGATCTTGTTCGGTCCGAGGAGTCCTATCGCGTCGCACGCACCGAGTTCGAGAAGGACGGCCGCAGAATCATCGATGCCACCCTCGACGGTGCCTGCACCATCTTCGAAAAAGCGGACTTCACCACCTTGTTCAAAACCCACGAAGCGTTATGAGAATTCCCGTAAGGATGCTCGGCCAGTCCGGCTGTCGTCTCGAGCTGGCAGGCCAGGTCCTCTACATCGACCCCTATCTGTCGCACTCTGTTGAAGCCCTCGACGCCCCCGATCTGGTGCGCAAGGTGCCGCTCAGCCTCAAACCGGAGCAGGTCACCGATGCCGACTGGGTGCTGCTCACCCACGAGCACATCGACCACTGCGACCCCCACACCCTCCCCAAGCTGGCCCAGGCCTCGCCGAATGCGCGCTTCGTGGGTCCGCAGCCCGTGCTCGACGCCTTGACCGGCTGGGGCATTGCGCCGGATCGGCTTGTAAAGGCGCCCCAGGGGTGGCAAGCGCTGGCCGAGGGGCTGGAGGTGATGTCTGTCCCCGCGGCACACCCCGAGCTGGATCGCTGTGAGGACGGCTCCTTCCGCTTCGTCGGCTACTTGCTCAAGACCCCGCGCGCCACGCTCTACATGGCGGGCGACACCCGCCTGTGCGACGAACTCATCGATGCCCTCAAGGCGGCTGGCCCCATCCACACTGCCTTCCTGCCGGTCAACGAGATCAACTACTTCCGCAACCGGCGCGGCATCATCGGCAACATGTCGGTCCGCGAAGCCTTCGGGCTGGCGCAAGAACTGGGTTTCGAGCAGGTCGTCGCGGTTCACTGGGACATGTTCGCCATCAACGAGGTGTACCCGGAAGAAATCCGCCTCGTGCATCAAAAGATGGGCTGCCGCTTCAACCTGCTGCTCAACCCTGCCTTCATCAACCTCGGGCACGCCAAGGCCAGCGTCGTCATCCGTACCCTGAACGAGGCCAAGTTCCTCGGCGAACTGCTCGAAGGTATCGGGAAACAGGAGATCAACGGCCTCGATTGCGAGGTCGTGCTGGTCGATTCCGGTTCCACGGATGGCACGCTCGAGATCGCCGAGCG
This sequence comes from Thauera sp. ZXT1-4, assembly GCF_052598215.2. Lineage (NCBI taxonomy): Bacteria > Pseudomonadati > Pseudomonadota > Betaproteobacteria > Rhodocyclales > Zoogloeaceae > Thauera > Thauera sp. ZXT1-4. Next base: position 42,093 of record NZ_JBQWSN020000017.1, on the reverse strand, counting down.
CTACGGTTGCCGCATCCTGCACATCACCCGAGAGGAGTTCTCCTTCGGGCGCTCGCTCAACATGGGTTGCGAAGCCGCAGATGGCGATTTGCTGGTCATCACCAGTGGCCACTGCGTGCCCACCGACCCGCACTGGCTGCAGCGGCTGTGCCAGCCCATCATCGACGGGCACGCCCAATACAGCTATGGTCGGCAACTCGCCGGACCCGAGAGCCATTACAGCGAATCGCGAGTCTTCGAGAAGTATTTCCCGGGCCAATCCCGCATCCCGCAGGAGGGCTTCTACTGCAACAACGCCAACGCCGCGCTGCTCAAGCAGACCTGGGCCCGCTACCGCTTCGATGAAGAGCTCACCGGCCTCGAAGATATGGCCCTTGCCCAAAAGCTGGTGCAGGACGGTGGCAAGGTGGCCTACGTAGCGGATGCCGCGGTCTACCACCACCACGCCGAGACCTGGAAGCAGGTCAAGCGCCGATTCGAGCGCGAAGCCATCGCCTTGCAGCAGATCATGCCGCAGCTCCATGTTGGCCCGTTCGACACCGCCCGCTACATCACCCGCAGCATCTGGCGTGATGCCTGCGCCGCCGCCCACGATGGCGTGCTGGCCAGCAAGGCGGTCGAGATCGCCCGCTACCGCTTCTACCAATACACGGGCAGCTACTGGGGCAATCACCAGCACCGTAAGCTGTCCCACGCCGAAAAAGACAAGTACTTCTACCCTGCCTGAACAAGGACCCATTCATGCTTAACGGACAAAAGATCGTTGCCCTGCTGCCGATGAAGGCCAACAGTGTGCGCGTCAAGGGCAAAAACTTTCGCGACTTCTGCGGCAAGCCCCTGTTCCGCTGGATCCTCGATACCCTGCTTCAAGTCGAGGAGATCGACCAGATCATCATCAACACCGACGCCCGCCACATCCTCGCCGAGAACGGCCTGGTCGACACCGACCGCATCACCATCCGCGACCGCAAGCCCGAGATCTGCGGCGACCACGTGTCGATGAACCTGGTCCTGGCCGACGACGTGGCCAACGTGCCCGCCGATCTGTACTTGATGACGCATACCACCAACCCGCTGATGAGCGCCGACACCATCCGCAAGGCCATCGCCGCCTTCATTGATGCCAAAGCCGCCGGCACCGCCGACTCGCTGTTCACCGTTGACAAAGTGCAGACCCGCTTCTACCGCGCCGATTGCAGCCCGTTGAACCACGACCCGGACAACCTCATCCCCACGCAAAACCTCGAGCCCTGGTTCGAAGAGAACTCCAACCTCTACCTCTTCACCGCCGACAGCTTCGCCAAGACCAAGGCCCGCATCGGCAAGCAGCCCATGATGTACGAGGGCCCGTACTTCGAATCCATCGACATCGACACCCCTGCAGACTGGGACTTCGCCGTCGTCGCCGCCCGCTTCATGCAAGAACAACAGAAGGCCGCCCAATGAAGATCCTCGTCACTTGCCCCCCCATGCTGCGCATGATCGACAGCTTCCGCCCCCTGTTTGCGGAGCACGGCGCAGAGATCACCACCCCCGACGTCGTGCAGACGCTCAGCGTCGAGCAACTCAAAGAGCTCGTTCCCCAGCACGACGGCTGGATCATCGGCGACGACCCCGCGACGCGCGAAGTTTTCGAAGCCGGTAAAGCCGGCAAACTGCGCGCCGCCGTCAAATGGGGCATCGGTGTGGACAACGTCGACTTTGCCGCCTGCAAGGACCTCGACATCCCCATCACCAACACCCCCAACATGTTCGGAGGCGAAGTAGCGGACATCGCCGTCGGCTACGTCATCGCTCTTGCGCGCCAGACCTTCGAGATTGACCGTGGCGTGCGTGCCGGCGACTGGCCCAAGCCGCGCGGCATGTCGCTGGCCGGCAAAACCGTCGCATTGGTGGGCTATGGCGACATCGGCAGCAACGTCGCCCGCCGCCTGCTGGCAGCAGACATGAACATCATCGCCTACGACCCCTTCGCCCCCGATCAGCCCAGCATGCCGCAAGTGCAGCGTGCCGCCTGGCCCCAGCGCATCGGCGAAGCCGACTTCATCGTCATCAACTGCGCGCTCACGCCCAGCAGCCACCACATGCTCAACGCCGCAGTCCTGGCCAAGTGCAAGCCGGGCGTGCGCGTGGTCAACGTGGGCCGCGGCCCGGTCATCGACGAACCGGCACTCGAAGCCGCGTTGCAGAGTGGTCAGGTCTTCTCCGCCGCGCTGGATGTGTTTGAAGTCGAACCGCCTCCGATGAACAGCCCCATCCGCTCGCACCCGCGCTGCGTGCTGGGCTCGCATAACGCCAGCAACACGGCCGATGCGGTAGCGCGGACGAGTGAGATTGCCATTGGCAAGCTGATGGGCTATCTGCAAGCGCAGAAAAACTAAAGCTCATTACATTCCTCAGTCTTACGGCGCTGTCGCACAACCTTACCCATGGACACCTACCGCGGCTCTCCCAAGCACAAGAACCGCCCAGGCACCGGGCGCAAAGGCACGCTGTGTCCCGAGTGGACGCATGCGGCAGGTGACCTGGAATTCAGTGGTGACCCATTTGCTCACCCCTGGAAGGAGACCTGCGCCCACGCGCTGTTTGCCAAAGCTACCCCCACGGCCGACGACCGACGGTACGCGACGGCACGTGGCATTGCTTTCGAAGCGAAGCCGACCGGTGACGGTTCCTGGCACGGTTATCCAGTGCCTTGGGAAAGTGTGCCACCTGCGGTGGTTAATCAATGGCTAAGCGAGGGTAAGGTCACGCGCCGCGAGCTGCGCCTGAACCGGCGCCATGAGGCGTCAAACATTCACTGGGCCTTGGGAGCAGACGAGCCATGACAAACAGCCTCATCCCTTTTGGCGATCCGGCCCAGTTCGAGATTGCCGCCCGGTGGTCCTCAGACCCAGAAGTACGCGAGCGGTTGCCGCTGACCGAAGGCTGGTCAACGGGCGAGCTTCGCATCACGGTCTGCGGGCAGGTGCTGACCGCGCACCGGCTGCACGGCGAAGCGCACGATAGCCTGTCCTGGTATTTGTCACCGGTCGTGGATTGGCTGATCGGCAACTGGACATGGCTGCTGCATGAAGAGCGTTATGCTTGGCACGACAAATACGGGCAGCCCGCTGCGGTCGCCACACTTTCTGCCCTGGATCGTGCCCTCAGTGCTGCGGACCAAGGCGAAGGCAGCTATCCGGCGGTGCATGCCTGGTGGGCGCGGCATGCCTTGCGCGCAGCCGATGCCAGCGCGGTCTATCCAGATATCTACATCCGGCGTTTGGCGGACGACATCGAGATTTCATGGCTATCGCGCCAACCCGAGTTTGCGCCCAACGGATTTTCGCTGATGCTCGCGCCGGGCTGCGTGTTGCTGCCGGTCCACGCCGTGGCTCAGCCACTGTGGCAGTTCCTGGAGTGGGCCACACAAACCGCGCCTGCGGCCACGGAGGCCGACCGCCAGTACACTACCAAGCTTGCAACACGCTTCAGCACCTTGTGCGCAACCCCGCTGAGTCAACTCGAACAAGCCTATGTGGGCGAGTACGTGGAAAGCATGTTGGTAGAAGCGCGCACCCAGACTCACAACGCCAGCCACAGCGTTCTTTCTGAAGGCATACCAGCCATCGAATCGCTGGATTCTGCCGTGCTGATGTTTGGTGGGCTCAATGTCGACCTGGGCAAAGCCGATTTTGACCGCTTGTTGGGTTTTCTCAGCCAGCAAGGAGGTGGTGCCGATGCGCGCGTGCTGGCCGAGATGGTCCAGACCCCCGAGAGCGACGCATGGCTGCCGCCTTATGAGGAAGGCTACCGCCTTGCCGAAGAATGCCGCGAGGCGCTTGGAATTGCACCCGACCAGCTTCGGGTGGACATGGTGGCTGTGCTGGCCAAGCTGCAAATTCCAGTGCGCGAAGAAGCCCTCGACACCGCCACGATCCGCGGTGTGGCCGTCGCAGGCCAAGCCTACGCTCCAGCCATCCTGGTCAATACCCGCAGCGTGTTCAACAGCAACGACGTGGGGCGACGGTTCACGCTGGCCCATGAGCTGTGCCACATTCTTTACGATCGCACGCGGGCGCGGAAGCTGTCGCATTTGAGCGGACCATGGGCATCGGCGCGCACCGAAAAGCGTGCCAACGCCTTCGCCGCCATGTTCCTGGCACCGCCCTCAGCCATCAGGCGACGGCTGTCCGCAGTGACGCCCGATGCGGTTCGCAGTCTGGCAAGAGATGTAGGCATGGGCACGACGGCGCTGGTCGAGCATCTGTACAACGTCGATCTGATCAGCGACGCCGAGCGTGAAGCGCTGCGGCAAGGTTAACCATGCGCCTGACTCAACAACAAATTGCATCCATCAAGCAAACAGCACACGCCGTGCTGGGTGACGACGCAAGGGTCATTCTGTTTGGCTCGCGCGTGGATGATGCAAAAAAAGGCGGGGACATCGATCTGCTGTTTGAAACCGACCAACGGGTCAAAAACCGTTCCGCTGCTGTCGGGGCCATTTATGTGGCACTGATTCGCCAGTTGGGCGACCGCAAGATCGACATCCTGCTCAAAGACAGCGCCCCTCCCAGCCCCTGTGCTGGACATTGCACGACAAACCGGTATCCAGCTATGAGCCTCAAGTACCAGCCCGAACACACACAACCGGTCGGCACCGCAAGTTATCCACCGTCGCGCGCTCTGCCTGCGTATGAGGCGCCGCAGGCGCGCGCCCGTGGATAACTTGCTGCCGCAGTGCCCTTGATGGCGTCCATCAAACGGGGACAGCTTCACCAGACTTTTCTGGACAGCCTGCTGGCCGCACAACAAGCATGCGACATGTTTTTGAAGTCATTGAAAACGTTCAAGCCGAAGTCGTACGCCTTGGGCTACAACAGACCATGATGCACTCTGAACCCCGTGCCTAAGCCTCCCATGCACACCCTCACCGCCATACCCATCCGCAACTTCCGCTCCTGCGAGTCGGTCACGCTGGACCTGGCGCCCTACACCCCTTTTGTCGGCTACAACAACGCCGGCAAAAGCAACATCCTGTCGGCGATCCGCTGGCTGGTGGCCCCCTTTGCGCTCACGCCTGCTGACTATCTGCAGGCCGACCACCCCATCCAGGTCGATGGCACCATCAACGGCATCACCCCGGCGCTGCTCGACCGGCTGGACGCACGCCACCGCAGCAAGGTGCAGCCCTTCGTCACGGATGAATCCATCCAGATCCGGCGCGAACAAACCCAACCGGGTACCTCGAAAAACAGCACGCTCCACGTCTTCGACCCTAGCCAGCCCGCAGACCCCTGGCGCGTCAACCCTGCGGGCATCCCGGAAGCCCTCAAGGCGCTCTTCCCCGAGCCCATCGTCATCGGTGCGATGGAAGACGCGGTGGAAGACGCTGCCAAGGCTAAAACCACTACCACCATTGGCAAGCTACTGGCGGAATTCACCGGCGCGATCGAAGACGCCCACGCCCACGAAGTCAGCCAGGTACTGCAGCAACTGCGCGGCCGCTTCAGCGCCAACGGTGCGCAACGGTCTGCCGCGCTGCGACGCTTTGACGACGCAGCCTCCCGCCTGGTGCATGACTTCTTTCCCGGCGTGCGTCTGCACCTGGAAATCCCGGTGCCCGACATGAGCACGATGCTCAAGGGCGGCACCATCAAGGTCAGCGAACGTGAAGGGGCGGTGCGCGACTTCGAAACCCTGGGCCACGGCGCGCAGCGCAGCATCCAGATGGCCCTGGTGCGCTACTTGGCGGAAGTGCGCCGCACTGATGCGACCGATCAAGCCCCACCGGCACAACGCCTGCTGATCATCGACGAGCCCGAGCTCTACCTGCACCCGCAGGCCGTCGAGCAATTGCGCAGTGCCCTGAACGCACTGGCCAGCAACGGCTACCAGGTGCTCTTCAGCACCCACTCGCCGATGATGATCGGGCGCGACGCCATCTGCGACACCCGGCTGGTGCGCAAAAACGAGCACGGCATCACCCACATTGCACCCAGCGTGCAGCACACGCTGCAGCAGTTCAGCGACGACCCCAAAAGCCAGCTGAGCACCCTGCTGGAGTTGAAGAACGCCAGCGAATGGCTGTTTGCCGACCGCGTGCTGCTGGTGGAAGGCAAAACTGAGCGGCGCATTCTGCCGCGCTGGATCGAACACGCCACCGGTCAAAGCCTGGCGGCGCGAAAAATGGCGCTGGTGGAAATGCAAGGCGCTGGTGCCTTGCCCAAGTGCATAGCGGTGCTGAAGGCGCTGGGCATTCCAAGCTTTGCCATTGCTGACCTGGATTTTGCGCTGACCCATGCCGCGCACCTGCCCGAGCCCGAAGCCTTGGCGCCGTTGCTGCTGGAAGCCAAACAGCAACTGGCGGCACTGGCGCAAGCCGATCCGCTTGTGTTGCTGGGCGACAATGGCTTGCCCCGGAAACCACAAACCAACCTCACCCCGCGTGAACAAGGCTACAAGCCATCGGAAACCGTCAAGCGATGGGCGGCTACGCCTGCGGGCAAGGCAACCGCCCGGCAGTTGGTAGAAAGGCTGCGTGATCATGGCGTCTGGCTGTGGCCGGCGGGTGACATTGAAAGTAACTTTGGCTTGGACGACAAAGACGAGGCGGCCTGGCATCAGTTTGTGGCGCAGCTTGCAGAGGTAGATGACTGGCGTGCTTGTGTTACTGATGTTGAAACAGCAGACGCATTTCTAAGATGGCTTCAGAGCACTGCTGCGTAGAATAACCTATATTTTTTTTAAACTCACCCTAAAGCTTTACTTCAAAAAATCTATGGAACCTAAACTCTCCATTATCATCTGCACACACAATCGATCTGCACTGGTTGCCTCGCTGGTCAGTGAATTGGATTTGCAAAATTCAAATAACTCAATAGATACCGAAATTATAGTGGTTGCAAGCGGTTGCAACGATGACACTGTAGCTAAGCTTAAAGCCCTTCAGCCGACAATTCGGACGTCTTTGATCGTTATTGATGAACATGAGCCTGGGCTTAGCCTTGCGCGGAATCGTGGCTTAGAGATTGCACGCGGTCAATTTATAGCTTTCCTTGACGATGATATTCGCGTGTCTACCGGCTGGGCCGATGGCATTATCGGTGCTTTTCATCGACATAATTGCGATGTTGTTGGAGGCCGAATCGAACTCTGGTGGGATAAGATAATCGAGCCAGAGTGGATGCATTTCTATCATAAAAGATTACTTGGCTTCAATGAGCATGGGGAAAGTGAGAAAAGTATTGGGTCAGGGAATGTGTTTGGTGGGAATTTCGCTATTACAAGAAAAATTTTTGAAAAGGTTGGATATTTTTCTACAAACCTTGGCCGCCGCGGCGGTGAGCGCCTCGCAGGTGAAGAGGCTGACTATTTCCTTCGAGCACAGCGACACAATGCCAAGTTTTTTTACACCCCTCACGCTACTGTCGAGCACCTCGTCAATGCTGAACGGGCGACAATCGAATACTTAACACGGTCAGCCTATGGCGTCGGCCAATCCAGAGTCCTACTACCAGATCAGGTTCATAAGATAAATTTTCCATTTCTTTTTGAAAAATTATCTCGCTTGCTTCAGGAAACGCGTGCTGAGTATGAAAAAAAAGGAGGTTCAGCTGTCGATCACTCCTTTCACAAGACACGTAGATTCGATCTGCTTGGTGAATGCATTGGAGTTCTTCGTTATCTTTTTGGTGAAGTAGAGCACGCACCGTTGCTGACGTCTGATGTAGAAAAGCTTGGTCGATTTGAGAGCTTGGTTGACGAAGCGCACAAAAAGGCGATTAGTGTCTGGACGGCGAAGCCTCAAGATTCTGCAGGCAATAAGCAGCCAGCAGTTTTTTCTAAAATTTCAATTGTCATTCCAGTATTTAATGCCTGCAACCACATCGCCCAGGCACTTGAATCTATACTTTCTCAAGGCGTCGATTCCAGCACCTTCGAAATTATCTGTGTGGACGATTGCTCCACAGACAACTCTGCTCAAATTATTGAGCAGTACATGAGAGCGCACAACTGCGTGCGTTTGTATCGACAGCCACGCAATATGAAACAAGGTGCTGCGCGTAATGTTGGCATTCAGATGGCTAACGGTAGCCACATTCTTTTTCTTGATGCCGACGACAAACTCCGAGACGGTGCGCTCACCCTTGCGATAAAAGCTGCTCAGCGTGGCGGTCTATCTGTTTTTCAGCACATCAATTTCGATGCGAGTACTGGGCAAGAGCTAAAAAGGAGCCGTCGGCATATTACCGACAACGATGGCTTCTCATCGGCGCTACGTGGGACAATAGGCTGGTGGCCATTCGGTTTGATTATACCGCGCAGCTTACTTACTGAAAATAGCATTTTGTTTCAGGAGGGTGTTTTCTTCGAAGATATTGAGTTTGTTGTACGTCTTGCCAAAGTTGCGCCTCAAGTAAATGTCTATGATGAAGTACTCTACACTTACGTTGTACACGAAGCATCAACCGTCAACTCACTCGATGAAAAGAAACTTGTCGATTCTGTAGAAGCAGTACGACGTATCTTCCACTATATTCCAAAAACAAAGACGCAAGCTGAACACTGGCGAAGGGCTGCATCGAACTGGCTTATCTATCAGTTTCAGCGTATCGCAGAGCAGGCTAACAATCAAGAAAATAAAAATAAACTTTTTGATATTTTATTTTCTGAAATAAGTGCGCACAATCTTTGGTCAGACCTTGATAGCGATACGCTTCATAAAGTGTTTAGAAGACTCATTGATAGTGGTGCCGAAGGTGTACAAGAACCCGCCATTTTCGATTTAAATTCTGTAGATCAATTACGGATTGCCAATCAGTTGTTTCGCAAGAAACTGTTCGGTGCTTCTAATTTTTTGTATCGAAAATGCTCCCATAGCTCCCCATCCATTTCATTCAATATTGAAATTTCAAACAATAAAGCGCCGAACAGAATTTGGAGAAACCACTCTCAAGATAATACTCAAGACTACTGTTCTGTGGATTACCTATTTATCCCTCACAATCGCTACCATGCATTAACTTGCCTCAATCTTGCTAAGACTCTTGAGGCTGCGGGACTCCGCTGTGCCATTTTGCGGACGACACCACCACATCCTGATGAAGGCTCATACATTTGGCAGGATCGTAAGTATTACGTAGATTTAGAAGCCTTTTGCAACGGAGAAATTTTACCCAAAGGTGTTGTGTGTTTGAATGACTGGGAGCCGCACGTGGCAGCCCGCATTGTCCGCTGGGCTAACCGTCACGGTATTGCAACGTATGGCATCGTCGAGGGCGTTAACGACTTTTACGATGTTGATACAGGTCTTGACAGAAAAGCTTATCAGAGAGTAACCAATCTATTGCTTAATGGTGAATTTGATCGACGTTATTTTTCCAACTCTAAGCAACGCATTGAAGTTGTCGGCATTGAGCGCTTAGATGGATTATTTGAGCGCAGCAGAGCGATAACTGACCAGCCACGCCTCCGACGAATCATTATTAATTGCAATTTCACATATGGTGTACTCAACAAAGAAGCCAGTCAATGGATTAACTCTGTTGCGGAATGTTGCCAATCAATTGGTTGGGACTTTGCAATATCTAAACACCATGCAGACCGCACCGATGTCGGCGATCTGCCGCTCACCACGAGACCGCTTTATGATGAATTGCTTTCGTCAGAAATTTTCATCACGCGCTTTAGTGGTGCTGTGTTTGAAGCCATCATTGCAGGTGCCAAAGTCATTTACTTCAATCCTGGGGTAGAGCAGATCGATAAGTTTAAAGAGCCGCTGGGTGCCTATCTTTATGCGAGTTCAAAAGATGAGCTTGTCGCTGCGCTACGGAGAATTGAGGCCGGCTGGTCTCCTCAATCAAGGCAGTTCTTAGAGTTACACACCGGTTTCTCATATGAAAAAAATAGCTTGCCATCTGAATTATCATCTAATCGTACCCGTGAAATACTTTTGACCGACAGTGCTTTTAATAAGAAAAAGCAGGAAAAAGATATTGCTGGCGGCCACAAATACTTTGATCCTGATTTTAAGAAATGGACTGAAGATCTTATTCAAAAAATAAATCTAAAATAAAATACCAAACAATAAATCTACCAGCAACTAAAAATATAAACCATTGGAATCAAACCTCATGATAAAGCCTGCGCTCGTTATCATATATGGGCGCCACGAAAAACCTCCGCCTCGCCCGCCCTTGGTAAAATTACGACGTCCTGAACCCCGCAGCCTGCAACGATGAAACCGCGTAGCGCCATCAAGACCGACCTGTTCGCCGACGAGCATCACCGCAAGAAGATCGATTCGCTGGGCGACCCGCTGGCCGACATCGAGTTGCACATCGACTTTGCGGCGCTGGCCGCCGAGGTCGATCGGGTCGCACCGCGCACGGTCAGCGCGCAAGGCGGCCGTCCGCCTTACCCGACGGAGACGATGGTTCGGATCCTGGTGCTCAAGCGCCTGTACAACCTGTCGGACGAGCAGATGGAGTACCAGCTGCTCGACCGCATGAGCTACAAACGCTTCTGCGGGCTCGCGAACGCAGCCAATATTCCGGACCGCACCACGGTGTGGACCTTCGAGAACCGGATCGGTGAGCTTGGCGCGAAGGCGCTCTTCGAGGGCGTCTCGGCGCAGCTGCTCAAACGGGGCTTCATCGCGCGTGGCGGGCAGATCATCGACGCCACCTTGGTGCCTGCCCCCAAGCAGCACAACAGCCGAGGGGAGAAGGCGCTGATCGACCAAGGCGCGATGCCTGCCGACTGGAAGCCGGCCAAGCGCCGGCAGAAGGACGCCGACGCCACCTGGACGAAGAAACACGGCAAGAGCCACTTCGGCTACAAGCTCTCGATCAACGTCGACAAGAAATACAAGATCATTCGCCGAATCGAGACCGACACGGCGAGTACGCACGACAGCCAGCACTTCGACAACGTCTTCGATGCAGGCAACACGAGTCGGGACGTCTATGCCGACCGGGGCTACCCGTCCGAGGCGCGTGAAGCCTGGCTCAAAGAGAAGGGCTTCCGGAATCAGATCCAGAGGAAGGGCAAGCGTAACAAGCCGCTGTCGGAGTGCCAGCAGCGGCGTAACCAGCGCATCGCCAAAACGCGCGCCCGGGTCGAGCACGTGTTCGGTGCCCTCGAGCAGATGGGTGGCAAGTTGCTGCGCACCATCGGTCAGGCGCGGGCGAACTTTGCGATGACGATGATGGCGGCCTGCTACAACCTGAAGCGGCTGGTCTACTTCCGGAAGGCCGGAATCGAGGCCTTCTGACGCCCGAAATGGGCCGAATCGCCGCCGCCCGGGGCGACTCGAGGCAAGAACGGGGCAACTCCGCCGAGAAATGCGGTGGGTTGCCAGAGAAATTGGACCGAACGCGGTCGCCGTCATCATTGCGCGGTGGGATTCACTGAAAAGCTCGGGTTATTCGAGGTGCCCAGCAGGTAGTCGCCCGTCTTCGCAACGATCTGTTTGGCAGTGCTTTTCTGGCGGCCCATGGCGTCGATCGTGACCAGCAGGCCCTTGATCAGGGAAAGTGCATTCCGAGTCCGGAGGTCCTGCTCGTCACTACCGCACTTGGCCTGCAGCCGCCTTTGGGGGCCGAGCCGGGTATCTGGGCGTCCATGGTTCAAGCCTTAGTGCGCGCTCTTGATGGGGTGCCAAGTGTGAACCGGAACGTAGCGGGCAAATGAGGAAAGTTATGAAGAAAGTACTGGTCACTGGCATCACCGGTCAGGACGGTTCCTATCTGGCGGAGTTTCTGCTTGAAAAAGGCTACGAAGTCCACGGCATCAAGCGCCGTGCCTCGAGCTTCAACACCCAGCGGGTCGATCACATCTACGAAGACCCGCATGTATCCAATGCGCACTTCAAGCTGCATTACGGCGACCTGACGGATTCCAGCAACCTCACCCGCATCTTGCAGCAGGTGCAGCCCGACGAGGTGTACAACCTGGGCGCGCAAAGCCATGTCGCCGTGAGCTTTGAAGCCCCCGAATACACTGCCGATGTGGACGCTATCGGTACCCTGCGTCTGCTCGAAGCCATCCGCTTCCTGGGCCTGGAAAAGAAAACCCGCTTCTACCAGGCCTCCACCTCCGAGCTCTACGGCCTGGTGCAAGAGATCCCGCAGAAGGAGACCACCCCCTTCTACCCGCGCAGCCCCTACGCGGTGGCCAAGCTCTACGCCTACTGGATCACGGTGAACTACCGCGAGGCCTACGGCATGTACGCCTGCAACGGCATCCTGTTCAACCACGAGAGCCCGCGCCGCGGCGAGACCTTCGTTACACGCAAGATCACTCGCGGACTGGCCAACATCGCCCAGGGCCTGGAAGGGTGCCTCTACATGGGCAACATGGACGCACTTCGCGACTGGGGCCACGCCAAGGACTATGTGCGCATGCAGTGGATGATGCTGCAGCAGGACCAGCCCGAAGACTTCGTGATCGCCACCGGCGTGCAGTACAGCGTGCGCCAGTTCATCGAATGGTCGGCGGCGGAGCTGGGCATCACGCTGCGCTTTGAAGGGCAGGGCGTCGATGAGCACGCCGTGGTGGCGGCGATTGCGGGGGATAAAGCGCCGGCACTGAAGGTGGGCGATGTGATCGTGCGTGTGGACCCGCGCTACTTCCGCCCCGCCGAGGTGGAGACCCTGCTGGGCGACCCGTCCAAGGCCAAGCAGAAGCTGGGCTGGGTGCCGGAGATCACCGTGCAGGAGATGTGCGCCGAGATGGTGGCCGAAGACCTGAAGGTGGCGCAGCGGCATGCCTTGCTGAAGGCGCATGGGCATGATGTGGCGGTGTCGCAGGAGCGGTGAGCTGAAGCGCTCCGGCTTGAATGGCGGTATAGTTTTGCGGTATTCAAAAGGAGCGCTTTTATGGTATCCACAACGAAACGCAAAACATCTCTGACGCTCGACGCCGAAGTGCTTGATTGCGCAAAAGCCCTGGAGATCAACGTGTCTGCTGTGGCCGAGGCAGCGCTCAAGAAGGCGGTGGCCGAAGCCCGACGCATGCAGTGGCTCACCGAGAACGCCAGGGCCTTTGCTGCCCAAGCGGCCTGGCATGAGCGCCAGGGCCACCCGCTGGCCGACATCATCTGTGCGCCTGGAGGTTCGTCGTGGAACGCCTGACGCGTTATGACGTGGCGGAATACAGCGGGGTGAAGATGGTCGTGGTCGAAAGTGAGCTCTTGCCACCTGACCCGGCGATTGTTGTCATTCCTCTTCTTGCTGACTACCCGGCAGTGAAGGATTTGAATCCCGAAGTCATGCTCGATGGCGAGCGCTGGATTCTGGCAACCCGACTGATTGCTGCCGTGCGACGGTCAAGTTTGCGCCGCGCCGGTAGCGTGGCGGACCAGGGTGATCAAATTAATCGTGCCATCGATATTTTGATGGCGGGGGTGTAGTTGAAATGGCGCAAAGAATCTATGTGGCCGGCCACCGGGGGATGGTGGGGTCGGCCATTGTGCGGCGCTTGCAGCGCCTCGGGGGTGTGGAAATCGTCACCGCCACCCATGCCGAGCTGGACCTGACCAACCAGGCGGCGGTGCAGGCCTTTTTTGCCGCACAGCGCATCGACGCGGTGTATCTGGCCGCAGCCAAGGTGGGCGGCATTCATGCCAACAACACCTATCCGGCCGAGTTCATCTTCGAGAACCTGATGATCGAGGCCAACGTCATCAATGCGGCACACACGGCCGGGGTGCAGAAGCTGCTGTTCCTGGGTTCGAGCTGCATCTACCCCAAGCACGCCGCGCAACCGATGACCGAGTCCGCGCTGCTGACCGGCGTGCTGGAGCCCACCAACGAGCCCTATGCCATCGCCAAGATCGCCGGCATCAAGCTGTGCGAGAGCTACAACCGCCAGTACGGGCGCGACTACCGCAGCGTGATGCCCACCAACCTGTACGGCCCGCACGACAACTTCCACCCCGACAACAGCCACGTGATCCCGGCGCTGCTGCGGCGCTTTCACGAGGCGGTGCAGCGCGGTGACGGCGAGGTGGTGATCTGGGGCAGCGGCACGCCGATGCGTGAGTTCCTGCACGTGGACGACATGGCCGCCGCCAGCGTGCATGTGATGAACCTGGACGCCGACACCTACTGCGCCCAAACCCAGCCCATGCTGAGCCACATCAACGTGGGCACCGGCGTGGATTGCACCATCCGCGAGCTGGCCGAGACGGTGGCGCGGGTGACCGGGTTTTGCGGCCGGCTGGTGTTCGACGCCAGCAAGCCGGACGGCACGCCGCGCAAGCTGATGGACGTGTCGCGCCTGGCGGCGCTGGGGTGGAGGGCGAGCATTTCGCTGGAGGACGGGCTCCGGGATGCTTACGGGTGGTTTGTAAAGAATCAGGAGCGGTACCGGGGGTGAGCGCGACGCTGCTTGACGAGGCGACCTTCCGCACTGTGCTCGCTGCGACACCGCTGGTGTCCATCGACCTGGTGGTGCGGCGAGGGGATGGAAAGATTCTGCTGGGGCTGCGCAACAACCGCCCGGCGCAGGGGTTCTGGTTCGTGCCGGGAGGCCGCATTCGCAAGGGTGAAACGCTGGATGTGGCCTTTGCGCGCCTGACGCGAGCTGAGCTGGGGGTGGAGATTGCCCGCAGTGATTGCCGCTTGCTGGGCGTGTACGAGCATCTGTATGAAGACAGCGTGTTCGGTGAGGGTGATGGTGCACCCAGCACGCACTATGTGGTGCTGGGGTACGCGGTGCCTTATGTGCCCGCGGCAGAGCTGCCCTTGGAGCAGCACGCGCGGTACGTCTGGTTCGAGCCGGCAGAGGTGCTGCGCGCGGATGCGGTGCACCCGAACACCAAGGCGTATATGCAGGATTTGTGAGAGAGGTCCAATGTGATCGAGAATGGCCCCAAGGCTTTAAACCGAATTGCGGTGATTACGGGGGCGGCCGGCGGGATCGGTGCTGCGCTCGTGAAAGCCTTCACTGCGTGTGGCTATCGCGTCATTGCTTTGGACAACGCGCCGCAGCCCGCCAGCCTCGTCTGTTGGCAGTATTTGCAGACGGATCTGCAACGCCTGGTGGCGGACCCTGCGTGTGCGGCTGAAGCCCTATCCGCCATTTCCGGACTGGTCGCCGATGGCGGGCTGGGCGTGCTGGTCAATAACGCGGCCATCCAGGTGCTCGGCGGAGTGGAGTCGCTGAGCGTGGCGGACTGGCGCAGCACGCTGGATGTAAACCTGCTGGCCCCTTTCGTGCTCACTCAGGGTCTGCTGCCTCAACTCGAGGCGGCCGACGGGTGCGTGATCAACGTCAGCAGCATCCACGCCCGCCTCACCAAGGCAAACTTCGTGGCCTATGCCACCAGCAAGGCCGCGCTGAGCGGCATGACGCGCGCGATGGCGGTGGACCTGGGCGGGCGTGTGCGGGTGAATGCAATCGAGCCCGCGGCTATCGCCACGGAGATGCTCAAGGCCGGCTTTGCCAGCGAGCCCGAGCGCTATGAGCAATTGGAAGGCTGTCACCCACAAGGGCGCGTCGGCACCCCGGAAGAGGTGGCGGCGCTGGCCGTGTCGATCTCTGATGGCGCGCTGCGCTTCTTGCATGGGACGTGCATCGGGATGGATGGGGGGATCAGCGGGCGGCTGCATGATCCGGGATAAGGATTGATGAATTTGCTGTGGCAACAGGCGTGTCGGGTGAGGGCGTTGGTGCCGCAGGCACGCATGATCAGAGTTTTGGGCGAGGTTTGATGTGATTTTGCAGGCGGTGGTGTTGTGTGGGGGATCGGGGACGCGCTTATGGCCCTTGTCGCGTGAGGCGTTTCCGAAGCAGTTGCTCGCGCTCGACGGGGCGCAGTCCATGCTGCAGGTGACGGCGAAGCGCCTGGATGGCTTGGCGAACGAGGCAGCTGCGATCGAGGCCCCGATCCTGGTGGGGAACGAGGAGTACCGCTTCCTGATCGCCGAGCAGCTGCGTCAGGTGGGCGTCAAGCCAGCGGCTCTGGTGCTCGAGCCCTGCGGCCGCAATACGGCGCCGGCGCTGACGCTGGCTGCCCGGGTGGCGCGGGCCAAGGGTGCGGACCCGGTGCTGGTGGTGATGCCGGCCGACCATGTGATCAAGGACGGGGCGGTGTTCCAGCAGGCGGTGGCGCGTGCGGCCGAGCTGGCCGAGGCGGGCAAGCTGGTCACCTTCGGCATCGTGCCGCAGGGGGCCGAGACTGGGTACGGCTACATCCGTCTGGGCGAACGCCTGGGTGATGCCGCCAGCGTGGTGGAGCGCTTCGTCGAGAAGCCCGACCTGGAGACGGCAAAGGCCTATGTGGAGAGCGGGCAGTACCTGTGGAACAGCGGCATCTTTGTGATCAAGGCCTCGGTGTGGCTCGACAAGATCGCCCACTGCCGGCCGGACATTGCCACCGCGTGCGGGCAGGCGTTCGACGCAGCCACCCATGACGCCGACTTTTTGCGCCCGGGTCGTGAGGCTTTCGAAGCCTGCCCATCGGACTCCATCGACTACGCGGTGATGGAGCGGCTGACCGCAGATGGGGCGAACCACGGTGAGGTGGTCGTGGTGCCGCTGGATGCGAAGTGGTCGGATGTGGGGGCGTGGAGCGCCCTGTGGGAGATCGGCGACAAGGACGCGAGCGGTAACGTGCTTGCTGGCGACGTGATCGCGGTGGACACCGAGAACACCTATGTGCGCGGCGAGCGCCTGATTGCCACCGTGGGGCTGAAGGACACCGTGGTGGTCGAAACCGCCGACGCCATCCTGGTCGCCGACCGCAACCAGATCCAGAAGGTGAAGGACGTGGTTGGCCGCCTGCGGGCGGAGAACCGTACCGTGACCAACCTGCACCGCAAGGTGTATCGCCCCTGGGGTTGGTACGACTCCATCGACTTCGGGCCGCGATTTCAGGTAAAGCGCATCGTGGTGAATCCGGGCGGGGTGTTGTCGCTGCAGATGCACCACCACCGTGCCGAACACTGGATCGTGGTCTCCGGCACCGCGAGGGTGACCAAGGGCGATGAGAGCCTCCTGCTCGCGGAAAACGAGTCAACCTATATTCCCTTGGGTGTGACGCATCGCCTGGAGAACCCGGGCAAGCTTCCGCTGGAGCTGATCGAGGTGCAATCGGGGAGCTACTTGGGGGAAGACGACATTGTGCGGTTTGAGGATAACTACGGCAGGGCGAAGTAGTTGGGGTGGGTCGGCTGGCGCATCTCACGATACGGGCAGAGAACACGGTTAACGACTTGGTAGCCGACATGCAGAAAATCGCAGCGAGAATGCCCCTTGTCTCGGTCGTGATGCCTTCGCTCAACCAGGGGCGGTTCATCGAAGCGTCGGTCGACAGCGTGCTCGGCCAGGGCTATCGGCGACTCGAACTGATCGTTGCCGACGGCGGTTCCACGGATGGCACGCAGGCCACTCTGGTGCGCCTGCAGTCTGGTGATAGCCGACTTCGGTGGTTTTCCGAAGCGGATGATGGGCCTGCCGACGCCTTGAACAAGGCACTGCTGCGCACGCGGGGCACTCTGATAGGTTGGCTGAATTCGGATGACCTGTACGTGCCTGGCACGGTGGCGCGTGCGGTCGCTGCAATGGAGGGGGCACATTCGCCTGTGATGGTTTACGGGCATGGTCAGCATATTGACGAAGGCGGAACGGTTCTGGGCGCGTATCCGACGGAACGACCCGAGGGCGCCATCGAGCGCTTTCGAGATGGTTGCTTTATCTGCCAGCCGACGGTGTTTTTCAAGCGCACGCTCTGGCAACTGCTCGGTCCGCTCGACAGGACGCTTAAGACCGCGTTCGACTTCGACTACTGGGTGCGGGCTTTTCTAATGTTCCCGGGGCGTATTGGATTTGTCGATGCCTTACAGGCGTCGTCACGGCTGCACCATGGCTGCATCACCATGAAGATGCGTCGTACCGTGGCGATGGAGGGCGTGCGGGTAATTGCGAAACATCTGGGAAACGCGCCAGCCCACTGGGTGCTGACTTATGCGGATGAGCTGCTGCGGATGGATTCTGCATCGCGGCCCTTGCAAGACCTTCGAGCGCATCTTGAACAAACAGTCGCAGAGCTGGCGGATTGTTTTGGCGCGGATGAGCTGCAGCAACTCCATATCGCGATGCGTGCGGATCGTCGGTTCTGACGCGTAGCGAATCGATGCATGCCAATCGGGGAGGCATCAGCCCCTATTTCTTGGTTTTTGAACATGCAATTTTCCACTTCAATGCAGCAGTTGGCGTTTGAGTCTGGCGTCGCGTTTGGCACATCCGGGGCACGTGGTTTGGTATCGGCCCTGACCGAGGCGGTGTGCCAGGCATACACCACGGCATTCCTCAACGCAGTGGTGCCGCAGGCGCCGAGGATTGTGCTGGGCTGCGATTTGCGGCCCAGTAGCCCGAGCATTATGCGTGCGTGCGCGAAGGCGATTCACGCCGCGGGGCGCGAGGTGGTGTTTGCCGGTGCGTTGCCCACGCCTGCACTGGCTTTCTATAGTTTGCAGCAGGGTTTGCCGGCGGTGATGGTGACGGGCAGCCATATCCCCTTTGACCGCAACGGCATTAAGTTTTACCGCGCCGATGGCGAGATTTCGAAGGCGGACGAGGCGGCGATGATGGCGGCGACGGTGCCCGCCGAGACCTGGTCTGCGGCGGGTGATCTGGTGCCGGATGTTGAAGTGCTGGGAGCCTATCTGGCGCGCTACCGGGCGTTTTTCCCGGCGGGCTTTCTGGCTGGGCGCCGGATTGGCGTGTATGAGCACTCCAGCGTGGCGCGCGATGCGCTGGGCGAGCTGCTGCGCAGCTTTGGCGCCACGGTGGTGTCGCTGGGGCGGACCGACGCCTTTGTGCCGGTGGATACCGAGGCAGTAAGCGCCGCGGACCGGGCGCAGGGTCTGGCTTGGGCGGCACAACATAGGCTGGACGCCATCCTGTCGACCGACGGCGACGCCGACCGCCCCTTGATTGCCGACGAGCGCGGCCAGTGGCTGCGCGGCGACATCGTCGGGCTGCTGTGCGCGCGGTATCTGGGTGCGCGGGTGGTGGCGACCCCGGTGAGCTGCAACACTGCCATCGAGCGTTGCGGCGCGTTTGGCCAGGTGCTGCGAACGCGCATCGGCTCACCGTATGTGATTGCGGCGATGGAAGTCGCCCTGGCTGCGGGGGCAACTGGCGTGGTGGGCTTTGAGGCGAATGGTGGCTTTCTGCTGGGGGATGCAATCGAGCGCAATGGCCGCAACCTGGCCGCCCTGCCAACGCGCGACGCCGTGCTGCCGATGCTGGCCTTGCTGGCGATGGCGGCCGAGCGTGGCGTGTCGCTTTCCGCACTAAGCGCAGATCTGCCGGGCCGCTTCACAGCGAGCGACCGCGTTCAGAATTTTCCGGTTGAGCGCAGCCGGGCGCTGTTGTCAAAACTGCAGGGCAGCCGTGAGGCAATCGGGAGTTTGGTAGGCGCCATCTGCGGGGTGGTGGCGTCGGAGGATTTGACCGACGGATTGCGCTTGAGCTTTGAGAATGGCGAGATCGTTCATCTCCGGCCGAGCGGGAATGCGCCCGAGTTGCGCTGCTATGCAGAGGCCGACAGTGAGGCTTGGGCAGGGGAGCTTGTACGTAAGGTGCTGGGGCGGGTCACGGCGACCGGACAAGGAGTCCCTTTTTGAGCTCGCGCGCTGCCGTGCAAACTGGTGTGCGGGGAGGTCAGGGTTATTGCGCGCCGGTAGTGCTTCCGATCAACTTGCCGACCCGAATCTACGGCGGAATGCTGGTGGTGTGGCTGCTCCGGCCAGCGCTGCGGCGCCGTTTTCCGCTGCATCTGGGGCGCGAGAAAGACTTTTTAGATTTTCTCGCCTGGTGCGTTGCGGTCGGACGACGGCAGTACCGCTTGTTGCGCGAAATCGAGGCTTGGAATCAGGAGCTTGGTCGGCCCATGCCGATGCCTGCCGTTCCGGGCTGTCGCTGGCAGGGCAGCTTCAGCGTTGCCATGCATCTGGTGGGCTTGCATCGTGCGAAGTATTGGCGCGGCCAGCTCCTGTGCAATCGCAAGATGCGGCACCGTGCAGCACGCTGGTTTTTTCGGGATGGGCGCGCACTTCTTGGGTTGCCTCAATACCCTGATTGGCAACGGAGTGCATTGGCGGCGAGCTTTGATGGCCCGGAGTCTTTTGTGCAGGCCTTGCTGCTTCCTAAGGATCGGCAGCAAGCGGAGGGCGAGCAGCGGGTTCGCGACGGGGTGGGCGACTTGGTGGAGGGCTGGGGCTCTGCGATCAAGGAGCTGAAGACGGCGGATGAGATGACGCCACCCGCCGTTGGCCTTGCTCGTCGCGCCTTGGCGCGTATGTTGCCGGTGGAAGCGAACGAAGTTGTGTCTGCCTTGGCTGCGGCGAGACGCTATCTATTGCCCCCGCGTCGGGCAACGCTGGGTGAAATTGGTGCGCTTATGGAGGCGGTGTCGGTTCCTCATGGCAAATCGACCGGCGATGCGTGGCGGTCTCGTCCGTGGGGCGTCAACTTGATTGGCTACGCCCGCGGTGAGTTGGGAATCGGCGAAGACGTTCGCATGCTGGCGCGTTCGTTGGAGGCGGCCGGGGTGCCGTTCGGCATCGTCAATGTCGAGCTGGGGGCGAACGTGAGTCAGGCGGACCGCTCCGTCGAGCACTGGATATCGACAGAGCCGTTCTACGGCATCAACATCTTCTGCATGACGGGCATCGAGATGGCGCGCCTGACCTTGGAGCGGGGCGCTGGATGGCTGGAAGGCCACTACAACATCGGGCTGTGGCCTTGGGAGCTGCCCGCCTGGCCCAAGCCATGGGAGCATGCCTGGAGCCTGGTGGATGAACTGTGGGGGATCAGCCATTACACGGCTGCGGCGTATGGCAAGGCGCCGGTGCCAGTTGTGCCGATGCCGTTGCCGGTGATGCTCGGCCCCATCGCAAGCAAAAGCCGTGCGGACTGGGGCTTGCCGCAGGACGCCTATCTGTTCGTGTTTTCGTTCGACATGAACTCCACTTTGGCGCGCAAGAACCCGACGGCGGTGATCGCGGCGTTTCTCGAGGCCTTTGGTGCCGAGCCCGACGCGAAGGTGGGGCTGGTGATCAAGGTGAGCCACCTGAACGAGAAGGCACCGGCGTGGAAGGCGTTCAAGGCGATGATTCGGCGCGATGCCCGAGTGCATTTGATCGTGGGGGAACTGCGTCGTGATGAGGTATTGGCGCTCTATCGCGCCTGCGACTGTTATGTGTCGCTCCATCGCGCGGAAGGTTTCGGCCGAGGACTGGCCGAGGCGCAGTTGCTGGGCATCGACCTGATCGCGACGGGGTATTCGGGGAACATGGATTTTTGTGCAGACAATGCGACTCGCCTAGTCGACTATCGATTGGTTGCGGTCGAGGAAGGGGAGTACTTCTTCGGGACGGGGCAGCAGTGGGCCGATCCGGATGTGTTGCACGCGGCACGGCATATGCGGGCTTGCGTCGAGGGCGCGCCACGGACTGAGGCGCTGGACTATCCGGTGGAGCGGTTCTCGCTTGGGTTTTGTGGGCAGGCTTATAGCAAGCGGCTCGAGTCGCTTCGACGTGTTGATGGAGCGGCGGCCAACTGATGCTGGGGTTGAACAAGATTCTTGGGGGTGCGGCAGACGTCTTGTTGGGCCGGTGGCGACGAGAAAAAGGTGTTCTCGATAGTGGAGAGCAGGGCTTTGCCGGGTATGAGCTGAAGGTCCAGCCTGGGACGGGCAGCCGGCTGATCGTGGCGTTTTCGGGTGTTGGCGATGTCGCCAGGAATGAGGTCAGGTTCGAGTGGGGGAATTCGCTGGTCAACGCGTGTCCAGATGCCCATGTGATCTACGTGAAGGACAACCTGCGCCATTGGTACACGGACAAGCCTGGGCAGGCGCAGGTGGTCGCCTATCTGGAGGCGTACGTCGCGGAGCACGGGATCAATCGCTCCTTGGCCTTTGGTTTGAGCATGGGCGGCTATGGTGCCTTGGTGTTTGCGTCCTTGATGCGCTTCGATCATGTGGTTGCACTGGCTCCGCGCTCGTGCGTAGGCCGACATGCAGACTTCGACACGCGCAACAAGACGCTGATGAGCGAGATCGAAGACGGCGATTTATCGCGCATTGGTCCGGCGCTGATTCGCCCGGAGACGCGTTATACCTTCGTTGCGTCGCGTGACCAGATCAATGACCTCAAGCATATGAGCTTGCTGAGGAAGGCGTGTCCGGACGGTGATTTCTATTTCAGCAGGGGAGATCACAACATCGGGCACGAGATGGTCCTGCGCGGGGAGATGAGTTCATTCCTGCAATGGGTTGCGTCTGGTTGTGAAAACGCGCCTCCCGCGGGCGTGATGCGCGCTTATGAACCGCTCTTCGAGGTTCCGCAGCATTTTCTCGAGGAGGGGTTGCACGGTGTTGGGCAGAGGGCCTGGAAAGCGCGCTTTTCAGAGTTTCCGGTTGAGGAGCTGCCGATCTTTTTGCTTGAGCATAAGGTTCAGCAGTTGCTGAGTGAGAACTCCGCACTGTGCCACTATCCGTGCCCGCTCTTTACGTCGATTGGGCCTAATTGGATCAGGCACTACCTGGGGGCAGGGTGGTACGCACCGGACCAGAGTGGGGTGTGGTCGCAGGGGTTGCTGCACCAACTGCGTGGCGGATTGGTTGAGTTTGGCACCCCGGAATGTAGGTACGCGATACGTTTCGACGTGGAGTTGTACCCCGATGATCGAGACGATGAGCCGCTTTATCTTGAGTTTTTCCAGGGGCTGCAGCCGTCCAAGCGCGTTGCGCTGGATCGAAAACAGAAGGCTGCTCGGTTTTCGGTGCCCTTGTGCGTGGATGCAAAAGGGCACTTCGACCTGCTCATCAGCACGCCGTTCGCCTCGATGCCTGCAGCCAGGGGAAAGTCGGAAGACAGCCGGGAAATCGCGCTCTATCTGAAGAGCTTTATCGTGGTCTCGACAGACCAGGCCCCCAAGGTTTGATAACAAGAAATGGTCTTGCGCTGGCTTGGTTACGGCTTTGAGAAGACGCCGCTTGTATGGCGGACCAGTCGCCTGCAGCGCGAGCGGGTCACCTCTGCCGGTACTACGCCGGCTGTCGATGAAGTGGGTTTGGTCGATGACGCTGAGCTGACTCACTGGGTGCCGGCAGGGCGCTTGATGCTGCCCGGGTGGCACATGCTCGAGCTCGCAGTTACCCATGAGCGGGCGAGTTTGATGGTGTGCATGAGCCTGGATACTGGGTCGGGGTTTGTAGATGGACTGCGTATCCAGTTGCCGGTGAGGCAGGGCCGCGTGGCCAAGCGCCTCTTCTTCGTGCCCAAGCGCTTGCGTGCAATACGCTTCGACAAGATTGAAGGCGGCGCTGGTCTGACCGTGACGCACCTGAGGATCGCCTGGCTGACCCCTTGGTTTGCCCAAGACCGCTTGGTCCGGCGGCTGGTCAGCGTGCACCATCTCTGGCGTGATCGCGCCCACGGTGAGGTGCGTGCTGCCTTGAAACGGGAAGCGCGCGAGCAGGGGGTTAAGTGGCGGAGTCTGGCGCTGGCGCATTACGAGGCGACTTTCGAGCGACGCAGCGGTCAGCGTAACTACACGAAGTGGCTCGAGACGCGTAGAGAGTTGTCGCCTGATCACGTTGCAAAGGTGATCGGCATGCTGCCGCGCCATCCGAAGATTTCGTTGCTGCTATCCGTTGAGTCGGTCGGGGTCGAATGGCTGCGGGGGTGTCTGGACTCGGTGCTGGGGCAGCTATACGGGGATTGGGAGTTGTTTGGTCTTGCTGATGCAGCAAGGGCGCCGGATGCCTGGGGCCTCCTGCAGGCTTACGCAGCACGTGACGCACGCATCCGGCTTGTTGCGGGAGCCGCGTTATGTGAGGCGTTTGACCGGGTGAGCGGTGAGTTCGTCACTTTGATTGGTGCGGATGATGCGCTCTCGCCTCATGCACTGTTCCACGTGATCGAAGCGCTTCACCGCCATCCGGATGCCGGGTTGCTGTACGGGGATGAAGACCGGATCGATGGGCGAGGGGTGCGACGAGACCCGCACTTCAAGCCACAGTGGAATCCGGACCTGCTTCTGGCGCAGAACTACATCGGCCGGTTGGCGGTTTTCAGAACCGAGTTGCTGCGCGTACTGGGTGGTTTTGATGTCGAGGCTGGGCAGGTCTGGACGGAGCACGAACTGGCGCTGCGGGTAACTTCCAGATTGTCGGCGGCCCAGATTGTGCATATCCCTTTTGTGATGTATCACCGACGGATCGAAGCGGAGCAGGCTGCAGCGAAGCAGGGTGAAGACCGGCAGACGAGTCCGGGCCAACTGACGGTTGTCGGTGCGCACGTTCGCGCCCAAGTGCCGGAAGCCGAGGTGATGACCGGAACTCTGCCGCATACCTGCCGTGTGCGATGGCCCCTGCCAAGGCGCCTCCCGCTGGTGAGCCTGCTGATTCCCACACGTGATCGGGTGGAAATCCTGAAGCCTTGCGTGGATGTGATCCTCGAGCGTTCGGGGTATCCGAAGCTCGAGGTGCTGATTCTGGACAATCAGAGTGTGTGTGCCGAAACGCTTGCGTACATGCGCGAAGTGTCGGCCCGTGATGAGCGGGTGCGTGTGCTGCGCTGGGATAGGCCGTTCAACTACGCGGCGATCAATAACTTTGGCGCTTTGTACGCGAAGGGCGAGATCCTGGGCCTGGTGAACAACGACATCGAGCCCATCAATGCCGACTGGCTGGACGAGATGGTGCGCCACGCTTGTCGGCCGGAGATCGGCTGCGTAGGCGCCAAGCTGTATTACCCGAACGACACGATCCAGCATGCAGGGGTGATCCTGGGGATCGGCGGGGTGGCAGGGCATGCACATAAGCATTTCAACCGAAAGTCGCCGGGCTATTGCGGACGCTTGCAAGTGACGCACAACGTGTCTGCGGTGACCGGTGCCTGCATGCTGCTTCGTAGATCAGTGTTCGAGGAGGTTGGCGGGCTCAATGAGAAAAGTTTGGCTGTGACCTACAACGACGTGGATCTCTGCCTCAAAGTGCGTCAAGCGGGTTATCGCAACGTGTGGACGCCTTACGCGGAGCTTTATCACCACGAGTCGATGTCGCGAGGCACGGCGGACACTTCGGCCAAGCGTGGTCGCGCTAAAGCGGAGGCAGCGTACATGCGGCGCACCTGGGGGCGGCTACTCGACCACGACCCGGCCTACAACCCGAATCTGACGTTGGTGCATGAGGACTTCTCGTTGCGGTGAGGGCAGGCCTGCCTTTGCAAGGTTGGCTTGATGGACGGTTGGCTTGCTTCTAGACTACTGACTAGTCTGGTCAGAATAAGGATTCGAGTAATGCACACATGGCAAATGCAGGAAGCCAAGGCGCGCATGTCGGAGCTGGTCAAGCTTGCCCAAGCTCAACCGCAACAAATTACCTCGCACGGCAAGCCAGTGGCTGTAGTGCTGTCGCGCGAGAGCTTTGACCGTCTTTCGCAGGCTCAGGGCTCGTTGGTGGATTTCATGCGGCGTTCGCCGCTCTTTGGTGCGGACGACGTTGTCTTTGAGCGCGACTCGAGTCTGACGCGTGAGCTTGTGTTTTGAGCTACCTGATTGATACCAACGTTCTGTCCGAACTGCGGCGCAAAGCGGCCGACACGGGGGTGGTCGAGTGGTTCTCGGACCGGTCACCCGCGACGCTGCATCTTTCCGTGTTGACACTGGGCGAGATCCGCAAGGGCATCGAGGGTATCGGGAACGAAAGGCGCCGGCAGTCGCTGGTTGATTGGTTGGAAACTGATCTGCGGAGCTTCTTCACCGGGCGCATCTTGAGCGTCGATGAGAGCGTGGCAGATCGCTGGGGACGATTGGTTGCTCAAGCGCGGCGGCCGCTCCCTGCTATCGATAGCCTGCTCGCAGCGACGGCGCTTGAACACGACCTCGTTTTGGTCACCCGCAACGTCAAGGATTTTGCCGGTTTGCCTGTCCAGGTCTTCAATCCTTGGTCGCACTGAGCACCAACAGCCTTTCGCGCATGGGTGCGAGGCCTTCGTGGCTTGTGCTGAGCGATGGCGCGCGGCCGACTGAGGACATCTACTTTCTCGCGTCGGTTGAGCCGCTGCTGCGGCGCCAAGGTGCCGATGTGCGATGGTTGGACGTGCGCGGGTGGCGGTGGTTGTTTGCGCGGGGGGCACTCGCACGATGCACGGGGGCCAATCTGCTGCTGTGTCGCAGTCTGCCCGAGCGGGCACTGGCGTGGCTGGAGCGGTCGCGCGCTCGGTTCGGGCAGATCGTTTATCTGATCGACGATGATCTGGCCGCGGCCGCGGCTGACCCCACACTGCCTGCCGCATACCGTGCGCGCATGGCGCTTGCAGCGGGACGAGAGTCGCGGCTGCTGGCGGTGGCGGATGCGGTGGTGGCAAGCAGTGATGCGCTGGCAGCACGCTTTGACGGTGTGCACGGCGCGGTCTCGGTGATGACGCCGCCTTTGATTGCGCCACTGCCCGAGCGTGCTCACTTTGACGTAGCCCCATCGGTGCGGCAGCCCTGGCGGATAGGCTTTCATGGTACGCGGGCGCATCTGGCGGACTTGGTGCGGATTGCACCGGCGCTCGCTGCGGTGCAGCGGGGGCGTGACGACACCGAACTCGAGCTGATGCTGGGGGCGCATGTGCCAGAGATGCTCGCGGGGCTACCGCGTCTCTGTACGCCGGCGCCACTTCCTTGGGATCAGTTTCGCGCCTACCAGGCGAGCCGGCGGGTGCACATCGGCCTGGCGCCGCTGCTCGACACGCCCTTCAATCGGGGCAAGTCGTTCATCAAGTTTCTGGATATCGCGGCGATGGGCGGTGTGGGGGTGTATTCGCGGCGAGCGCCCTACACCGGCATCGTGGAGCACGGGGTGAATGGCTTGCTCGCGGGCGATGATCCGGCCGAATGGTATGACTGCTTGCGGCGCTTGCTGGATCGCCCGGATGAGGCTGCGCGGATGGCCGCGGCGGCGGCCGACAAGGCACGTGTGCTTGTGCTGCGCCGTGTTCCGGCCGTGTTCGATGTGAAGGCAGTGAAGCCGCCCGACACTTGAGTGGCGAGCATCAAGAGGCTTCGATGCTTTGCACCTCGAACCCCACGACGCTGCGGCTGTCTCGGCTGAACTCGATGCCGACCAGGTGGATGGGCTCGCCGCGCGCGCGGTATTTGTCTGCGTAGCCGCGGTCGCGAAGCTGCTGCAGGGCCTTGCCCTCGGGGGCGAGCTCGACGACCTTGAACTCGAATAGGTACACGTGGCCGTTGAAGAGCACCGTCATGTCGATGCGGCCCTTGTGGGTCGTGTCTTCGAGGCGGATGTCGAGCCCGAGCGCGGCGAAGTGGCTGTAGAAGACGCTGGCGTAGTAGCCCTCGTACTGGGCGATGGGGTTGTTGCGGTACCAGTCGTGGGGGATGCTGGCGAAGAAGGCGGTGAAAAGCCGCTGCAGGCCGGCGAAGTCGTTGGCGCGAAGCAGGCGGTGGAGTTGCCCGGTTTGTTGTGCTGGCACCGATGGATCGCCCGTCAAGCCCTCGAGCAGGGCACCGTTCAGGCTGGCTTGCACTTCGAGGTTGGGGTACTTGAGCGTGTATTCCACGCGCGCGCCCATCCTCATCAGGCTGTCGATGGTGAGATACCCGGTCTGGAACATCAGCGCCTCGACGGACATGCGGTCTACATCGAAGCTCGACAGCAATGTCTCCATGGCCGCAATGCGGCTCAGGTCGGGCGTGAAGATATGGCGCGCGACGAGCTGTTCGACGAGAAAGGTCGGCGTGCCAGTCTCGAACCAATAGGGGCGGAATTCTCGCTTGTCGAAGAGCAAGAGCAGATCGAAGGGGTTGTAGACCGAGGTGCCGGTCCAGTTATAGCCGTTGTACCAGTCGCGGATGGCCTGGCGATCCAGCCCGGTCAACTCGGGCGCGAAGACGGTGTCGACGTCCTCGTCGGTGTAGCCGCAGATGGCGGAGTAGCGGGCGTCGAGGGTGATGTCGTTGAGGTTGTTGAGGCCGGAGAAGATCGACACCTTGCTGAACTTGGAGACGCCGGTGAGGAAGGCGAACTTGATGTGGGCGTCCTGCCCCTTGATCACCGAATACAGGTCGCGCAGCCCGTCGCGCATCTGCCGCGCCACCTCTGGCCGGGTCAGGTTATCCAGGATCGGCTTGTCGTACTCGTCGACTAGCACCACCGCGCGCTGGCCGTGAAGCAGTCTCGCCTGTTCGATCAGCGTGCTGAAACGGCTGGAAACGGAGCCTTGAACGAGTTCGCCGATACCCAAGCGGTGCGCGTTGTGGGCGAGTAAATAGTCGATTCGCTCATCGAGCGCGGCCCGACTCTCCATCACCCCTTCGGCGAAGCTGATGCGGATCACCGGGTAGTTGGCCGTCCAGTCCCACTTGTCGTGCACAGCGAGGCCGCGGAACAGCGCTTCGTTACCCTCGAAGAGCTCGGCCAGCGTGTCGAGGAACAGGCTCTTGCCGAAGCGCCGCGGGCGCGAAAGGAAGTAGTACTTCCCTTCGTCGATCAGCCGCAAAGCGATGCCCGTCTTGTCGACGTAGTAGTGGTCTTCCTCGCGGATCTCGCGGAAGGTCTGAATGCCGATGGGGAGCTTCTTGCGGGACATGGAGGTGGATGCCTGAGCGTGACTCACGTGCCCGATTGTAGCCGCAGCGGCTGCTGTGAGTTGCCGTCAGCGCCGGCGAACGAAGGCGTTGCGGTACCAACGGTAAAGGCGGTGCTGGAGGCCGAGGCCTTTCCCGGCTTCGATTTGCTGTTCGAGCAAGCGCACTGCCGTCTCGACGTCGATGATCTGGCGGCTGCCTGGGGCGACGTAGGTAGGGTAGAGGATCAGCGTGCCCACAACCAGCTCGTCGATTGACAGTTTGCGTGTGCGCCGCGGACAGGGCGGGGCGTGGTCGCTGGTGAGGCCCCAGCCGGCGTAGAACGGGGTGCCCCACGTGTGCACCGAGACGCCGCGCAGCAGGGCCTCGAAGCCCGCCAAGGAGCTCATGGTGTGCAATTCGTCGACCTGCCCGAGCAGCGCGGTGATGCCGAGCGCGGTGACCTCCTGGTCGTAGAGCGTGCGAGCCGTGGTGTCGAGCTGTCCGACACGAGCGCCTGTGACGACATCGGGGTGGGGCTTGTAGAGGATGAAGGCGTCTGGATTTGCCTGCCGAACGTGGCGCAGGAGTTCGCTGTTGGTGGCAATGTGGGGTGCAGCATGCAGCACCGATGCGTCGGTCTCGACTTGGCCCACCACGAGCAGGATTGGTCTGTTCGTGGGAAGCGTGATCGCTTGCTGACCGCCGAGGTTGTATTTGGTGAGTCCGAGCTCGACGAGTTTTTGACGCAGGCGGCGCGCACGCGCCAGCAAGCCGGAGCTGAATTCGCTGCTTTCCAATAGATGCTCGAGATCGCTGGGGTGGCGCGGATCGTATTGGATGCCGCGGCTGTCGATGACGAGCGAGAGTGGGCGGACCAGGTCGACACCTAGGCCCACCGAGCGGATGAAGCCGTCTTCCATACGCCAGACGGGCGGGCAGTCGGGCACGGCCGCGAGGTCGTCGAGGACCTGCGCATTGCTCGACCAAGCGACGATGCGTGTGCCCGTGCCGGTGCCGACCGAGGGCTCGATGTCGCGGGGTGATTTCACGTGCCGGAGCTGGGCGCTGGTGCTCAGAAAGTCACCGATGAACCCGCGCTTCCAGCCCGAAAAGCCGACGCCAATCCAGTTGCCGGCCAGTTGGGTGTGGCGTCGCCGCTGTTCGACGATGAGGTTGATGGTGTCCTCCAGGCTGGAAGCCTCTCTCGTGTAGGGGTTCGCGTAGCGGCAATAGCGCAGGTAAGCGGCGGCGAACACTTGTTCGAGTGTGCGCGGACGGCCGCGGCGGTGGCACTGGATGCGGTCATCGGTGAGGCCCCAGCCAGCGTAGAAGGGCATGCCATGGCATACGACCCGCCGGCCGGCGAGAAGCGCCTCGAAGCCGAGTTGGCTGGTGACGACATGCACCGTGTCGACCGCGTCGAGCAGACTCCAGGGGTTGATGTTCTCGGTAATGACCCTGCAGCGTGGATGTGCTTTTGCGGAGTCGAGCAGATGCCCTTGCTTGTGGCCAGCGAGCACGTCGGGGTGAACTTTGACCAGAATTTCGGCATCGGGGTGTTCTGCAAGGGCTGCGTTGAGCATGTGCCGAAAGCGCGCGGCGTCGGCGAGGCCATGGCGAATCGAGGCATCCCCCGCGGTCTGGTCCACCACCAATACCAGAGGGCGATTGCTGCTTGGCAGGGGATGATCGGGGGCATGGTTGTACTTTGACAGCCGATGCTCCCGCAGCAGCGCCATGCACTGGCGGGCACGATGAAGTTCAGCCGCGGTGAAGTCGGCCGAGAGGATCAGGTTCTCGAGGTCCGACGGTCGGGACGCGTCGTAGTAGATCCCGCTGTGGTCCACGACCATGCTGTGCGGCTGATGGCCTTCCACGCCGAGCCCCCACGAGCGCAGGAAGCCGTCTTCCAGGCGGACATGCGGAATACCCCAGCGCCGGGCGCGTTGTTCTGCCTTCAGACTGGACGCCTTGAGTCCCCAGCCCAGGGTGACGTCCGGCCGCCGCCACAGTTGCAGCGGCGAAAATCCGCGGTACTCGGGGAGGATGGCAGGGAGAATCGCGAGGCGGGAGATGCCGCTTGTGGCACAGGCGGCGGTGAGATTCTTCGTATCTTGCAAGTTTTACAGGTGCTTATGGACGATTCGGGGGATCCGGACGCTTGGTTGGGAGACGATGTCATGCGTGCCGAATCAAGCGCTGTCCGCGATAATAGACGCTTTGCTATCGATCTCTCATCGGTGGCTTCCGCGCCAGCCCTCGAGATGAGCGTTAAGACTCTGCCGTCCCCCATTGCTAGTCACTGATAAAGGAAGCTGGATGCGTCGCAGTTTCCTGTTCCTGCAAGGCCCCTGTACTCCATTTTTTGCCCGCCTCGCTGACCGGCTCGCCGGGGTGGGGCACGCTGTGCACCGCGTGAATTTTTGCGCTGGGGATGCCGCCTACTGGCGTGGTCGGCCTGCGCATCGCTATGCGGGTGACGTCGCCGGGTTGCGCGATTATCTGGACGATTGCTACCGCCGCTGGGACATCACCGATCAGGTGCTGTTCGGTGACCGTAGGCCCGTGCATCGGCCGGCCGTTGCGCATGGTGAGGCTGCTGGTGTGCGCACGCATGTGTTCGAGGAGGGGTACTTCCGTCCTTTTTGGGTGACGCTCGAGCGGGAAGGCGTCAACGGTCACTCCTTGCTGCCCCGTGACGTCGACTGGTTTCGTGAGGCGTCCGAGCGGGTAGGGGCATTGGCGAAACCGGTGCGCTTTCGGTCGCCCTTCCGGGTCCGGGCTAAGCACGATGTGGCTTATCACGTGGCGGGCATCCTCAATCCACTTCTGTTTCCCCGCTATCGAACGCACGCGCCCATCGCGGCCCCAGTGGAGTATGCGGCTTATGTTCGGCGCTTTACGCGCTTGCGCTTGATCAGGAAGCGTGAACATGAGCGGGTCAAGATGTTGGTTGAGTCGGGCCGGCCTTACTTTGTGCTGCCCTTGCAGCTCAACTCGGATGCACAGATCCGTGACCATTCGCGCTTCGAGCACATGGGCGAAGTGATCGAGTACGTGCTCGAATCATTCGCACGCCATGCCCCGGGTGATGCACTGCTGGTGATCAAGAACCATCCGCTGGACATGGGGCTGATGGACTACACGCGCATCATCGCCGACTGTGAGAAGCGTCTTGGTTTGGCGGGACGAACGGTGTACCTGGAGGATGGAAATCTGGACACGCTTCTGAAGCACGCCTGTGGGCTGGTAAACGTGAACAGCACTACCGGGATGGTGGGACTGGATCTCGGGGTGCCGACCCTGGCGCTGAGTGATCCGATCTATAACCTGCCCGGGATGTCGGCGCAGGCGGGGATCGATGCGTTCTGGCGTGCTCCGGAGCCTCCGGATGGGGAGCTCTTCGAGTGTTTTCGGCGTGTTGTGATGTATGCGACGCAGATTAACGGGGGCTTCTACTGTGGAAAGGGCATCGAGCTGGCGGTGACGAATGCCAGCCGGGTGCTGACAGCGGATCGCTCGCCTCTGGAGCATCTCTTGTGACTGCGCCGCTCCGCGTTTTGATTACGGGTGCCACGGGCGCCATCGGTGGGGCGCTGGCGCTCGAGTACGCGCGGATGGGGAACAAGTTGGTGCTGATGGGACGCGCTTTGCCCCAGCTGGCGGCGCTGGCGGAACAATGCCGTGCGTTGGGGGCGGATGTCACAACGCACGAGCTGGACGTACGCGACCGCGCGGCGCTCCGAAAATGGTTGGCGCAGGTGTGTGTGGATGGGGTCCCGGACTTGCTGATCGCCAATGCTGGCGTGAACACCAACACCGGACCGGACCAGGCCGGCGAGCCTTGGGATGAGGCCGAGGCGGTAATCGAGGTCAACCTGCTTGCGGCAATGGCGATGGTCGACGTGGTGCTGCCGGCGATGCGCGCGCGCGGTAGTGGGCAGATTGCGCTTGTGAGCTCGCTCGCGGCGTATTTCGGTTTGCCCGTGACGCCGAGTTACTGCGCGAGCAAGGCAGGGTTGAAGGCGTACGGCGAGGGCTTGCGGGGCTGGCTCGGTCCAGAGGGGATCCAGGTGAGCGTGATCATGCCGGGCTACGTGAAATCGCCGATGTGCGATGGCATGCCGGGCCCCAAGCCTTTCCTGTGGTCACCTGAGCGTGCAGCGCGGGTGATTCGGCGCGGGCTTGAGCGGGACAAGGCGCGAATCAGTTTTCCGTTTCCCTTGAACTGGGGTACCTGGTGGCTGGCGGTACTGCCGGCTGCTGTGTCGGTGCGGATCGTTCGCTGGCTGGGTTATGGCGACTGAGGGCGCCTTTGTTGCCGTAGGCGTGGCAGCAGCGATGGGCCTTCTGCTCTCCGTGCTGATCGAGGGCTTGATGCGACCGCGTCCTGCATTTTTTCGCCCTTGGGCGGCGTGGGCTTTGCACGGTGGCTTGTGGCTGCTGGCTCACGGCGCACTGACACTTCTGCTGGGGCGGCCCTGGTTTGCTGCAGCAAGTGCTTCGGCTTTCTTGTTGATGCTTGTGCTGGTGAACAACGCCAAGTACAAGGCACTCCGCGAGCCCTTCGTGCTCCCGGATTTCGAATATTTCACCGATGCCATTCGGCACCCGCGTCTCTATATTCCTTTCCTGGGTTGGGTGAAATTTCTGCTGTCGGCCCTTGGCTTCGGGGCGGCGGTGGCTTTGGGCTTGTGGGGCGAGTCCGTGCCGGACGAGCGGCTCACGTGGCCGGGGCAGCTTGGTGCGCTCGTCGTGGAGGCCGTGCTGGCGGTCGCGCTGATCATTGCAGGCCAACGTGGGCGCTTGAGGGTCGACTTCGATGCCGAGCGTGATGTGTCGACGCTGGGGTTACTGGCCAGTTTATGGCGCTATGCCGCCGAGAGTCGCACCCTCCCGGCTGTGGGCTTGCCCGATGCTGTGCCCGCCGTGCCGTTTGCGCGCGAAGACTTACCGCACCTGGTCGCTGTGCAAAGCGAGTCATTCTTCGATGTGCGGGATTTGTTTGCGGGGATTCGTCCCGAGATCCTCGCGGCGTTCGACCAGCTAAAGGCGGAGGCGCTGTCGCACGGCAAGCTCGAGGTACCGGCCTGGGGG
Source organism: Thauera sp. ZXT1-4 (assembly GCF_052598215.2). Classification (NCBI taxonomy): domain Bacteria; kingdom Pseudomonadati; phylum Pseudomonadota; class Betaproteobacteria; order Rhodocyclales; family Zoogloeaceae; genus Thauera; species Thauera sp. ZXT1-4. The sequence continues at coordinate 8,406 of NZ_JBQWSN020000017.1, read as the reverse complement.
GCAAACACGGTGCGTAGCGAGTTCGCCTTTTTAAGCGGGCTGGGTGAGGCGGATCTGGGCGTGCATCGTTTCAACCCATACAGGGCCATCGCAAAAGGCTGGGGGGTGGCGAGTCTGGCGAGGCTGTTGAAGCAGTTGGGGTATCGCACCGTGGCGATTCATCCCTATCCGGCGAGCTTCTACCTGCGTGACCGGGTGTATCCGCGCTTGGGGTTCGACGAGTTTCTCGATATCGAGTCTTTTGCCGATGCACAGCGCGCGGGCCCGTATGTAAGCGATCTTGAGGTGGCGAGGAAGATCGATGAGATCATCGGGCGTGCCGATGGGCCAGTCTTTGCCTTTGCGGTGACCATGGAGAACCATGGGCCCTTGCATCTGGAGAAGTTGGTGGAGGGGGACGAAGCAGGGCTCTACGGTAGCGAGCCGCCGGCGGGCTGCGAGGATTTGACGATCTATCTGCGTCACGTGCGCAACGCCGACCGGATGATGCACGCGCTGCGCACGACGCTCCAAGCCTGTAGCCGGCGCGCCGAGCTGTGCTGGTACGGAGACCATGTGCCGATCATGCCGCGGGTTTATGAGGCACTCGGTACGCCATCTGGCGAGGTTGACTACTTCTTGTGGAGCAGCAGGCTCAAGCGCCAGGATCAGCCGGCTCGAAATACGGCGGCAAGCGCGCTCGCGAATCTGTGGTTGCACCAGGCTGGATTGCGCTGACGCGGCTGACTTCGTGAGGCGTCAGAAGAAGGGGAATAGCTGGGGTACAAGCGTCAGGGCGATGAGCGAGTAGGTGATGCTGACTGGCAAGCCCACCTTGACGAAATCGGTCATTCGATATCGCCCCGGCGAATACACCATCAGGTGTGTTTGATAGCCGAACGGCAAGAGGAAGCCAGCGCTCGCCCCGTAGCAGACGATGAGGATGAAGGGCGTCGGATCGGCATCGAACGCACGCGCAGCAGCGAGCGCAATCGGAAAGCCCAGTGCGGCTGCGGCGTTGTTGGTGATGACCTCGGTGAGCAAAAGCGTGGCCAGATAGACGCCGACGAATGCGCCCCATACGCCATAGCCGTCGAACACGTGCTGGATGACGCGGACCACAAGCTCGGCCGCGCCGCTCGTCTCGACGACGCGCGCGATGGTGAGGGCCGACCCGATGATGACGATGAGTTCGAAAGGGAAGCGACGTCGGATCTCGGAGAGGGTGAGCAGCCCGCTGACGACGAGCCCTGTGGCAAGCAGGACGAGTCCGGTGAAGAGCGGGACCAAATCCAGTGCGGCCGATCCGATTACCAGAGCGAAACTGCCGAATGCAAGCGCGCTCTGTCGATGGGTGAGGCGCGGGCGAATCGGCGCACCGCTGACAACGACGAAGTTGCGGTCAAGGTTGCGGTGCTGTGCGAAATCCGCACCGACGGCGAGCAAAAGGCAGTCGCCTGCCTTCAGCGTGATTCGGCCGAGGTGCCCCGAGAGTTGCTGGTCGCCGCGACGGATACCGACGACGCCCGCATCGAACATGGTGCGGAAGTCGACACTGCGAAGCGTCTTGTGCACGAGTTCGGATTCGTTGGTGACGACGACCTCGACGAGGTTGGAGCGGAGCAGTGCGTTGGCCTGATGGCCAAAGAACTGCAGGCCTTCGAAGCGCTGCAGGGCCGAGATCTTCTCCACAGCGCCGGTGAAGATGAGGACGTCGCCCTCGTGCAATACCTCGCTCGGGCCGACCGGTGAAATCAGACGCCCTTCGCGCGCGATCTCGAGCAAGAAGAGACCATCCAGATTCCGCAGCTGGTTGTATTCGATGCTACGCCCGACGAGAGGTGAGTCGGGTGTAATGACCGTCTCGAGAAAGTAGCGCTGGACGTTCTCGTGCTGAGCGCTGGCATGCGCAGGCAGCATCTTGCTGGCGATGACGAGCACGAGCAGGCAGCCCATCGCGATGGGGATACCGGCCCAGGCCAGTTGAAACATGCCGATTGGGGGCAGGCCCGCCTCGATGGCAAAGGAGTTCACCACGAGGTTCGTGGAAGTGCCGACCAGTGTGGTGATACCCCCAAGCACCGCGGCGTAGGAAAGCGGCAGCAACACTTTGGATGCCGGGAGCTGTTGCTGCCGGCTGAGTGGGCCGAGCAGGCTGCCCACGACGGCGGTGTTGTTGAGAAAGCCTGACAGGGCTGCAGCAGCCCCGGTGAGACGCAAAAGGGCGAAGTCTGGCCGCCCTTTGAGCAGGCGCTGCATGATGCTGTCGAGCAGGGGCGAGCGCTCGAGCACGAGCGATACCATGAGCAGCACGACGAGCGTAGCAAGTGCCGGGTTGACGAAGCCGCCAAGCAAGGCCTTCTGATCGATCAAGCCGGACACATGGTAAGCGAACGCCCAACCCAGGAAGAGGGCTGCGGGTGCGACGCGCCCGGAGACGAGCAGCGCCAGCAGCAGGCCGACTGAAGCGAGAACGAGGTAGGCAGTCACAGTGCGTGAGGGCTGGCTGGGCCAGTCGGCAGACGCGCTGCTCGCGCGGCTGGATCCAGCGACTCAGGCATCCTCACCCCAGGCAGCAAAGTGCGGGTTGTCGAACCCAGGTTTGCCGTAGCGCAGCGGGGTGTGATCGGCCACGGTCTCGATGCGCCCACCTGCGGCGGCCAGCACGGCGTGCCCGGCCGCAATGTCCCATTCCATGGTGCGGCCAAGGCGGGGGTAGACGTCAGCCTCCCCGCTTGCCACCAGGCACAGCTTGAGGGAGGACCCAGCACTGCGCGTGTGCGCGACCGAGCGCCCGGCGAGGAATGTCTCGAGCGCGGCCGCATCGCCGTGCGAACGGCTGGCGACCACGGTGAGCCCTTCCTCGGGAGGGCGACGGCAGGTGATCGGGCGGCGCTTGCCGTGTTCGTCCACATAGGCGCCATTGCCTTCGGATCCGACGAACATGCGGTCCAGCGCGGGCGCAAAGACAACACCCAGCGCGGGACGTCCGTCGACGATCAGGGCGATATTCACTGTGAATTCGCCGTTACGGCTGATGAATTCCTTCGTTCCGTCCAGCGGATCGACGAGCCAGAACACGCGGTCGATCTCGGGCACACGACCTGCGGCGACCTCTTCTTCGGCGACGATGGGGATGCCGGGGGTCAGGTTGCGTAATCCAGCCAGGATGATTGCCTCGCCGCGTTCGTCGGCAGCGGTGACGGGCGAAGCATCCTCCTTGCCACGCACTTCGAAATCCGAACCGTAGACCTCGAGGATGGCTGCGCCAGCCTGACGGGCGATCTGTTCAATGGCATGCAGGATATCGAGTGGCGAAAGCGGAAGTTGGGTCATGAGTCTTGGCGCCCATGGCGCTGCGGAGAAATAAACGCGCACATTGTAGCCTTGAGTTTTATAATCCGGCACTCGCCGTCAAATGTTTTACTCCTCCATGCCAAGTCCGCACACCGACAGCCGTCGCTTGAACACCGAGGCGCTCAACGAGCGCCGTCGGCTCGCAGTGCGTTTGCGCCTGTCGGGCATGACCTTGCAGGCGGTCGCCGACGCCGCCGAGTTGAGCGTGCCAACGGTTCTTGCGGCCATGCAGGCCTTCGAGCGCGGTGGCTGGGAGGGCGTGGCGGTGCGCAAACGCGGCCGGATCGCAGGTAGCGGCAGACGCTTGTCACGCGACCAGGCGCTCAAGACGCTTGCGCTGCTGGATGACCCGGCTGCTGGCGTTTGGTCGGACGATGCGGTGCGCTCAGCGATACTCAAACATTTCGATGTCGAGATGGGTGCGCGAACGGTGGCACAGTATCTGGGCGAATGGGGTATCTCGCATAGCGTCTGGCGTCACGAGCGTGGCGTCTGCGAGGGCGCACTGTTCACGGCCGTGCCGCATGAGATTGTTTATGCGCCTGAAGCGGGTTGCGAGGAGGTCTCGCGACGCTTTCTGGTGGCACGCGACGTTCGGCAGCGCCTTGCCTTCGTGAGCCTTGCGCAAGCTTTGGGGGCTGCGCTCGAAGCCCTCGCGGATCATTTCGGGCGTGCGGCCGAAGGGCGCTCCGTAACGGCGTGTCTGGGTGGTTTTGACCTGCGCCGAGTTCAGCCTGCCGGGTTGCCGCACGGCCTGCAGTTGATGGCGGTGAATCTTGCGGCTACCCGAACCCTGCTACCTGTTGATGACAGCGCTTTGTCGCGGCCGACGGCCAGCTCGACAAACAAGGACGAGCGAGCGACGCGTCGCTCGGCCCCCGAACCCTTTGTTCATGAGTTCAAGATGACACACGACGCGAACACATTGACGCACCTTCAGCGGCTCGAAGCCGAAAGCATCCATATCCTGCGCGAAGTCGTCGCCGAGGCCGACAACCCGGTGATGCTTTACTCCATCGGCAAGGACAGCGCGGTGATGTTGCATCTGGCGATGAAGGCTTTCTACCCGGCGGTGCCGCCGTTTCCGCTGCTGCATGTCGATACGCGCTGGAAGTTCCAGGACATGTATCGTTTCCGCGACAAGATGGCGCAGCAAACCGGCATGGATCTGCTGGTACATATCAACCCCGAGGGCGTGGAGAAGGACATCAACCCCTTTACCCACGGTTCGGCGATTCACACCGACATCATGAAGACCGAGGGCCTGAAGCAGGCGCTCGACCAGTACGGTTTCGATGCGGCCTTTGGCGGCGCACGTCGTGACGAGGAGAAGTCCCGCGCCAAGGAGCGGGTGTTCTCCTTTCGCAGCGCGCAGCACCGCTGGGATCCGAAGAGCCAGCGCCCCGAGCTTTGGAAGCTCTACAACGCCAGAAAGCACAAAGGCGAGTCGATCCGCGTGTTCCCCCTGTCGAACTGGACCGAGCTCGATATCTGGCAATACATCTATCTTGAGAACATCCCCATCGTGCCGCTGTATTACGCGGCCGTGCGCCCGGTGGTTGAGCGCGACGGTACGCTGATCATGGTCGACGACGAGCGCATGCCGCTGAAGCCGGGGGAGGTGCCGATGATGAAGAAGGTGCGCTTCCGTACCCTGGGTTGCTACCCGCTCACCGGCGCAATCGAGTCCGAGGCCGACACGCTGCCCGCGATCATCCAGGAGATGCTGCTCACCCGCACCTCCGAGCGCCAGGGCCGGGTGATCGACCACGACTCGGCGGCTTCGATGGAAAAGAAGAAACAAGAGGGGTACTTCTGACATGGCACACGTTTCCGACCTCATCGCCACCGATATCGAGCAGTACCTCACGCAGCATCAGTACAAGAGCCTGCTGCGTTTCATCACCTGCGGCAGCGTGGATGACGGCAAGAGCACGCTGATCGGGCGCCTGCTCTTTGAGTCCAAGATGCTCTTCGAGGACCAACTCGCCGCGGTGGAGGCCGACTCGAAGAAGTACGGAACCCAGGGAGAGGCCATCGACTTTGCGCTGCTGGTCGACGGCCTGGCGGCAGAGCGGGAGCAGGGCATCACCATCGACGTGGCCTATCGCTTCTTCTCCACCGACAAACGCAAGTTCATCGTTGCCGACACCCCGGGACACGAGCAGTACACCCGCAACATGGTCACCGGTGCATCGACGGCCGATGCTGCGATCCTGATGGTCGATGCGCGCAAGGGCATCCTCACCCAGACGCGGCGCCACAGCTATCTGGTGAACTTGCTGGGGATCCGTCATATCGTGGTGGCCATCAACAAGATGGACCTCGTCGATTATTCGGAAAAGGTTTTCCGTCGGATCGTAGAGGAGTACCGCGACTTTGCGAACCGCATCGGTATCACGGAGGCCACGTTCATCCCGATGTCGGCTTTCAAGGGCGACAACATCACCGCCCCGAGCGACAACATGTCCTGGTACCACGGCACTACGCTGATGGGCTATCTGGAAACGGTCGAGGTGGATGAGATGCGCATGCAGCGCGCGCCCTTCCGGCTACCCGTGCAGTGGGTCAACCGCCCCAACCTGGATTTTCGCGGCTTTGCGGGAACGATTGCGAGCGGCGTGATTCGGCCGGGCGACCGCATTCGCGTGCAACCCTCTGGCAAGGAAAGCACCGTGGCGCGTATCGTCACCAAGGACGGTGACCTTGCGCAGGCGGTGTCGGGTCAGTCGGTGACGCTGACGCTAGCTGACGAGATCGATGTTTCGCGTGGCGACATGATTTCCACGGCTGATGCGCCGGCCGAAACAGCGGACCAGTTCGAATGCACGATCACTTGGATGCATGACGAGCCGCTGCTGCCAGGTCGTCCTTACCTGATGAAGATTGGCACGAAGACGGTCACGGCTTCCATCACCGACATCAAGTACCAGGTGAATGTGAACACGCTCGAGCACATCGCCAGCAAGAAGCTCGAACTCAACGCCATCGGGGTGTGCAACCTTTCGCTTGACCGCCAGATCGCGTTCGACGCCTACAAGGACAATCGCGACACCGGCGGCTTCATCCTGATCGACCGTCTGTCGAACAACACCGTGGGCGCGGGCCTTCTGCACTTCGCGCTGCGGCGCGCGCACAACATCCATGTGCAACATGTGGATGTCGACAAGGCGGCGCGCGCGGCGATCAAGAGCCAGCGTAGCTGCATCCTGTGGTTCACCGGCCTGTCGGGTGCGGGCAAGTCTTCCATCGCCAACCTGGTCGAGAAGAAGCTGCTGGCCTTGGGGCGCCACACCTATCTGCTCGATGGCGATAACGTCCGCCACGGCCTGAACAAGGACCTCGGCTTTACCGACGCTGATCGCGTGGAGAACATCCGCCGCGTGGCGGAGGTGGGCAAGCTGATGGTCGATGCAGGATTGATCGTGCTGACGGCTTTCATCTCGCCCTTCCGGGCCGAGCGGGAGATGGCGCGGAGCTTGGTCGATGAAGGTGAGTTTCTGGAGATCTTCGTCGATACGCCGCTGGAGATTGCAGAGCAGCGCGATGTGAAGGGGCTCTACAAGAAGGCGCGTCGTGGGGAGTTGAAGAACTTCACCGGTATCGACTCGCCCTATGAAGCGCCGGAGTCGCCGGAGATCCACTTGAGAACCGCAAACGAAACAGTCGAGTCCGCAGCGGAGCGCGTGATCGAGATTATCCGCGAGAAGGGCTTTATCGCTTGACCGTTGCGGGGTTTTGTCTGGAGCGCTCGGTCACACGCAAGGTTTGATCGAGCCCTACCGGCGTCCCATCCGATGAGGTGAGAGTCTCCGACTTTTATCCCGCACAGCATCGTAGTCACGCATATCCAGCGTGCCGTTGAGCGGAGAGGGCTGGCTCCTCATAGAAGTCGCGCTAGTGTAGAGCGCAGCCGCCCTTCCGTAAAACTATCGTCGGCCAGATTGTGCCTGAGCACGACAAGAAGCTTTTTAAACCGCAAAATCTTCGCGGTTCTTTCCGTCAAGCCAGCGCGGGGCACGACCTCGCCCGCTCCAGGACTCCCCCGTCTCAGGGTTGTGGTATTTGATCGCAGCGGTCTTGCCGGACGCCTTCTGCTTTCCGAAAAGATCCTCTACTGTGAGTTTGTATGTCTCGACAAGGTGCCTTGCTTGTGACAAAGCGCCGTCGCGTTCAGCTTTCAATACTCGTTCGATCTGGAGTTCGAGCGCCTTCTTTTGTTCAAGCAGTTCCTGCAGTGACGTCATCGTAGTCTCTCAAAATGTCCCAAAGGCGGCTCCACGTCTAGCAGTGAGCCACCCAGAACGATAACACGTTACTTGTTTGGAGTCCTATCCGAGCTACTCGCCGCAAGGAAACCGCACGCTCGAGTTCCCTATGCGTGGCAAGCGAGCGTCTGCTGTGTTGGCTTCCGCCGCAGCCACGGAAGCGCTCTGAGCGAAAACCGCCACGCTGCTTTCCATCGACGACATCTCGAGGAGGGTGCGGGCGTTAGGGAGTACGGAGTTCAAGAGTTTTTATTGTCTAATTTAGGCGGCCTAAAAACTCAGTGCAAATAAATGCTTTTTCTTCGTGAGTTCTCGTTTCCTGTTTCGTGATTTTGGCTATACATCTATGGCAACCAGCCACTATTAGATGAGGAAATCTGCGTATGTTTGAGCGAACGAATAGAAATGCATACCTTCACGCAATGCTGAGGTTCTTGCGGGTTAAGCGCAACGCCTTTGAGATAAATGAGAGGGTCGATAGCCTTCTGGGGAGGCGCTTCCGTAAGCCCATTACAGATGAGCTTTTGGAAAAAGTGGAGGCTGCAGTTAATAGGAAGAGTGCGCAAGCTGAGAGTGCTGCGGGGAGTTTTGGTAGTCGATATGAGCTTGCTCGTGACTACATGGGTTTAAAGGACTCGGATGTTGCAGGAGCAGTTGGCGTCTCGCGTGAATCGATACGGCAGTGGCGTAAAAGTTGCGTCTTGCCCAAAAAAGAGCGCGCAAAGAAGCTTGCCGTTATTCTTAATGTGTGAGAATGCGACGTCTCTCCCACTTTGCAGTCACCATGGTCACATCCGAGCGA
>NZ_JBQWSN020000016.1:0-83340 GCF_052598215.2 Thauera sp. ZXT1-4 | reverse complement strand
AAGCTGCCATTCTGGCGGCAGGAATGCTTGGGACTCCAGAGGCGGCTTGTGGCCGAAACAAGCCGCGGACACAATCTCGAAAATCTTCATCACAAACGCAAAATTTCGAGACATGCCCGGGCTATTCGAGGCCGCGGTACCCCATCTTGGCGTTCGTCACCGGCACGGCGCGCCCTGCAACACCGACGCGCTACCCCAGCAGCAGCGCGTCGTCGTCGATCTCCTCGCCGCGCACCTTCTCGAACATGTCGAGCAGGTGATGCACGTCGAGGCCTTCGCGCTCGGTGCCGGAGACGTCGAGCACGACGCGGCCTTGGTGCAGCATCACGGTGCGCTGGCCAACGTCGAGCGCCTGACGCATCGAGTGCGTGACCATCATCGTCGTGAGCTTGTGCTCCGCAACGATGCGCACGGTGAGTTCCAGCACGAAGGCCGCGGTGCGCGGGTCGAGCGCTGCGGTGTGCTCGTCGAGCAGCAGCAGGCGCGAGGGCTGCAGCGCCGCCATCAGCAGGCTCACCGCCTGGCGCTGGCCGCCCGAGAGCAGGCCGATGCGATCGGACAGGCGGTTCTCCAGACCGAGTCCGAGCGTGGACAGCTGGGCACGGAACTCCTCGCGCAGTGCCGGCTTGACCGCGAATGAGAAGCCGCGGCGCTCGCCGCGCATCTTGGCGAGCGCCATGTTCTCCTCGATGGTCAGGTCCTCGCAGGTGCCGGCGAGCGGGTCCTGGAACACCCGCGCCACATGGCGCGCCCGCCCCCACACCGGCTGGCGGGTCATGTCGATGCCGTCGATCTCGATGGTGCCGCTGTCGACACGCTGCTCGCCGGAGACGGCGTTCAGGAAGGTCGACTTGCCGGCGCCGTTGGAGCCGATCACGGTGACGAACTGCCCGGTCGGGATCTCGAGCGACATGCCGCGCAGGGCCTGCGTCTCGATCGGTGTGCCGGGGTTGAAGGTGAGGCGCAGGTCGGTTGCTTTCAACATGTCAGTTCACCTTCTTTCCGGACCAGTGCGCGCGCAGCTTGGGCACCACCAGCGCGACCGTCACCAGCACCGCGGTGACGAGGTTGAGGTCTTGCGCCTGCAGACCGATGAAGTCCGAATTGAGCGCGAGCGCGATGAAGAAGCGATACACGATGGCGCCGACGATCACCGCGATGGTCGCCAGGTAGAGCTTGCGCGAAGGCAGCAGGCTCTCGCCGACGATCACCGCCGCCAGGCCGATGACGATGGTGCCCACGCCCATCGAGATGTCCGCCCCGCCCTGAGTCTGCGCGAACAGCGCGCCGGCCAGGCCGACGAGCGCATTCGACAGCGCCATGCCGGCCAGCACCGCCAGCCCGGTGTTGACACCCTGTGCCCGCGCCATGCGCGCGTTGGAGCCGGTCGCCCGGATCGCCAGGCCGCTCTGGGTGGCGAAGTAGGCATCCAGGGCGAGCTTTACCGCCAGCACGACAAAGACCAGCAGCAGCGGGCGGAACACATAGTCGGCCATCGCCTCGGGCTGCAGCAGGTTGAAGACAGTGGGTTCCATGATCAACGGCACGTTGGGCTTGCCCATGATGCGCAGGTTGATCGAGTAGAGCGCGATCATCATCAGGATGCTGGCGAGCAGGTCCATGATCTTGAGGCTGACGTTGAGCCAGCCGGTGACCAGTCCGGCGACCGCACCGGCGAGCGTCGCCACGATGGTGGCGGTGAAGGGATCGTAGCCGGCGGCGATCATGGTCGCGGCGACCGCGCCGCCGAGCGGGAAGCTGCCATCCACGGTCAGGTCAGGAAAGCGCAGCAGCCGGAACGAGATGTACACGCCGAGGGCGACGAGACTGAAGATCAGGCCGATCTCCAGCGCCCCGAGCAGGGTGTAGAGGGACATGGGAAATACCGTTGATTGAAAGACGACGCGGGCGCCCTGACAGGAGCGCCCGCGGCGACCGGAGCGATCCGGCCGGTCCTGGACCGAGCCTGAACGCGATTACTCGATGACTTTGGCCGCGTCCTTGATGAGGTCTTCGGCCAGCGTGACGCCCTGCTTCTGCGCGGCGCCCGGGTTCACATGCAGGGACAGCTTGTTGCTGGTCTCGAAGGCAATGTCACCCGCCTTCTCGCCCTTGAGGATGCGCACAACCATCTCGCCGGTCTGCACGCCAATGGCCTTGTAGTCCATGCCGTACGCGGCCACCGCGCCACGCGCGACACTGTCGGTGTCGGCAGCCACGAGCGGGATCTTGGCGTCCATGCCGACCTTGACCAGCGCCTCGTAGGCCGACACCACGTTGTTGTCGGTGCTGGTGTAGAACACATCGACCTTGTCGATCAGGCTGCGAGCAGCCGAGCCGACATCCACCGAACGCGGCGCAGCGGCATCGACCAGGCTCATGCCGTGCTTGGGCAGCAGCTCACGCATCTGCTCGAGCACCACGACCGAGTTGGCCTCGCCTGGGTTGAACACCATGCCCACGCGCTTGGCAGCGGGCGCCACACGCTTGATCAGTTCGATCTGCTTGTCGAGCTCGAGCGCATCCGACACCCCCGTGATATTGGTGCCCGAGGGCTGCATCGAAGGCACCAGCTTGGCGGCCACGGGATCGGTCACCGCCGAAAACACGAGGGGGATATCCTTGGTCGCGGCTGCCACGGCCTGCGCCGAGGGCGTGGCGATGGCGACGATCACATCGGACTTGTCGCCGACGAACTTACGCGCGATCTGTGCCGCGGTGCCGGTGTTGCCCTGGGCGCTCTGGTACTGCCACTTGAGGTTCTTGCCGTCCTCGTAGCCCGCGGCCGCGAGCGCCTCCTTGACGCCATCCCGGACCGCGTCGAGGGCCGGATGCTCGACGATCGCGGTGATGGCGACCGACTTCTGCTGCGCGTACACCGGGCTCGAAACGGCGAAAGCGAGCGCCAGCGCGCCGAACAGCACCTTGCGGGACTTGGTGAAGCTCATGAAGGACTCCTTGACGGCCATGCCGGCCGGGCAGTGAAGGACATACGCGATCGGCGACCGCGACAGGAAAGGCGAACGAGTCCGAGAGTTTAACAGCGCACTTGGCACATGCGACTGCGGTAGACCCCAAGACAGTGTCCAGCATTCACGATCAGCCGTAAGCCTTGCGAGAAAAACTGTATTTATTTACAGTTTTGCATGCCCATCCCGTATGCCGAACTTCACTGCCTGAGCAACTTCAGCTTCCAGCGCGGCGCCTCGCACCCCGAGGAGCTCATCGAGCGGGCTGCGGCCTTGGACTATGCGGCAATCGCGATCACCGACGAATGCTCGCTGGCCGGCGTGGTGCGCGCGCATCGTGCACTGCAGGAGATGCCCGTCAAAGACCGCCCGAAGCTGATCATCGGCAGCGAGTTCCAGCTCGCGGACGGGCCCCACGTCGTGCTGCTGGCCGCGAACCGGCGGGGCTACGGCCAGCTCTCGCGGCTCATCACCCAGGCACGGCGTGCGGCCGACAAGGGGTATTACCACATCGACCGGGAAATGCTCGAAGCCGACCCTGCGCAGCGTCTCGACGACTGCCTGGCCCTGCTCGTGCCACCACCGCATTTTCCGCCCCTGCATGGGCTGGACGAGGCGGCGGCAGCGCTCGCCGCTGACGCGCGCTGGCTGGGCACGCTGTTTCCCGGCCGCAGCTGGATCGTCATGACGGCCCTGCTCGACGGCGTGGACGATCGCCGCCTGCACTGGCTGGATCACATCGCCGGCAGCGCCGGCCTGCCGCTGGTCGCCGCCAGCGGCGCGCTGATGCACGAGGCCGCCCGCCGCCCGCTGGCCGATGTGATGACTGCGCTGCGCCTGCACTGCAGCGTGGCCGAAGCCGGCCTGGCACTCGCGCCCAACGGCGAACGCCGCCTGCACGATCACGCCACGCTCGCCAGCCGCTACCCGCCCGCACTGCTGGCCGAAACCCTCGCCGTGGCCGCGCGCTGCGGCTTCAGCCTGGACGAACTGCGCTACGAATACCCGGCCGAACTCGTCCCCGCCGGCGAAACTCCGGCGAGCTGGCTGCGCCGCCTGGTCGAAGGCGGGCTGATGTGGCGCTTCGGCGCGCAGGTCTCCGTTCCCGCCGGTAACACCGCGGCACCAGTGCCACCGGCCTGCGCCGGCCATGCGTCGTCCACGGCCCCGGGCACCGACCCGTCGACGCCGCTGCGCATCGCAACCCCGGCACCCGCCGCCACGCCGCCCCAGCCCGCCGACGACCCCGCGCCGGCTTCGGTACGCACGCAGATCGAGCACGAGCTGGCACTGATCGCCGAGCTCGGCTACGAGCCCTACTTCCTCACCGTGCACGACATCGTCCGCTTCGCCCGCACGGCCGGCATCCTGTGCCAGGGCCGCGGCTCGGCGGCGAACTCGGTGGTGTGCTGGGCGCTCGGCATCACCGAGGTCGATCCGCAGCTCGGCATCATGCTGGTCGAGCGCTTCATCTCGCGCGAGCGCAACGAGCCGCCCGACATCGACGTCGACTTCGAGCACGACCGCCGCGAAGAGGTCATCCAGTACATCTACCGCAAGTACGGCCGCGACCGCGCCGCACTCGCCGCCACCGTGATCCGCTACCGCGCCCGCAGCGCGCTGCGCGACGTCGGCCGCGCGCTCGGTCTGGACGAGGCGCTGATCGAGCGCCTCACCCGCGCGCATCACTGGTTCGACGGCCACCGCATCCTGCCCGAGCGCCTCGCCGAGGTCGGGCTCGACCCCGCCAGCCTGGTCACCCGCCGCCTGGTTGCCCTCACCGAGGAACTCATCGGCTTTCCGCGCCACCTGTCGCAGCACGTCGGCGGCTTCGTCATCGCGCGCGGCCGGCTCGACGAGCTGGTGCCGGTGGAAAACGCCGCCATGGCCGATCGCACAGTGATCCAGTGGGACAAGGACGACCTCGACGCGGTCGGGCTGATGAAGATCGACGTGCTCGCGCTCGGCATGCTCTCCGCGCTGCGCCGCGGCCTGGCGCTGGTGTCGGCCTGGCGCGGCCGGCCGCTGACGCTGGCGACGATCCCGCGCGAACAGACGCAGGTGTACGAGATGCTGTCGCGCGCCGACTCGGTCGGCGTGTTCCAGGTCGAGTCACGCGCGCAGATGACCATGCTGCCGCGGCTCAAGCCGCGCCGCTTCTACGACCTGGTGGTCGAGGTCGCCATCGTGCGCCCCGGCCCGATCCAGGGCGGCATGGTCCACCCCTACCTGCAGGCACGCGATCGCGTGGCGCGCGGCGAGGACCCGATGGCCGGCCTGCGCGACGATATCCGTGGCGTGCTTGCGCGCACGCTCGGCGTGCCGATCTTCCAGGAGCAGGTGATGCAGCTCGCGGTGGTCGCGGCGGGCTTCACCGGCGGCGAGGCCGACCAGCTACGCCGCGCGATGGGCGCCTGGCGGCGCAAGGGCGAGCTCGAGCGCTACCGCCAGAAGCTGCTCGACGGGCTGGCGAAGAACCGCTACGACCCCGACTTCGCCCAGCGCCTGTGCCAGCAGATCGAGGGTTTCGGCAGCTACGGCTTTCCCGAATCCCACGCCGCCAGCTTCGCGCTGCTGGTGTACGCCTCGGCCTGGTTGAAGTGCTTCGAGCCCGCGGCCTTCCTCGCCGCGCTGCTCAACAGTCAACCGATGGGCTTCTATTCGCCCTCGCAGCTGATCCAGGACGCACGCCGTCACGGGGTGGAGGTGCGCGCGGCGGACGTCACCGTGAGCGAGTGGGACTGCACGCTGGAGCCTGCGGGGGGTACCACGACGGAGCCCGGACAGGTGGCTGCAAGCGCCGCGGCGCCCGTGACCTCGCAGCCCGCGGTCCGCCTCGGCCTGCGCATGATCCGCGGTCTGGCACGCGAGGCCGCGGCACGCATCGCCGCCGCACGCACCGAGCACGCTTTGACCAACACCCAGGACCTCGCCGCGCGCGCCCGGCTCGACGCCGGCGACCTGCGCACGCTCGCTGCCGGTGGTGCGCTCGCCAATCTCGCCGGCCATCGCCGCCAGGCCCTCTGGCAGGCGAGTGGCGCCGCGCCCCTGCCCGGGCTGCTCGCCCAGGCCCCGGGCGGCGACGTCGCTGCCACGCTGAACGCGCCCGCCGAGACCGAGGATCTGCTCGCGGATTATGCCCGCCTCGGCTTCACCCTCGGCCGCCATCCGCTGTCTTTCGTGCGCGACCAACTCGCGGGGCTGCGCTTTCTCACCGCCGCCGACATCGCCGCCGCGCCCGACCGCATGCTCGCGCGCGGCGCCGGTCTCGTGACCTGCCGCCAGCGCCCCGGCACCGCCAAGGGCACGCTGTTCGTGACGCTCGAGGACGAGACCGGACTCACCAACGTGATCGTCCGCCCCGAGCTCTTCGAGCAGCAACGCCGCATCCTGCTCGGCGCGCGGCTGATGGGCGTGTTCGGTCAGATCCGCCGCCAGGGCCGGGTGGTGCATCTGGTGGCGAGCCGCGTCGTCGACCACTCGGCCCTGCTCGGCAACCTGGCCGCACGGAGCCGAGATTTCCACTGAAACGCAACGGGCGATCGTTCAGCGCGCGGTCAGCCAACCGGCCACGAAGCGCTGCGCATCCGGCCGGCACATCGCCGGCCAGCAGCGCATGGGCGAGGAAGTTCACGCGCCCTGCCCCGCAGCCGCACGCTGACGCAGCGCCAGCCAGACCAGCGCCGCACCGGTGACGCCCACCGGCAGCAGCGAGCCGAGGTTGAGCAGCGTCCAGCCCTGCGTGGTCACCAGCGCGCCCGAGGCGAACGAGGTCAGCGCCATCACCGCGAACACCGCGAAGTTGATCGCCGCCTGCGCCTTGTCCTTCTCCTCGGGGCGGTAGGCCTGCATCGCCAGCGTGGTGCTGCCGGTGAAGAGGAAGTTCCAGCCCACGCCGAGCAGGAACAAGCCGATCAGGAACTGGTGCAGGTCCTGCCCCGAGAGCGCCACCGCAATGCAGGCCAGGTTGAGCACCACGCCCACGCCCATGATCTGCAACACGCCGAAGCGCTTGATCAGGTGACCGGTGAAGAAGCCCGGTGCGAACATGCCGATCACGTGCCACTCGAGCACCAGCGCGGCATCCGAGAACGGCATGCCGCACACGTCCATGGCCAGCGGGGTCGCCGCCATGAGCAGGTTCATGACGCCGTAGCCCATTGCTGCGCCCAACGTCGACACGATGAATACCGGCTGGCGGACGATCTCGGCCAGCGGCCGGCCGCCGGCAGCCCCCGCCGTCCTGACCGGCTCGGCCGGGAAGCGGATGCCGGCCATCACCGCCATCGACACCAGCGCTACCACGGCCAGCGCGAGGTATGAGCCCATGAAGGGCGCGCCCATGGTTTCGCGGGTGTAATTGGCCAGGTTGGGGCCGATCACCGCGCCGATGAGACCGCCGGCCAGCACCAGCGACACCGCCTTCTCGCGGAAGGAGGCCGGCGCCAGCTCGGCGGCGGCGAAGCGGTAGAGCTGGCCGTTGGCGCTGTAGTAGCCCGCGATCACCGTGCCCGCGACAAGCAGCCAGAAGCTCCCGATCGACAGTGCGAAGGCGCACAGCAGGGTGGTCACCAGCGCCACCAGCAGGCCGAGCTGGAAAGACACCTGCCGCCCCCAGCGTCGCTGCGTGCGCGCCACCAGTCCGGTCGACAGCGCCCCGCCCACCACGTAGCCCATCACCGGCAGCGTCGCCATCCACGCCACCGGCGCGAGGCTGAAGCCCACCAGCCCGTTGATGGCGATGAACACCACGTTGTTGGTCAGGAACAGGCCCTGGGCAATCGCCAGCAGCCAGAGATTCTTCTTCATCGGGGACACGACACCTTCTTGTGGAGGAGGCGAACTGTACCTGCTCGCGGCCGGCCTTGTCCCGCCGCACCGGCGCGGTGGCTTATCCTTCGCGCTGGCTCCCGCTTCGCCGCCCCCTCCTTCCGTCACTTTCATCGCCCATCACCGACCCGGCCGCGCCACCAGGACACCCGCCATGCAAAAGATCGTCTTTCTCGACCGCGCCACCATCGCGCCACAGATTCGCCTGCGCCCCCCCGCGTTCCCGCACGAGCTGGTCCTCCACGCGGGCACGCCGCCCGCGCAGGTGGTCGAGCGCCTGCAAGGGGCCAGCATCGCGATCATCAACAAGGTGCCGCTCGACGCCCAGGCGCTCGCGCAGCTGCCCGAACTGCGCCTGATCGCGGTCGCCGCAACCGGCACCGACTGCGTCGACAAGGCCTGGTGCCGCGCGCACGGCATCGCAGTGGCGAACATCCGCGGCTACGCGGTCGATACGGTGCCCGAGCACACCTTCGCGCTCATGCTCGCGCTGCGGCGCAACCTCATCGCCTACCGCGAGGACGTGATCGCCGGCGCCTGGCAGCGCGCCGGGCAGTTCTGCTTTTTCGACCATCCGGTGCGGGACCTGCACGGCGCGCGCCTGGGCATCATCGGTGAAGGCATACTGGGCCAGCGCGTGGCGCACGTCGCGCGCGCCTTCGGCATGGAGCCGCTGTTCGCCGCGCGCAAGGGCAGGCCCAGCCCCGGCCGCCTGTACACGCCCTGGGACGAGGTGCTCGCCAGCAGCGACATCATCACCCTGCACTGCCCGCTCACCGCCGAGACACGCGGCATGATCGCAATGCCCGAGTTCCGCGCCATGGCGCGGCGGCCGCTGCTGATCAACACCGCCCGTGGCGGCCTGGTCGACGAGCAGGCGCTGGCGCAGGCCCTGGACGAGGGGCTGATCGCGGGCGCCGGCTTCGACGTCACCGACGGCGAGCCCCCCGCCGCCGACAGCCCAATGATGCGCATCGCCGCACGCCCCAACGTGATCCTGACGCCACACGTGGCCTGGGCCTCGGACGCGGCGCAGCAGACGCTCGCCGACCAGCTCATCGACAACATCGAGAACTTCGTCGCCGGCCGGCCGAGCAATCTGGTAGAGGGGGCCTAGGGCTGGGCGCTCCGGCGCTCAGCGGCGCTCGCGCACCACGAAGGGCTCGATCAGCGCATCCTCGGCGGACTGCGGACGGTTGATCGCGCCACTGAAGTCGGCATCCCACACGTCGGCGTTGGTGAACGCGGCACCGGCGAGGTCGGCCTGCCCGAAACGCGCCCGCCGCAGCATGGCGCCAAGCAGCTTCGTCTCGCGCAGGCTGGCGCCGCTGAAGTCGACATCCTCCATCGCCGCGCCGGTGAGATCGGCGCCGGACAGATCAGTGCCGATCATCCGTCCGTCGGTGAATACGCCGCGGAACGCATAGCAGCCACGGATCGACCCGCCCGACAGGTCGATGCCCTCCATCAGCACGTCCTTGAGGTACGCCCCGGAAAGATCGGCGCGCACCGCGCGCGCGTTGATCAGGTTGGCGCCGAAGAGATTGGACTCCTGCATGCGCGCCGCCTCGAGGTTGGCGTCATCCAAGGTGGCATGGAACAGATCCGCCTTGCGCAGATCCGCCTCGCGCAGGTCGGCGCCGGCGAAGTTCACCCATTTCGCACTGCTGCCGCGCAGGTCCGCCCCGAACAGCCTGGCGCCACGTAGGTCGGCATTGTCGAGCATCACCCCCGCCAGGTTCACACCGCTGAGGTTCAGTCCAGCGAGCTTGCGGTGCGACAGGTCGCAATGCGACAGATCAGTGTGGGGTTGCGGCGCACTGCAATCCCCGGCCCCCATCGTCGTGGCGCCCGCCAGGGAAATCCAACTCGCGGCGAGCACGAGGAAGATCGGACGGGTGTTCATGGCAACGCCTCTCCTTTTGGCCACTGCAGGACCTTCTAGAAGCAATATAGCCGCTCAAACGGCCGCCATCTCGATTTCCTTGGGAGCGCGCGTGACGCAGGAATTCGTGTCGGTCGATCAGGGATCAAGGCATCAACCCTGCCCCTCCGGAAGATGCCGACGATCGCGCTGCGCCGAACGCTTCGATGACGGCACCGTATCGAGATAGAGCGCCTCTACCTGCGCACGCGCCCACGGCGTGCGGCGCAGAAACTTGAGACTGGAGGCGATGCTCGGCTCGTGATTGAAGCAGCGGATGCTGATTCGCATGCCGAGCCCGGGCCAGCCGAGCCGGTCCACAAGTTCGGTCAGCATCCGCTCCAGGGTGAGGCCGTGCAAAGGGTTGTTGGGCTGGGGGTCGGTCATCCGGTTCTCGCTCAGGGGGCCTGTATTCCACCGCAGGCAGCCGTGCCTGCGGTGGAAGAAACGCTGCGCAGGATAGCCGCCATGGTCGCGGCCGCCAAAAATATAAAAATATAAAACTATCTTTATCATCGAATCTCGCCCATACTGCGCCGCAGCGATACTCAAGTCGTGTAGTTCATTTGTTGGCATATCCGAATTTTTCGGTCGTATTCCCCCAAGTCATACCTCGCCGTCTTGATGCTCGCCCCATTCAGGGGGCTTTCCCCATTTTTTAGGAGATTCAAGACATGGCAACAGGTACCGTCAAGTGGTTCAACGATTCCAAAGGCTTCGGTTTCATCACCCCGGAAGCGGGCGGTGAAGACCTTTTCGCGCACTTCTCGGCCATCACCGGCCAGGGTTTCAAAACCCTTGCAGAAGGTCAGCGCGTCAGCTTCGACGTGACCACCGGCCCCAAAGGCCTGCAAGCGTCGAACATTCGCGCCAGCTAAGCGTGTTCGGCCCGCGCCTCCGGCGCAGGTCGCCCAGAGGCCCGACTTCGGTCGGGCCTTTTGCTTTTAAGGCTACGGAGAACTGCGACGCCCGCAAGCGCCAGGCCACCCGCCCCCTCAACTGTACAAGGAGAGCGACATGCCCCATCTCATTCAGCGAACCGAACTCAAGACCTTCTACTACACGCCCATCCATTGCCCGTTCTGTGGCACGCGGGTCATGGGCGCCGACCCTCACGATGAAACCCGCATCACCGCCTGCCCGCACACGCTTTTCATCGCTCACGATACCGCGTTCGAGTACCGCTCGGAGCGCCTCGACCGCAACCTCGCGCTCGACGGGATGACCGAAGAGGAAGTCGAAGCGAAATGGCTCGCGAACACGCGGGGCATCGACGGCTTCACCGACACGGTAAGCCTACCCGATGCGATCAAGGTCGCTGCCTACGCACCGAATCCTTCTGCCTACGGCTCGTACTACGGGTTTGCGCCGAACGAATAGGTCACCGCCGGAAAACCGCGTCGCCCACCGCGGCCTCGGCTGCCCGCTCATTCCGCGCCAGAGGCGGGCCCGTGGCGTAAACGTCGACACCGCCCCTTCCAGGGCTCAGCGCCCGCCCTCGGGACCGGGCCACGCCTGAAGCCGGCATTTCTCGCAGTCCTCCCACGGCAGGCAGTCGCACACCCGTGGCAGAACCACGAAGCGCCTCCCCACCTGCAGCGTACCCTCGCTCATCGGGGTTGCAGGCGCGCTACGTCGCGGGGTGGTCGAGACACCCGCCGCCGCGGGGTCATGCTGCGTTGGCTGCCAACGCGCGAACAAAGCCTTATCCAGGCTGCCCTCGATGTACCAGAGCTTGCGCACGGCATCCCAGCGCGCGCCCAGTTTCTTCGCCTCATCCTTCTCGGCAAACGGGACTTTCAGGTTGTGGCGCATGGCGGCATCGGGCGTTTCGTTGCAGGGCGCGCATTATAGGTGCTGCCGCGATCGGCCTCACCCCTCCTGCCGTGACGTGCTCTTGCGCGCCTCGAGGTCGGCCTTTTCCTTCTCGGCCGCGATTTCCTTTTCCAACTTGTTCTTTGCGATGCCGATCGCCGTCTTTCCGATCAGAATCACCACCCCGGCAAACAAGGCGATGAGCAGCAACGATGCGCGGCCGCTCGAGACGTCCTCCTGCACCGTGCTGGCCACTGCTGCGCCATTCGAAGCGTAAAGACCCAAGCTGGTCAAGGCTGCCGCAATGCACTTCCGTTTCATGAACCCCTCGTTCGTGGACTCCACCGTGTCCCAAGGCTGACATAGGATCGAGGAAACGCCAAACGCTGCCCGGAGCCGACTGTTCTGAGGACGGCACCTCGATCGACACCCGCCTCACTCGACCGGGAACCCACCCGAGGCCTCCCGAGCGAACGCGTGATCCTCGCCGGCTTCTCGCAGGGCGGCGATCGCGCAGCGTGTTGACCTACAGATGGAAATCGCCAGCAGCCTCCGGCTGGTAAAGCACTTTTCCAATCCGAACGCGCCGGGTCCGGTTCGTCATTCGCCAGTCGAAAGCATCTCCCTCCCGGTAGCCCAGGATCGCAGTGCCAATCCCGGAACAAACCGACAGCTTCCCAGCGCTGTCATCCGCGTCTTCCGGGTAGACCAGCGCCACTTCCACTTCCTCGTCGTCCAACTGCACCAAGGCCCTGGAATTCATGGTGACGACATCCTGCGCCACCTGACGCGGATCGACGACGATGGCGCGCTCGATCTCGTGCTCCAGTTCGAAAACATCTGAGGCCTGCTCGAGCGCAAGCAGATTTCTGAGCCGGGCATTGTCGACCTCGGTGATGTAGATCTCAGCGGCGTGCTCTGCAGGGCTTTCGCGCAAGAACCGCAGATATCGCTCCAAAGTCATGGAAAAGGACTTCAGGGTAGGCGTCTGGTTTTCCAGCAGGAAGCCGCTGCGCTCGAATGCCTTCAGCGAACGCGTGTTGTCCGCATGGATCTTGGCGATGATCTTTTCGGCCCGCATCTCGAAGAAGGCAAGCTTCATGGCTTCGCGGATGGCGCTGGCTCCGAGTTTGCGGCCCCAGTTGTCGCGATTACCGATGACCAGGACCATTTCGCAGGTCGGGCCCGTCTTGACGAGACGTACGAAACCGACCGGCGCATCATGCCGGTCGTAGGCCATGAAGAACCGCCCCCCCTGGTTGAACAGATGCGTCAGGATAGGCAACTGGACACGATTGACGACCTGCTCGATGAACCGGGAGACGTGGCGCGAATCGCTCAGATAGCAGGTGACGGACTCGTCTTCCAACCAGTCCATCAGGGTCAGTGCATCCGCCCGAGTGATCTCGGGACACAGAGAAATGAAAGGCTTGTTCATCTTCACCCCATGCGCTTGCAAGGATGAAAGCCTTCCATGGCCGTAGCCATGACGGTTCTTTCGGCAAAGCGTGCATTCTAAGCCAGCGAGTGGGCGCGCGGGCAAGTGCGCTCCCAAACCGCGCTCCCAAACCGGGGGCTGCCCCATCAACCGCGGAACGCTGGCTCGCCTCTCTCACGAGACCCTGGAGCGCCTCGAGTTCGGCGTTCTGGACGGACGATGCGGGCATCCGGGCTGCGCACTGAACGCAGTTCTCGAGTACGTCCCCGATAGGGGGACGGGCATCGAGCGCTCCAGCACGGATCGCAGCCACGAGGGATAGCGAAACCAAAGGGGGGCCAATCGGCCTACGCAGGCATCACCCTGGCTCGGCGAGGAAGAGTGGCGACAAGGCAATGAACGCCACGAGTACCGTAAGCCGGGACTGTCAGCTCAGACCGGCGTCAGCCCCTTGGGCACGGGATGGGCACGGCGCCCAAGGGCGCACAAGACGCAAAAAAGCCAACCACCGCTAGGTGATTGGCTTTAATGACTTTTTTGGTTGCGGGGGCAGGATTTGAACCTGCGACCTTCGGGTTATGAGCCCGACGAGCTGCCAGACTGCTCCACCCCGCGTCGGAGAAGCAGAACTATAAACGAGTTGTGCGCAAATTTCAATCTTTTTTGCGCCGCACAAGGCTCGGAGAAAACTGGTGCCGGCAATAGGAATCGAACCCACGACCTTCTGATTACAAATCAGCTGCTCTACCAACTGAGCTATGCCGGCAAGGCGCCCGGATTATAGCGCAAGCTTGCGGATCCGATCTGCTTGCATCAATAACTGTTTTTTTATACAGTTACTGCCAAGCTACAGTTCGGGGGAAGACGTCATGGAAGCAATACTTGCACGAATCATCACGCCCCTTGGGCTGCTGGCCGGTTTCTTACTGGCCACCGGTCACACCGGTGGCGCACTTGCGCTCTCAGTTGCAGCCGGAGCGTGCGCATGGCTGGTGCGCTCCGGCGCACTCCAGCACGACCTGCATCGGTCCCGTGAGGCCTAACGGCCAAATCTCTGGACCAACTGCTGCAGTTTCTGCTCGTGGCGGCGCTCGGCCTCTTCTGCCGCACGTTTCTCGCGCTGCTGGCGTGCCACCTCGGCAAAGCGCTCCTTGAGCGTGGTCGCAGCGTGCGTGCGGTGTTCCTCGGTGAGCTCACCCACCGGCTGGCCATCCAGGTCATGACGGTGAGTGCCGCGCGCCACCGACTTCAAATATTTGGTCGAAGCAGTGTGCAAACGCAAGGCCACGCGCAGGTTCTTGCGCTCGAAGTCAGGAAAGCGTTCGAGGATGGCCGTGTCGATCTTCAGGGCCAGCGGCAGATAGTCGCGAAACGTGGGTGATTCGGCCTGAAGGCGCTTGAGCATCGCGCGCGGGTCGACCTTTGCTCGAACCTGTTCGCTCGTAGCTGCCTCGGCGGAAGCCGGCTGCTCTGCAGCAGCCTCGATCTGTTCTGAAGTCATCTTTGCAAGAACTCTGGATTCGGTATAAAAGTCTGAATAGGCATAGAGCGAAGTACAGACGTGGGGTACGGTGGCATGGGGACGATCGGGACCGCATTCTAACCCGAGCACCCCCTCCCTGCGTCCGGGCGGGCGGTCGATGTGCGTTCGGCGCCCACAGCCGAGTTGTCGATCGAATCAGGAGCAGATCATGAGAGAACGCTGGCGCCGCTTACCGGGCTCGCGGACCGAACCCGCAGGCCTGGAGCGCAAGATATTACGCCGGCTACCGTTGATCGCACTCGCGGGTACGGCTGCATGCATCTCTATTTCCTTGCTTGCACGCCTGATGTGGTGGGGCGACGACAGCAACGAAACCCTGCGCTCGCTGCAGATGATTGACATCTGGGTGATCGCAGCCGTGGTTCTGCACTGGACCGTAATCGCGGTCGTCGCAATCTACGCCTTCATCATATTCGTGATGAAGGGGCCGGCTTACATTGCCGACCGTTACGAGCTTCCAGACGAGGACGCCCCGCGCTGACCAGCCGCGGGGCGTCGGGCAAGCAAGAGATGCGCTCAGACTTTGCCTGCGGGAGCCTTGCCACTATTGGCAGGGGCGTGATGCTCATCTATTTCTTCCCAGCCAGTGATCATCGCCTTGACGTGCGCGAAGACCGTGTGCCCGGTCGTGGTCAGGTACACGTGGATGAAGAAGAACGCCGTGATCATGAATGCGCCGGCCGTATGCACGATGGCCACCGTCTCGAGCGTGAAGTACTTGTCCAGCCCGAGCTGCGCCCAGTTGCCGTAGAACAGGTACAGCAGCCCTGAGCCCCAGATTACCGGCGAGATGAACGCCAGCAGAGCGAGGTAAGCCAGGCGCTGCAGCGGGTTGTGCTTCTGCACCACCGTCTTGCGGAACGGGTGCGGCATGTCCTTGAAGATCCCCACCGTGTAGTAGAGCACCATCGCCCCGACGTTCCGCATCGAAGGCAGATACTGACGCCACTCACCGGTGGTGAACTGCCAGAAGATCGTGAAGGCCCAGATCGTCAGCAGGGTCCAGGCGGCGAGCGTGTGCAGGTCGACGGCATCCTTGAAGCCCATCAGGCTGTAGCTGCCATGGATCTCGAAGCCGGTGATCATCATCACGATGATCAGCAGCGCCTGCGACCAGTGCCAGAAACGCTCATAACGCTTGTAGATGTAGATTCGGTTCTCACTCATTTTCAGTGCCTCTTGCGACGGGTGAGGATACGGGCAATGCCGTGGATGGAGCCGGCGCCAATCGCGCCAATAATGGCCAGACCGCCGAGCAGATCCACCCAGCCGTTACGGTCGCGGCCCGGCAGATAGATGTCGGTGATCTCGTTCAGGCGGCCTTCTTCGGAGCGGGTATGGCACTCCTGGCACTGCACAGCCTTCTCCTTTGGCGCCACCATGTGCGTGATGAACCAGTTCATCCGCGTCTCGATGAAATCGAACTGACCGCTGTAGGGCAGGCCAGCGTACTCCATGCCAAACTTGATCGACTTCTCGTAGTCCCAGTTGCCCCAGAACGCCGCGTCATCCTTGCCATAGACGTGGTTGACCACCAGCGTCTTGTTCACCGGGTCGTACGGTTGCTTGCCGACCATGACCTTGAACGGCCAGATGCGTGCACTCGGGTCGCTTGCGGAGCCCTCGACGCGATTCAGTTCAAGGATCTTGGAGTCATCGATCTTGTCGGTGATCGCGACCTGATGCACGACGCCGTTGTACCACTTGTAGGTGGGCCGCACGTTCTCGCCGTACTCGAAGTCGCCCTTGTCAGCCGAGTAGCTCAGGTGGCCATGATCGTCCTTGATGAACAGCCCCTTGCCGTTCTCGTCACGTTTACCGGCCGTCGACCAGTCCCACAAGGTCTTGGTGGGGATGCCGCCACGGGCGAACTCGGGGATGTGGCAGGTCTGGCAAGCCACGCGGTTGGCGTGATGGTTAAGACGCTGATCCTCATGCGGGGTGAGGTCGTGGCACGACTCACAGGTGGCGCGATTGTGGTCCTCATGCTTCATGTCCAGACCCTTCACGTCCTTCGCGGTCGCAGCGTAGCGGCTGCCGGAAGGCTGGTGCGCGTTGAAGGTGTGGCAGTCGGCACAGTCGAGGTTGGCACCATCCTTGGCCATGTGCACATCCACATCGCGATGCGGATCGATCAGCGAAGTATCGAGGTCGCCATGCTTGACCGCGTCGCCGCCGCCGCCGTTGAAGTGGCACGCGCCACAGTTCTCGCGCCCGGGCTTGCCCACGTTCTGCGCGACCTTGGTCAGATCGGGCGGCTGAACGATCTTGCCGCTGCCCTTGGGCATCTCTCGCGGCTCGTAGAGGGGGTGGCCTGCATCCGTCGGCACTTTCTTGTAGGTGGCCGTGGTGTCGTGACAGGCGAGGCAGTCGACGTTCTCTTCGTTGGAGAAGTCGTAGTTCTTGTCCTTCCAGTCGTAGCCGGCGTGGCAACTCGTGCAGCGCGGCTCGTTGGAAAGGATGGAGCCGCAGAAGTTGTTGGCGGCATGCTGCTTGCCAAGCTTCTTCCCGGTGGTGGGGCTAATGGTTTCCCAGGTCCAGTGCACGCTCTTCATGACCTGGTGACTGGCCTCGTTGTGACAGGCCAGACAGGCCTTCGTCACCTCCGGTCCACTATTGAATGGCCCCTGAAGCTCCTTGAACTTGCTGTGGTCCGCCGTACTCTGCGGCTTGCCACCTGAAGCGGCCACCGGTATGTCGCCCGCCGCGGGCGCCCCGATTGCCATGGTGCTGGCTACCATGATGATGGTGGCGCCCAGCCAATGGCGCCACCCCGATGTTCGTCCATTCATCTCTGTCTCCTCCAAGGAACTCCGGTTACAAGCGAAATTTTACGCCGCCGCTCAATATCAGCTTTTGATTAATGTCTAACTTGAGCGATATCAAACCGAGAAAAAGTCCATGCAAGCTCCCCGGAGGACGGGACGAACTACCACGCCAGTCCCGGGAAGCCCCGTATAATTCCCGCGTTGATCCACCGCAGCGTGTGTCGGCAGCGATTGGCCGGCCCGTGCCATCTCGCCCCTCTTCCCACAAGCTCATGTCCACCTTCAGCAACCCGTCCGAGATCGCGCGTGAAGCACTTCGCCAGCTGGCTATGCGCCGCGTGGCACCAACTCCAGACAACTATTGCAAGCTCTACCACGAGATCTCCGGCACGGAAGCGGACGAGGACATCCTGCCCGAAGCCTTCATGCGCCGGCTCGCAGCGCGCCTCCCACGCGACAGCGCCGAGCGCCATCGCAACGCCCGCGAACTGGACCAGGCACTTACCGCAGGGAAACCCGCCGCGATCGAGGCCGCGCTGGGACGCTACCTCGACGGGCTGAAGCTGGCCGAGCAGCCGGCGTGGAACGAGCTCATCACGGGCCTGCTGCGCCAATGGGAAACGCGACACAGCGGGTGGACGACTGCACGCAAGCGGGAATCGCTCGAGCGCGTGCTCAACGCCTCGGACCCCGCCACCCTCTTCAACCGCCTCCAGGGGCTGGTCAGGGGCTGGAGCCAATCGAACACGGCACAGGACGAGGCCGTCGAACCACTCCCCGACGGCGACGCAGCCGGCAGCCCGCCCGCCGAAGCCACGACTGCGGCAGCCCCCTCCAGCACCGCCCCCTGCGGGATTGCGACCGAGGCGAGCGCCGAGTTGCGCGCGCTACTGGAACAGAGCCTCAAGCAGGCCATTCCTCCGCTGTTGCACGAACACCCCGAACTGCAGCAGAAAGCACGCGCGCTCGCCCGTGAGCTTGAAGGCCGCAACAATGCGAGCGAGCTCCGGAGTTTCAGCCTGGCGCTGCGGGCCTTCGTCGGTGAGATCGAGTCCGCTGCGCTCGACGACGAAGAGGTAAACCAAGGGCTACTTGAGCTCCTGCGGCTGCTGTTGCGCAACATCGACGAGCTCGTGTTCGATGACAAATGGCTCAGCGGCCAGATCGAAATGCTGCGCGAGGTCGTCGAAGGCAGACCGGACCCACGCCAGCTGGACGACGCGGGGCGCAGGCTGAAGGATCTGATCTTCAAGCAGAGTCAGCTCAAGCACTCATTGGCCGAAACCCAGCGCCACCTGCGCGACATGCTGGCCGGCTTCGTCGACCAGCTCGCTCAGTTCGCCGAAAGCACCGGCACCTACCACGACCGCATCGGCAACTGCGCACAGCGCATCGCAAAGGCACAGGACATCACCGAGATCGGCCCGCTGCTCGACGAGGTAATGACGGAAACACGGAGCATTCAGGAAGAGGCCCGCCGTTCACGTGACGAGCTGATTGCGGCACGCGAGCAGGCAGGCAAGGCCGAGCAGCGCATTTCCACGTTGCAAGCCGAGCTGGAGGAAGCCAGCCGGCTGATGCGCCACGACCAGCTCACCGGCGCCCTGAACCGGCGTGGGCTGGAAGAGATGTTCCACACCGAGGCCGCGCGTGCCGCACGCCACCGCTCGAAGCTCGCCGTCGCGCTGCTGGACATCGACCACTTCAAGAAGCTCAACGACTCCCACGGACATCGGACCGGCGACGAAGCGCTCATCCATCTGGCACGGGTGGTGCGCCAGCACCTTCGTCCCCAGGACGTGCTGGCGCGCTTCGGTGGCGAGGAGTTCGTCATCCTGTTGCCCGAAACCGGCAACGACGCTGCGCAACAGGCGCTCGTGCGCCTGCAGCGCGAACTGACGCGCGAGTTCTTCATGGCCGACCAGCAGAAGGTGGTGATCACCTTCAGCGCAGGCGTAACCCCGGTCGCCGACGGCGAGGCACTCGAAAGTGCCCTGAAACGCGCGGATGGTGCGATGTACCGCGCCAAGCAGGCTGGACGCAACCGCGTCATGACGGCACCGCTTCCCGCCCCGCCTGCATCGTCCTGATCCACGCACCCCAGTTCCGCGCCAGCAGGACGGGGAAGCCGGGCGCCCGCAGGTGCCCGGCCAACACGGTCGTCAGCCGACGATGGTCTGGGCCTCACCTTCGCGGCGGGCATCAATGCGGCCGATGCGATACACCGTCTCGCCTTCTGCCTCCAGCTTCTGCATCACAGCATCGGCATCCTGCGCCGACACGATCACCACCATGCCGATGCCGCAGTTGAACACACGGTACATCTCGTCTTCCGCCACACGGCCGGCCATCTGCAGCCACTGGAAGAGTGGCGGCAGAGACCACGACTCGACATCGATCCGGGCAGTGAGCTCGTCGCGCAGGATGCGGGGAACATTCTCGGTGATGCCGCCGCCGGTGATATGGGCCATGCCCTTGACCACGCCAGGCATCGCCTGCATGAGCGCCAGCATCGGCTTCACGTAGATGCGGGTGGGCGCCATCACCACGTCGCGGAAGGCCCGGCCATGAAAAGGCGCGTCCATGTCGGTCCCCGTGCGCTCGAGGATCTTGCGGATCAGCGAGTAGCCGTTGGAGTGCGCACCGCTGGAAGCCAGCCCCAGCACCACGTCGCCCGGCACGATCCTGCTGCCGTCGATGATGTCGGCCTTCTCCACCGCACCCACCGCGAAACCGGCCAGGTCGTACTCGCCCTCCGGGTACATGCCGGGCATCTCGGCCGTCTCCCCACCGATCAGTGCGCAACCTGCAAGCTCGCAACCACGCGCGATGCCGCTGACCACGTCCGCCGCAGCATCCACGTCGAGCTTGCCGCAGGCGAAGTAATCAAGGAAGAACAGCGGCTCGGCACCCTGCACCAGGATGTCGTTCACGCTCATCGCCACCAGGTCCTGACCTACGGTGTCGTGCTTGTTCAGCTGGAAGGCCAGCTTGAGCTTGGTGCCGACGCCATCGGTGCCGGACACGAGCACCGGCTCCTTGTACTTCTTCGACAGCTCAAACAGCGCGCCAAAGCCGCCGATGCCGCCCAGCACCTCGGGGCGCATGGTCCGCTTGGCCATCGGCTTGATGCGATCGACCAGCGCGTCACCGGCTTCGATGTCCACCCCCGCGTCGCGGTACGACAGGGGCGCCTGGGGTTCAAGAGGGGCTGGATGGTAATCGCTCAAGATCGTTCCTTTGGGCTCGCTGGATGCAGGATCGGAGCCGCCTGGCGGCCGGCCGTGCTTGAGGCCGCAACGCCAAGTGGCTACATTTACGTGTTTCGCGGGCCGTTTTGTCCCGCGCCAAGTCCGCGATTTTACTTGAAATGAACTCACCTCGCGCCGATCGCCTGCAAACCTTCGCCTGGGCCGCGGCCGGCCTGGCGATCCTGGGCCTGTTCTGGCTGCTCGGCCCCATCCTCACCCCGTTCGTGATCGCCGGCGTGTTCGCCTATATCTGCGACCCGGCCGTGAACTGGATGGTGGCGCGCCGCGTTCCTCGTGCAATCGCCGTGCTGCTGGTGATCATCGGCCTCGGACTGCTACTGATCGCGCTCGCCCTGATTCTGGTGCCGATGGTCTACCGGGAAGGCCTGCTGCTGGTGCGCCGACTACCGGATCTGGTTGAAATGTACAACGCGCAGATCGCCCCCTTGCTGCAGTCGCGACTCGGGATCGAGGCGCAGCTCGATGCAGCGCAGTTCCGTGCACTCGTCGCGGAGAACTGGACCAGCGCACAGGACATCGTGCCCGTCGTTCTGGGCCACCTGAAGACGGGCGGCATGGCATTGCTTGGATTCCTCGCCAACCTGTTCCTGATCCCGCTGGTGATGTTCTATCTCCTGCAAGAGTGGCCGCACATCCTGGACGCACTCCGGCGCATCGTGCCCCGCCCCTGGCTGGCGCGCACGATGCGCATCCTTCAGGACATCGACTCGGTGATGTCCGAGTTCCTGCGCGGACAGCTGTCGGTCATGATGCTGCTCGCCGTGTTCTACAGCGTCGGTCTGTGGCTGGCCGGGCTCAAGTTCGCGTTGCCGGTGGGCGTGCTCACGGGTCTGCTGGTGTTCATCCCCTACGTGGGTTTCGGAGGCGGGCTGATCCTCGCGATCGTGGCGGCCGTGCTGCAGGCGGAGGGATGGCCGCCGCTGATCGGCGTGGCGGCGGTATACGGCCTGGGGCAGATGGTCGAGAGCTTCCTCCTCACGCCCTACCTGGTCGGGGAACGCATCGGCCTGCACCCGCTCGCGGTGATCTTCTCGTTGATGGCGTTCGGGCAGTTATTCGGCTTCGTCGGCGTGCTCGTCGCCCTGCCCGTGAGTGCTGCCCTGCTGGTCGGACTGCGAGAAGTCCAGGGCGCATGGCTGAGCAGCCCCGTGTACCTCGGCAGGGACACGCCGCCGGAATCCCCTCCGACAGGAGACGCGGGCGCGCGATGAAACAGCTTCTCCTCGACATCCGCCCCGACGCCCCGCCCACACTGGAGAACTTCGTCGCAGGCGCCAATGCCGAGCTGGTGGCCACGCTGTCGCTGCTGGCCGAGCCGGGCACGGCCGTCCAGCTCCCCGTCCCCCACCTCTACCTGTGGGGCGAACCTGCCTGCGGTCGCAGCCATCTGCTGCGCGCCACTGCCGCCATGGCCCGCAGCCACGGCCGGCCCGCGCACCTGCTGGGTGCACAAGACGTGGACGACGCTCTGCCCGAAACGCCAGATGCGCTGCTTGCAATCGACGACATCGACGCGCTCCCCCCGCCGGCGCAGATCGCACTGTTCAACGCCTTCAACCGCGCCCGCGGCAACGGCCAGTCGCTGCTGCTCTCGGGACCGATCGCACCGCTTGGGCTCGCGCTGCGCGAGGACCTGCGCACCCGTGTCGGCCAGAGCCTGATCTACGAGGTCAAGGCGCTGGACGACGACGCACGTGCTGCCATCCTCGCCGCGCTCGCCGAACGGCGAGGGCTGCGCCTGGCCGACGAAGTGGTGGACTTTCTGCTGCGCCACGGACGCCGCGACCTGGCCAGCCTGCGCACGGTGCTCGATGCCCTGGATACCGTCTCGCTCGAGCGCAAGCGCGCGATCACCCTCCCCCTGCTGCGCGAAATGATGCAGCACGGGCTGGAGATCTGAGCATGCCCGGCCAGACGCCGCCAGCGTCTCTGCCTGCGCCCCTCCCTCCCGCCTCCTTTCGCACCCGACACCCTGCACCCGACACTCTTTACGGAGCCACAACGTGAATCTCGTCCTTTTCGATCTCGACAACACCCTGCTCGCCGGCGACTCCGACTTCGCCTGGGCGCAGTTCCTCATCGGCAAGGGCGTGCTCGACCGTGAAGTCCAGGAAGCGAAAAACATCGAGTTCTACGAGCAGTACAAGGCCGGCACCCTCGACATCTTCGAGTTCCTCGACTTCCAGCTCGCCCCGCTCGCCCGCCACGCGCGCGAACAGCTCGACGCCTGGCACATCGAGTTCATGGAGAAGTCAGTGCGCCCGATGATGATGCCCAAGGCGCGCAAGCTGGTGCGCGAACACCTGGACGACGGCGCCATCGTGGCCGTTGTCACCGCCACCAACGCCTTCGTCACCGGACCGATCGTGCGCGAGTTCGGCATCCCGCACCTGGTCGCCACGATCCCCGCACAGGAAGGCGGCATCTTCACCGGCAAACCGCGCGGCATGCCTGCCTTCAAGGCCGGCAAGATCGAGCGCGTGGAAAGCTGGCTGGAGTCCCTCGGCCTGCACCTTGGCAGCTTCAGTCGGAGCTGGTTCTACAGCGACTCCCACAACGACCTGCCGCTGATGGGGCGCGTCACCAACCCGGTCGCCGTCGACCCGGACGACACCCTGCACGCGCACGCCACCCGCGCTGGCTGGCCGGTGATCTCGCTGCGCTGAATCACGCCGTGGGCGCAGTCGCTCGACCGCGCCCGGCAGCTCCGCCGCGCGCGATTCCACCGATCAAAGCCGATCCTGCACCGCGCCGGGGCGAATGCTTCGGTTATCATTGCGCGCTTATGCAAGAACACCCCCTCTCGAGATGATCCGCAAGCTGCTGCGCAAGGTCTTCAAGCGCCCGGGCGGCGCCATACGCCGTGAACCCGCCCTGATCCCCGTCGAACGCCACGGCATCCGCCGCGAGCAACTTTCCCCCGCCGCGCGCAAGGTCTGCGCAGTTCTGCAGGAGAAGGGCTTCAAGGCTTTCGTCGTGGGCGGCGCGGTGCGCGACCTGCTGATCGGCCAGACCCCGAAGGATTACGACGTGGCCACCAGCGCTACGCCCGAGGAAGTCCGCGGCGCCTTCCGCCGCTCACGCATCATCGGGCGTCGCTTCAAGATCGTTCACGTGATGAGCGGGCCGGAGACGATCGAGGTCTCCACCTTCCGCGCCAGCCAGGACGCCGAAACCGCCGAGACCGATGAACACGGTCGCGTACTGCGTGACAACGTCTTCGGCAGCCAGGAAGAAGACGCCACCCGCCGCGACTTCACCGTCAACGCCCTGTATTACGACCCCGGCACCGAAACCATCGTCGATTACCACCACGGCGTGGCCGACATCCAGCAGAAGACGCTGCGCATGATCGGCGACCCGCGTACCCGCTACCGCGAGGACCCGGTGCGCATGCTGCGTGCGGTGCGACTGGCGGCCAAGCTCGGCCTCTCCATCGACCCCGCAGCACGTCAGCCGATCCGCGAGATGGGGCCGCTACTCGAAAACGTGCCCGCCGCGCGCCTGTTCGACGAGATGCTCAAGCTGCTGTTCTCCGGTCACTCGATGAAGTGCCTGCAGCAGCTGCGCGGCGAAGGCCTGCACCACGGCCTGCTACCCCTGCTGGACGTGATCCTCGAGCAGCCCATGGGCGAGCGTTTCGTCACCCTGGCGCTGGAGAACACCGACCAGCGCGTGCGCCAGGACAAGTCCGTCTCGCCGGGCTTCCTGTTCTCCACCCTGCTCTGGCATGAGGTGCTGAAGGCCTGGGAACATAAGAAAGCGGTTGGGGAACACAGCCAGCCGGCGCTCTTTGAAGCCATGGACGAGGTACTCGACGCCCAGGCCGGCAAGCTGGCGATCACCCGGCGCATCGCCGGTGACATCAAGGACATCTGGGCCCTGCAGCCGCGCTTCGACAAGCGCGCCGGCAAGACGCCCTACCGCCTCATCGAGCAGCCCCGCTACCGCGCAGGCTGGGACTTCCTGCGCCTGCGCGCGCAAGCGGGCGAGATTCCGATGGAGATCGTGGACTGGTGGGACCGCTTTGCCCATGCCGGCCATGACGAGCGCGAGGCGCTGATTCACCAGGCGCCCGCCGAGGCCTCCCCTGCAGCGAAGAAGCGCCGTCGTCGCAAGCGCAAGCCAGCCGCCGGCGCCAGCGCACAGGCCACGCCCGCGGACAACGCCTGACCCCTCACCGCATGTCCAACGCCACACGCGCCTTCGTCGCCTTCGGCGCCAACCTGGGCGACCCTGCGAGCGCGTTCTCGTTGGCCCTCGCACGCCTGGGCGCCCTGCCCGGGGTCCGCGTAGTGGCGTACTCCTCGCTGTACCGCAGCGCGCCCGTCGGGGTCGACGGCCAGCCGGACTACATCAACGCCGTGATCGCGCTCGAAACGACGCTGGCGGCGCGCGCCCTGCTCGACGCACTGCTCGGGATCGAGCGCGAAGGCGGTCGCACACGCGCCTTCCACATGTCGCCCCGCACCATGGATCTGGACCTGCTGCTCTACGGAGGGGAAATCATCGAGGAGCACGGCCTGCAGGTGCCCCACCCGCGCATGCATCTGCGCGCCTTCACCCTGCTGCCCCTGGCCGAGATCGCGCCCGACGCGGTGATCCCCGGGCTCGGCGCAGTCACCGAGCTGCTCCCGGCAGTGGCCGACCAGGCCATCGAACGCATGCCGGACACCTCACCCACCCGCGTTTGAGCGCGCGGTCGGCCCCAGCCGCAGCATACTCGCTGCAGACCTACCCCCTCCTGCCCGCCCCGTCCGCCGCTTCACCCGAGGCTTCGCGCTGATCATGCCCGCCTGGCTCCACTCCGCCACCACGTCCTTCACAGCCAACCCCGTCTGGCTCCAGACCGCGCTGCTGCTCACCGCCTCCAACGTGTTCATGACTTTCGCCTGGTACGGCCACCTGAAGAACATGCAGGGCAAGGCATGGTACGTGGCCGCGCTGGTAAGCTGGGGCATCGCCCTGTTCGAATACCTGCTTCAGGTTCCGGCCAACCGCATCGGCGCCACCGCGCTCAGCCTCGCGCAACTCAAGATCATGCAGGAGGTCATCACGCTGCTGGTGTTCGTGCCCTTCGTCATCCTCTACATGAAGCAGCCCATCAAGCTTGACTATCTGTGGGCCGCCTTGTGTATGCTCGGGGCGGTCTACTTCATTTTCCGCAGCTGAGGCGGACGAGAAGCCACGCACGCATGCTCGACAAAGCCCGATACATCGTCGTCGAAGGTCCGATCGGAGCCGGCAAGACTTCGCTCGCGAAGCGCCTGGCCGAGCGCCTGCAGGCCGAAACCCTGCTCGAGCAGGCCGAACGCAACCCCTTTCTCGGGCGCTTCTACCAGCAACCCGAACGCTGGGGCATGGCAACCCAGCTCTCCTTTCTCTTCCAGCGCATCGACCAGCTCGCCGGGCTGGGGCCGATCGAGGGGGAACGCAGGGTGGTCGCGGATTTCCTCTTCGACAAGGACCGCCTGTTCGCCGAGCAGAACCTCGCCGAGAGCGAACTCGCGCTCTACCAGCGCGTGCACGACACGCTGCAGCCCGTCAACGCCCCCCGACCCGACCTCGTCATCTACCTCCAGGCGCGACCGGACACCCTGCTCGGCCGCATCCACAAGCGCGGCCTCGAGGCCGAACGACGGATCACCGAAACCTACCTTCACCAGGTGGCCGAGCGCTACACGCGCTATTTCTACCAATACGACGCAGCACCGCTCTTCATCGTCGACAATGGCCGACTGAATCCGGTCGACCGCGACGAGGACTTCGAGATGCTGCTCGAACGCCTGCGCGAGATGCGCAGCTACCGTGAATTCTTCGGCTACGCAGACTGAACCTTGCCGGCGCCCCCTATCCCCACGTGATTGCGCATCGCCGCCTGCGCTTGTACCCGGCAGGCGTTTGGTGAAACACTGCGCCCCCCACCAGGAGTCATGAATGAGCTACCTTCAGGACCAGAAGCCCGTCACCCTCTTCGAACTCGGCAAGATGCGCGCCGAGGGCCACAAGATCGCCATGCTCACCGGCTATGACGCGAGCTTCGCGGCACTGCTCGGGCGCGCGGGGATCGATTGCATCCTCATTGGCGACTCGCTCGGCAACGTACTGCAGGGGCAGAAGTCCACCCTGCCGGTAACGCTCGAGCACATGGCCTACCACACCGAATGCGTCGCGCGCGCCGACGCGCGCCCGCTGATCATCACGGACATGCCCTTCGGCACTTACCATGAGAGCCGCGAGCAGGCCATGCGCAACGCGACCCGCCTGATGGCGGCCGGCGCCCAGATGCTCAAGCTCGAGGGGGGCGAGTTCATGGCCGAGACCATCCGCTTTCTGGTCGAGCGGGGCGTGCCGGTGTGTGCGCACATCGGTCTCACACCTCAGGCGGTACATCAACTCGGCGGCTACCGTGTGCAGGGTCGCAGCGAGGAAGGAGCCGCCCGGCTCAAGGCCGACGCGCTCGCGCTCGAACAGGCGGGCGCCGCGCTGATGGTCATGGAAATGGTACCTGCTGCACTGGCCGGCGAGATCACGGCCAGCCTGAAGAACATGGCGACGATCGGCATCGGCGCCGGGCCGGACTGTGACGGCCAGGTGCTGGTACTGCACGACATGATCGGCGTGTTCCACGGCAAGACCGCACGCTTCGTGCGCAACTTCATGGAAGGGGCGGCAAGCATCGAGGACGCCGTCGGGCGCTACGTCGCCGCGGTCAAGGACGGCAGCTTCCCCGCCGCCGAGCACTGCTACTGAGCCGCCCGCCGGCATCCCCTTCGCGAGCCTTCACCCATGCAGATCCACGACACCATCGAGAGCGTGCGCGCTGCACGCGCCCAGGCCGGCAAGGTCGCCTTCGTGCCCACCATGGGCAACCTGCACGAGGGTCACATCGCGCTCATGCGCCAGGCCGGCGAGCACGCCGATTGCGTGATCGCCAGCATCTTCGTCAACCGACTGCAATTCGGCGCCGGCGAGGATTTCGAGCGTTATCCGCGCACCTTCGCCGCCGACTGCGAGAAACTGCAGGCGGCCGGCGTAGCCCATGTGTTCGCACCCGACGAAAAGGTGATGTACCCGCAACCGCAACGCTATTACGTCGAACCTGCGCCGGCGCAAGTCTCCATCCTCGAGGGCGAGTTCCGCCCCGGCCACTTCAGCGGCGTCGCCACCGTCGTACTGAAGCTGCTCAACATCGTTCAGCCCGACATCGCGCTGTTCGGCAAGAAGGATTATCAGCAGCTGATGGTGCTGTCGAACATGGTGCGCGAGATGGCGATGCCGGTCGAAGTGCTGCCTGGCGAGACGGTACGTGCCGACGACGGCCTCGCACTCTCCTCGCGCAATGGCTACCTGAGCGCCGAAGAACGCGCGCGCGCGCCGCTGCTCTACCGACTGCTGTGCGGCATCCGTGACGCCGTACGCGCGGGCGACCACGACCTTCTCAAGCTCGAAACCGAGGCCGTGGCGCAGCTGGCGGCGGCGGGCTGGGAACCCGACTATATCGCGGTGCGTCGTCGCATCGACCTGCAGCCGCCCGCGCACATGGACGACCCATTGGTGGTGCTCGCCGCCGCCAAGCTTGGGCGCACACGCCTCATCGACAACCTCGAAATCTGAGCGGGCGGATGCGATAAGGGTTCGCCCACTCTTGCGCGCACCAGCAGTTATGGTTAAAACCAGATCACCTGAAGAACCGGGCCGCTCCGCATGGCGGGGCACGCTCGCCAACAAAGAAGGGGGAGCAACAGAATGAACACGACAGTCAAGCAGATCCTCGATCAGAAAGGCGCAGCCTTCCAGTCCGTGCGCCCGACCGACTCGGTGTTCGACGCGCTGTCGCTGATGGCGCAGCACGACATCGGCAGCGTACTGGTGATCGAGCACGAGAAACTGGTCGGCATCTTCACCGAGCGCGACTATGCCCGTAAGGTGGTGCTCAAGGGCTTGGTCTCACGCGACGTCAAGGTTGGCGACCTGATGACGAAGAACCCCTACACCATCGACACGATGCAGACCGCGGACACGGTGATGGCGACCATGACAGCCAAGCGCTTCCGCCACATTCCGGTGGTCGAGGACGGCAAGGTGCTCGGCATCGTCACCATCGGCGACATGGTCAAATCCATCGTTACCCAGCAGGAAAAGACCATCAAGCAGCTCGAGAGCTACATCGCGGGCGATCTCGCCGCCGAGTGAGCCTGCCCCGCGCACGCGGGACAGGGACGTTGTCGCAGACACAGGAACGCCGGATCACCCGAGGAGGGTGTCCGGCGTTCTGGCATTCCGGACCATGCGCCCTGGCTAGGGCGCACGGCCACAGGTCAAGCCTGCAGTGCCTTGCCGACGATCTCGGCTACATCGACGGACAGTCCCGGCGCCGCGAGCACGCGCTCGAGTTGCGGTCGGATGCTGGCCTGCAGCGCCGGCGTGAAGTGGCGCCAGTTCTCCAGCGCCCGCGCCATGCGCGAGGCCACTTGCGGATTGCGGCTGTCGAGCGCGATCACCTGGTCGGCCCAGAACGCATGGCCACTGCCATCGGCCGCGTGGAACTCGCCCGGGTTGGCGCGGAAGAACGTACCGAGCAAGGCATAGACCTTGTTCGGGTTCGACAGGCTGAAGGCAGGATCTTCGAGCAGAGCGCGTACACGGACGAGGGTCGGCTCCGCCTCGTCACTCCAGCGCCATGCCCCGGCCTGCAGCGCGAACCACTTGTCGAGCACCAGCGCATCGTCCCGATGACGCTCGTGGAAGGCACGCAGCGCCAAGGCACGCGCCGGGTTCGTGCTCTGCACCAGCGCAGCGAGCGCGCCGAAACGCTCGGTCATGTTGGTCGCGGCTTCGAAGCGGGCCTGTGCGAGCGCCAGCCCTTGGGCGTTCCCCGCCGCCGCGAGGTAGCGCAGCGCCAGGTTCGCAAGCGCGCGGCGGCCCGCATCGGCAGGATGGTAACGATACGGGCCGGATACCTGCATCGACTCGCAGGTCGCGAGCCATTCAGCCGCGAGCGACGCCCCCAGCGTGCGCATGAGGCGCACGAGCGCCGACCGCAGCGCCAGCGGATCGGCCGGTTTCATGCGCTCGAGCAGATAGGCCTCGCCTGGCAGGGCCAGCGCCTGCGCGCGGAAGGCGGGCTCCAGCGCGGGATTGCCGAGCAGGGCGCGGAAGGCGTCGAGGAAGGCGGGCGGCACCCCAGCCGATGGGTCGGCCGCCATCGCCAGCGCGACGCGCTCGGCGTAGCGCTGTGCGGCATCCCAGCGGTTGCAGGGATCGGCATCGTGCGCCATGCGGAAGGCGAGGCGCGCATCGTCCTCGTCCAGCTCGAGGATCACCGGTGCCGAGAAGCCGCGCAGCAGCGAGGGCACGGGCTCGGCCGGCAGGCCGACGAAGCGGAAGGTCTGCGACTCCTCGGTGAGCTTGAGCACGCGCGTCGTGGCGCCCGGCTGGGACTCGCCCTCGAGTTGCAGCGGGCAGTCGCGCCCGTCCGGTCCGATGAGGCCGGCCGCGAATGGAATCATCAGCGGCAGTTTGGCATGCTGGCCCGGCGTGGCAGGCGTGCTCTGAGCCAGCGTCAGCGTGTAGCTGCCGTCGGCGGCATTCCATTGCCCGCTGGCCTTCACCCGCGGGGTGCCGGCCTGGCTGTACCAGCGCATGAACTGGTCGAGATCGAAGCCGTTGTTGGCCTCGGACATCACCTCGACGAAATCGTCGCAGGTCACGGCCTGACCATCGTGGTAGCTGAAGTAGAGATCCATGCCGTTCCGGAAACCCTCGGGACCCAGCAGGGTGTGCAGCATGCGGATGACTTCCGCGCCCTTCTCATACACCGTAGCGGTGTAGAAGTTGTTGATCTCTTGATAACTGTCCGGGCGGATCGGGTGCGCCATCGGCCCCGCATCCTCGGGGAACTGTGCGGCACGCAGCACGCGCACGTCATCGATGCGCTTGACCGCGCGCGCAGAGGCAGCGCCCTCGGGACCGGCGGCCTCATTTGCCATCCTCCCCAGCATGTCGGCCGAGAACTGCTGGTCGCGGAAGACCGTCAGCCCCTCCTTCAGCGTGAGCTGGAACCAGTCGCGGCAGGTGACGCGGTTGCCGGTCCAGTTGTGGAAGTACTCGTGCGCCACCACGCTCTCGATGTGCTCGTAATCGACGTCGGTGGCGGTGTCGGGCTTGGCGAGAATGAACTTGGTGTTGAAGATGTTCAGGCCCTTGTTCTCCATCGCCCCCATGTTGAAGTCGGCCACGGCGACGATCATGAAGCGGTCGAGGTCAAGCTCCAGGCCGAAGGTCTCCTCGTCCCAGCGCATCGAATGGACGAGCGAGTCCATCGCATGCTCGACGCGGTCGAGGTTGCCCGCCTCCACCCACACCTGCAGCAGCACCTCGCGGCCGGACATGGTTTCGACCTTTCGCTCGAGCGCGACGAGGTCGGCAGCGACCAGCGCGAACAGGTAGGACGGCTTCGGGAACGGATCTTCCCACTTCGCGTAGTGGCGGCCGCCAGGCAGTTCGCCCTGTTCGACGAGGTTGCCATTGGACAGCAGGACCGGGCAGCTCGCACGGTCGGCCTCGAGCGTGACGGTGAAGCGCGCCATCACATCCGGACGGTCGGGAAAGCAGGTGATGCGGCGGAAGCCTTCGGCCTCACACTGGGTAAAGAAGCCGCCATTCGACAGGTAGAGCCCCGACAGCGTGGTGTTGGCCTTCGGGTTGATGCGGGTCTGCACCTCCACGACGGCGCGCTCGCCTTCCGCCGCGATCTCGATCAGCGTGCCGTCCTCGCGCAACACCTGCGCCGGCGCACCATCCACGGTGATCGACAGGCGCTCCAGATCCTCCCCCCAGAGGCGAATCGGCCCGTCGACGGCCGCGCGATTGCGCACGCAGTGCATGCGGTTGGTGACGACGGTGGCCTCGGCGTGGAGGCAGAAGTGCAGATCGACGGACTCGACCGTCCACGACAACGGCTGGTAATCAGCGCGCTGGATGCTTGGGGATTGTTCGGTTTTCATTCTTTCTCCGTCGGCGCTTCGAGGCGCAACTAGGGGGGATGCAGCAATCGCGAAGCCGCCCGCAGCCCCGGGGGCTTCGCGGCGGTGACGCAGTTCAGGTCTTGGGCTGCTGCGAGAGTAAAACGATGCAGGTGCCGGCAAGTCGGTCGTGGAGGAACTGGCGCTCACGGTCGA
Source organism: Thauera sp. ZXT1-4 (assembly GCF_052598215.2). NCBI lineage: Bacteria > Pseudomonadati > Pseudomonadota > Betaproteobacteria > Rhodocyclales > Zoogloeaceae > Thauera > Thauera sp. ZXT1-4. The sequence continues at coordinate 51,598 of NZ_JBQWSN020000016.1, read as the reverse complement.
TCAGCGCCCACAGCAAGCCGAAGCCCAGCAGGAGCACCGAGGGCCAGGCCAGGGCGTAGCGCAGCCAGCAGCGTCCGAGACTCGCGCCCTGTCCATCCGCGGCAACGATCTTCAACCGCCAGGTCTGCATCGCCAGCGTCTGCCCGCCCCGCCGCCAGTACCAGACGAAATAGACGCCGAGCACCAGGAACACGTGAATCCAAAGCATCCATCCCGGCGGCGTGAATCCGGTGACCGGACCGAGGATCAGGTAGGGCACGAGGAAGGTAAGCGCCAGCACGCCGAGCAGCAGCATGGATTCGTACAGCATGGATGCGAACCGGCGGCGAAGCCCCGCGAGCTCAGCCACCGTTCGGTTCGTCATCCCGGCCTCGTCCGCGGCGGTGGCGGAAACTACTGAAAGGGGACCAGCCCCGCTGTCGCCGGCCTTGCGGCCAGCGCGCCTGCTGCGTGTCATGAAATCTTCCGGAAGATGCGCCGCTTTCGCGACGTCGGGCTGAAGGACGGCTGCGGCGCCGGAAGGCCGCAGCCGATGCAGAAATCCGGCAGGGTCATGACATGCGCGGACATGGGCGTGAAAGCCCCGCCAGCCTTGACCAAACCATCAGCGGCCGGTAACGTTCTGCGTTTATTCAAACCCCTAGATACGAGAGAGTTCGCGATGGTGCTGTCCGGAGCCGAAATTCTAATCAGGTGCCTTCAGGAAGAAAAGGTCGAATACGTCTTCGGTTATCCGGGTGGCTCGGTACTCTTCATCTACGACGCCTTGTTCCAGCAAGACCAGGTGCGCCATGTACTGGTGCGCCATGAGCAAGCCGCGGTGCATGCCGCCGACGGCTTCGCGCGCAGCACGCACAAGGTCGGCGTCGCGCTGGTAACCTCCGGCCCGGGCGCCACCAATGCCGTCACCGGCATCGCCACCGCCTACTGTGACTCGATCCCGATGGTGATCATCTCCGGTCAGGTCCCCACTGCGGCGATCGGTCAGGACGCCTTCCAGGAAGTCGACACCGTGGGCATCACCCGCCCCTGCGTGAAGCACAACTTCCTCGTCAAGGACGCGCGCGACCTCGCCGCCACGATGAAGAAGGCCTTCTACCTCGCACGCACCGGCCGCCCCGGCCCGGTGCTGGTCGACATCCCCAAGGACGTGTCGATGCAGCGCTGCGACTTCGAGTACCCGAAAGAGATCTCGATGCGCTCATACAACCCGGTGGTCAGGGGCCACTCGGGCCAGATCAAGAAGGCCGTGCAACTGCTGCTCGAAGCCAAGCGCCCGATGATCTACACCGGCGGCGGCGTGATCCTCTCCAATGCGGCCGAACAACTCACCAGGCTCACGCGCCTGCTCGGCTACCCGATCACCAACACGCTGATGGGCCTGGGCGGCTACCCCGCGAGCGATCGCCAGTATCTGGGCATGCCCGGCATGCACGGCACCTTCGAAGCCAACATGGCAATGCACTACAGCGACGTGCTGCTCGCCGTGGGCGCCCGCTTCGACGACCGCGTGATTGGCAACCCCGACCACTTCTGCGAAGAGCCGCGCAAGATCATCCATGTGGACATCGACCCGTCCTCGATCTCCAAGCGCGTGCGCGTCGACATCCCCATCGTCGGTGACGTGAAGGAAGTGCTGGACGAGATGATCCGCCAGCTCGAGTCCGGCGAGGCCCGGCCCAACCCCGAGGCGCTCGCTGCGTGGTGGAAGCAGGTCGAGGAGTGGCGCAGCCGCAACTGCATGGTCTACCGGAACTCGGACGAAATCATCAAGCCGCAGTTCGTCGTCCAGAAGCTCTGGGAAGTGACGGGCGGCGAGGCGATCATCACCTCCGACGTGGGCCAGCACCAGATGTGGGCCGCGCAGTACTACCGCTTCGACAAGCCGCGCCGCTGGCTCAACTCGGGCGGCCTGGGCACGATGGGCGTCGGCATGCCCTACGCGATGGGCGCCAAGCTCGCCAACCCGGACATGCCGGTGGCCTGCGTGACCGGCGAAGCCTCGATCCAGATGAACATCCAGGAACTATCCACCTGCAAGCAGTTCCGCCTGCCGATCAAGATCTGCAACCTGAACAACCGCTACCTGGGCATGGTGCGCCAGTGGCAGGAGCTGTTCCACGGCGGCCGTTACTCCGAGTCCTACATGGACTCCCTGCCCGACTTTGCCAAGCTGGCCGAGTCCTACGGCCATGTGGGCATCCGCGTGGACAGGCCCGCCGACGTCGAAGGCGCCTTGCGCGAGGCCTTCACCACGCACAAGAACGAGCTCGTGTTCCTCGACTTCCAGATCGACGCGACCGAGAACGTCTATCCGATGGTGCAGGGCGGCAAGGGTCTCACCGAGATGATCCTGTCGGCCGAAGACCTCTGATCGCCACCCACCGATTGCGGAACACAACACCATGCGTCACGTCATTTCCCTCCTGATCGAAAACGAATCCGGCGCGCTTTCGCGCGTCTCCGGGCTGTTCTCGGCGCGCGGCTACAACATCGAGTCGCTCACCGTCGCCCCGACCGAAGACTTCTCGATGTCGCGGATGACCATCGTCACCACGGGCTCGGACGAGATCATCGAGCAAATCACCAAGCAGTTGAACAAGCTGGTGGAAGTGGTCAAGGTCGTCGACATTTCCGAGGCCGCCCACATCGAGCGCGAACTGATGCTCGTCAAGGTGCGCGCCACCGGCAAGGACCGCGAGGAGATCAAGCGCACCGCCGACATCTTCCGCGCCCGCATCATCGACGTCACCGACGCCTCCTACGTCGTCGAACTCACCGGCAATCAGGGCAAGCTCGACGCCTTCATCGGCGCCATCGACCCGGCCCTGATCCTCGAGACCGTGCGTTCGGGCGTGTGCGGCGTCGGCCGCGGCGACCGCGTGCTCAAGGTCTGAGCACAAGAAACAACGTTCCCGTTTTCACGTACCGACCCGCCAAACAAAGGAAAGACATGAAGGTTTATTACGACAAGGACGCCGACCTCTCCCTCATCAAGGGCAAGAAGGTCACCATCGTCGGCTATGGCTCGCAGGGCCATGCCCACGCCCAGAACCTGTCCGACTCGGGCGTCAAGGTCACCGTCGGCCTGCGCAAGGACGGCTCGTCCTGGGACAAGGCCAAGGCTGCCGGCCTGAAGGTCGAAGAGATCGCCAAGGCCGTCAAGGGCGCCGACGTCGTCATGATCCTGCTGCCGGACGAGAACATCCCGCAGGTCTACAAGGAAGAAGTCGAGCCGAACATCAAGAAGGGCGGCGTGCTGGCCTTCGCGCATGGCTTCAACGTGCATTACAACCAGGTCGTGCCGCGTGAAGACCTGGACGTGATCATGGTCGCCCCGAAGGGCCCCGGCCACACCGTGCGTTCCGAGTACCTGCGCGGGGGCGGCGTGCCGTCGCTGATCGCGGTCTACCAGGACAAGTCCGGCAAGGCGCGTGACATCGCCCTGTCCTACGCTGCAGCCAACGGCGGCACCAAGGGCGGCGTGATCGAGACCAACTTCCGTGAAGAGACCGAGACCGACCTCTTCGGCGAACAGGCCGTGCTGTGCGGCGGCGCCGTCGAGTTGGTGAAGATGGGCTTCGAGACCCTGACCGAAGCCGGCTACGCGCCGGAGATGGCCTACTTCGAGTGCCTGCACGAGCTCAAGCTGATCGTCGACCTGATGTACGAAGGCGGCATCGCGACGATGAACTACTCGATCTCGAACAACGCCGAATATGGCGAGTACGTGACCGGCCCGGAAGTCATCAACGAGCAATCGCGCGAAGCCATGCGCAATGCGCTCAAGCGCATCCAGACCGGCGAATACGCCAAGATGTTCATCCTCGAGGGCAAGACCAACTACCCGAGCATGACCGCCCGCCGCCGTCTGAACGCAGCCCACCCGATCGAGCAGGTCGGTGGCCAGTTGCGCGAAATGATGCCCTGGATCAAGGCCAAGGCCCTGGTCGACAAGTCGAAGAACTGATCTTCGCTTCCGGCATCATGCACAAGGCCGGCTCCGCACGCGCGGGGCCGGCCTTGTGCTTTTTCCGCCACCTGCGCGGGCCAGGCAATCACTGCGCTTTGCGCTCCGGAGCGCCGGGCATACGCGCGCCTGCGCTAGAATGCGCATTCAGGATCTCTAGCTGGTAAGCCCAACGTGCCCTACAACGAACCGCATCTCGCGCCGGTCATCGAGAAACGTCGGCGTGGTATCTACATCCTGCCGAACCTTTTTACGACGGCCGCGCTGTTCGCCGGCTTCTACGCCATCGTGCAGGCGATGAACGACCGCTTCGAATACGCCGCAGTAGCGATCTTCGTGGCCATGGCGCTCGACGGACTGGACGGCCGCATCGCCCGGATGACGCATACCCAGAGCGAATTCGGTGCCGAGTACGACTCCCTCTCCGACATGGTCTCCTTCGGCGCAGCACCCGCGCTCGTCATGTACGAGTGGGCGCTGCAGGATCTCGGCAAGCTGGGGTGGATGGCCGCCTTCATCTACTGCGCCGGCGCGGCTCTGCGCCTGGCCCGCTTCAACACCAACATCGACGTCGTCGACAAGCGCTACTTCCAGGGCCTGCCCAGCCCCGCCGCAGCCGCCCTCGTTGCCGGCATGGTCTGGGTCGGCATCGACAACGGCTTCAGCGGCGACGAACTGCGTGGGTACGCCGCGGCGCTGACCATCTTCGCCGGCGTCTCCATGGTCAGCAACGTACTGTTCTGGAGCGGTAAGGACATCAACCTGCGCAAGAGCGTCCCCTTCATCGTACTGATCGCACTGGTACTGGCCTTCGCGCTCATCTCCAGCTATCCGCCGGGGATCCTGTTCGCACTTTTCCTGGTCTATGCCGCATCGGGCTATGTGATTGCCGTGCTGCGCTGGCACAGACGCAGGCAGTCGAGGCAGGAGCCACCGGCCCCACCCGCCTCCGCTGCACAGAAAGACCAGAAAGACGGCCCTGACGCATCGACGGCAGGCGATTTGACCGACCCCGGGAGCAAGCCATGAAAGACAAGCTGATCATCTTCGACACCACCCTGCGCGACGGCGAGCAGAGCCCGGGCGCATCGATGACCCGCGACGAGAAGCTGCGCATTGCCCGCCAGCTCGAGCGCATGCGGGTCGACGTCATCGAGGCCGGCTTCGCTGCCGCCTCCAACGGAGACTTCGAGGCCGTTCGCTCCATCGCCGAAGCGATCAAGGACTCCACGGTCTGCTCCCTTGCCCGCGCCAACGAGAAGGACATCCGCCGCTCGGGCGAAGCAATCACCCCCGCAGCCCGCGGCCGCATTCACACTTTCATCGCCACCAGCCCGATCCACATGGAGAAGAAGCTGCGCATGACACCCGACGAGGTCGTCGCGCAGGCGGTCAAGGCAATCGGCTGGGCGCGCGAATACACGGACGACGTCGAGTTCTCGGCCGAAGACGCCGGCCGCTCCGAGATCGATTTCCTGGTCCGCATCTTCGAGGCGGTCATCCAGGCCGGCGCGAAGACGATCAACGTGCCCGACACCGTCGGCTACAACGTACCCGAGCAGTTCGCCAGTACCGTACGCGCCCTGATCGAGCGCGTCCCCAACGCCGACAAGGTGGTGTGGTCGGTGCACTGCCACAACGACCTCGGCCTGGCCGTGGCCAACTCGCTCGCCGCGGTACGCGCCGGCGCCCGCCAGGTCGAATGCACGATCAACGGCCTCGGCGAGCGTGCGGGCAATGCTTCGCTGGAGGAGATCGTCATGGCGGTACGCACGCGCGCCGACATTTTCCCGGTCGAGACTGGCATCGACGCCACCCAGATCGTGCCCGCCTCCAAGCTGGTGTCGCAGATCACCGGCTACCCGGTGCAGCCCAACAAGGCCATCGTCGGCGCCAACGCCTTCGCGCACGAGTCCGGCATACACCAGGACGGCGTACTCAAGCACCGTGAAACCTACGAGATCATGCGTGCCGAAGACGTGGGCTGGGGTGCCAACAAGCTGGTGCTCGGCAAGCTCTCCGGCCGTAACGCCTTCCGCGCCCGCCTGCAGGAGCTTGGCATCGAGATCGAAAGCGAGGAGCACCTGAACCAGGCCTTCGCCCGCTTCAAGGATCTCGCCGATCGCAAGTCGGAGATCTTCGACGAGGACCTCACCGCACTGATGCGCGACGAGGCCGTCACGCCAGCGCCCGAGCAGTACCGCCTGGTGTCGACCCGCTTCCACTCCGAAACGGGAGAAACCCCGGTGGCCGAGCTCACGCTCACCGTGGGCGGACATGAATCGCATGCGCGTGCCGAAGGTTCCGGGCCGGTGGATGCGGCCTTCAAGGCGATCGAGTCCATCGTCACGAGCGGCAGCCAACTGCTGTTGTATTCGGTCAATGCAATCACCACCGGGACCGACGCCCAGGGCGAAGTGACCGTTCGCCTGTCGCACGAAGGGCGCGTCATGGACGGGCAAGGCGCCGACACCGATATCATCGTCGCTTCGGCCAAGGCCTACCTGAACGCGCTCAACAAGCTGCACGTCGGCACCGAGCGCCTCAACCCGCAGGTTTGAGCCCGTCACACGCAGGGGCAGGCAGACTGAGGGCGCAAGCCCCCTGCCCCTTCCTCCCCCGCGTCACTGCATCCGCGACGGCGCGGTAGCGCGCGCGTGCAACATGGTGCTGGCAAACAGCGCGACCGAAAGCGCAATCTCCACGATTGCGAACAGTCCGGTGAGACCGGGATCCGTGGCGCGCAATACGCCCTCGGTGAAGTACAGCAGCGAGAGCATCGACAGCCACTGCGAGGTATAGCGACGCCCGCGCAGCATACCGAACACCGCCGGGAGCAAGGGCAGCGCCTTCAGCATCATCCACGACCCGCCCGGTCGCAGCGGCGCGAGCCAGCCTTCCCACACCACACAGAGCGCGATCAGGGACAGCAGCAGGACGCTGGAAAGCCTGGACAGCGATTGCGCACTCATCGCACACCCGCCAGGCGCAGCGCCGTCTCTGCCAGCCGCCTGCCCTGCGCCTGCGCCAGATGAACCTCGTCGGTGCTGGGCTCGGGTTGCCCGTCCCCCCCCGCCACATGGCTCGCCCCGTAGGGCGTGCCGCCCGAGCGTGTGCTGCTCAGCACCCCCTCGCTGAAGGGCAGCCCCATGACCAGCATTCCGTGATGAAAGAGCGGCAGCATCATGCTCAGCAGCGTGCTCTCCTGACCACCGTGCATGCTCGCCGAGGACGTGAACACGCAGGCCGGCTTGCCCTCGAGCGCGCCGTTGACCCACGCGCCAGCGAGGCCATCCAGGAAATACTTCATCGGCGCCGCCATGTTGCCGAACCGCGTCGGACTGCCCAGTGCGAGCCCGATGCAGGCCTCAAGATCGGCGACCTCGACGTAGGGCGGGCCATCCGCCGGGATGTCGTCCTCCACCGCCTCGCACACGGTGGAAACCCTCGGCACAGTCCTGACCCGCGCACACGCCCCGGGGACCTGATGGATGCCAACGGCGATCTGTTCGGCGAGCGCGCGTACCGAGCCGCGATGGCTGTAGTAGAGAACGAGGATTTCGTGCATGGGGGCTGTGTTCCAGGGCGGGGGGCGAATTATACCCTTCGTCCCCCGGCAGCCCTGCGGGTTCCGGGTAACGGGCTCCGGACCTCGGATCCCGACTCGCGGGCGCCGGATCAGATCGGATACGGATCGAGCTCGTACTGGAACAGTTCGACACGCGAGGTCTGCATGTCGAGTCCGAGCGCACGCGCCTGCGCGATGTAGAGCGACGCGCCCTCGCGCACGAACACAAAGCGGCGCGAAGCATAGGTGCCAGCGGGCGCAAGCATGGCGGGATGGCGCCGCACGGGCTCCATCGCCGGAAGGGCGAGCGCGGGCTCAAGCTTCTTCGCGGCCCGGCCGCGAAAACCGACCTCCACCGGCTGAAAACCGATGCCGACGATCTGCAAGCCAAGCTCGAGTTGCCCCGGGTGCTCGCTGCGCGCCCAACGCACGATGCAGATGGACCAAGGCTGTTCGGCGTCGCGCCGCAGAGCCAGTGTGGAGCCCGATTCAATCTCTCCCCGGACGCCGGCAACGCTCATGATCGCAAGCCCACCCGGGCTCTCGTTGATGACCTCCCACTTCTGGATGCCGGCCAGCGGGCGCGCAGCATCCTTTCCCAGCAACCACATCGCATGCAGCCCGACGCACACCTGGACTGCATAGTGCCGGGCGCGACGCGGCTGCTCCCGCACCGGAACGGCCATCCACAGACCACGCAAGCGCTTGAGCAGCGCGAGCGCCTCGAGGACCTTCAGCCCGGGCGGCAGACCCGCGCCCTGCAGCGCCTCCGGCGCAAGTTCGTCCTGGGCGCCGGCAAGCTCCGCGGCAGTCAGGTTCGCCGTTACCCAATCAATACACTCGCCCAAGCGCTGCGCCATCGGCCTGGGATTGAAGGACCAGATCTCGGAGCTACCCTCCCGCTCGGCCGGCACAGGCCTGCGCGCGACCGCCACCGGTGGAGCGTCGCCCGCCAGGTCCACCCACCACTGCGCCGCAGTCGCCGCCGGGCTGCTCCGCGTAAGATCGGCAACCGAGAGCAGGCGCTCATCGAGGAAATCGAACAGCCACACGAGTTCCCGGCCGGTCAGCGCATCGGGCTGTGAAGCGGCAAGCGTGAGCAGGCGCAGATACCAGGGCGCGAGGCGCTGCCCGGCAGCCGTGCCGATCCCCGTAGAGCGCGCGAGTCGATGTGCGAGCCGCCAACTGCCCTCGGGCACGTCCGACGCCGCGAGCCCCGCGACACGGAAGACTTCGAGCACCGCCTCGAAAGCGTGCGCAGCGGCCGCATCCCGTTCGGATGCACTGCCCCCGGCACCGGATTCGACAAACTGGAGCAACCCGCCCGAAACAGCAATCAACAAGGAGCCCAATGCCGCCTGGCGTGCGAACAGCGCCTCGTCAAGCGGCAGCGGGCAGCCCGCCGCCTCGGCGCGATAATCCGCGCAGAGTCGCCGCAGAAAGGACACCGCCGCCACGCCGACACGGACACCTCCCCCCTCCAGCGCACCGCCCCTCTGCAGGACCGCGCAAAGCGGATCGCGCAGGGCCTCGAGGCCCTCGACCGAAGGCGCAAAAGCCCGATCCTCGAACAGGTCGAGCAGGGCCTGGGCTTCGTCGGAAAGAAGTGGGGACGTGTTCATGGTCGGTCGCGCTGTCGGGCACACCGCATTCTATCTGCTCCACCGCTACGGGGAAGCGGCCCTTTCGGCCCATCTCCATGCACAGGAAAGTTGCGCATTATTCTTGCCGTCTCGGGAGCAAAGGCCTATACTCCGCGGTTTTTCGCATCCACCGATCAGGAATAACAGATGGTCGTCATTCGCCTTGCCCGTGGTGGCGCCAAAAAGCGCCCGTTCTTCAACATGGTCGTTGCTGATTCGCGCAATCGTCGCGACGGTCGCTTCATCGAGCGTGTCGGTTACTACAACCCGATCGCTGCCGGCGCCGAACAGAGCCTGGTGATCAACACCGAGCGCCTGGCCTACTGGCAGCAGAACGGCGCCCAGCTGTCGCCGACGGTTGCCCGCCTCGTCAAGCAGGCCGCCAAGGCTGCTTGATCGGCTGCGGTCTGCCACGGCGGAACGAAGCATGATCGTACTGGGGCGCATCGTCGCCCCTTTTGGCGTTCAAGGGTGGGTCAAGATCCACCCCTTCGGTGACGATCCACTGTCGTGGCGCAAGATGTCCCACTGGTGGCTGAGCAGCGACGACGCTGCGCCGGCTTCCCAATGGAAGCAATACACGCTCGCGGCCTGCCGCGCGCACGGCAAGGGGCTCGTCGCCGCGCTGACCGAGGTCCCCGATCGGTCGTCCGCAGAAGCGATCGATGGCTTTTACATCGCCGCGCCGCGCGAAGCCTTGCCCAAGCCGGCCGAGGGCGAATACTACTGGGGCGACCTTGTCGGCCTGGCGGTCGAGAACGAGGCCGGTGAAGCGCTGGGCACGGTGAAGGGACTGGTTTCGACCGGTGCCCATGACGTGCTGCAATTGCAGGAAGGTGAAGGCGAAGGGAGCGTGGAACGCCTGATTCCCTTTGTCGCCGCCTACGTGCTGGACGTAGATCTGGCTGCCCGGCGCATCCGGGTGAGCTGGGAAAAAGACTGGTGACGCGGACTTGCACGCTTCCGGTCGAAGCGCAAGCCTCCACGGACGCTACGCAGGAAGGAGCGCCGAAGGGCATCGAAGGTGGGCAACGTCGCTACGACGTGATTACGCTCTTCCCCGAGATGTTCGCGGCCCTCACCGGAAGCGGCATCACACGAAGGGCGATCGATCGCGGGCTGTACGCCATGGGGCTCCACAACCCGCGCGACTTCACCAGCGACCCGCACCGCACCGTGGACGACCGCCCCTATGGTGGCGGTCCGGGCATGGTGATGCTGGTCGAGCCGCTCGCACAGGCGATCGCTGCGGCGCGCACGGCGCAGGAACAGGCGCTAGGGCGCAGCGGACGGGTAATCTACCTGTCGCCGCAGGGTCGAAGGCTGGACCAGGCAGTGGTGATGGAACTGGCTGCAGAGCCTGGGCTGGTGTTGCTCTGCGGACGCTATGAAGGCGTGGATCAGCGCCTGATCGAGCGTGAGGTCGATGAAGAACTCTCGCTCGGCGACTTCGTGCTGTCGGGCGGGGAATTGCCGGCGATGGTACTGCTCGACGCGATCGTGCGTCAGCTGCCCGGCGCACTGAATACGGCCGACTCGGCACAGGAAGACTCCTTTGCCGACGGCCTGCTGGACTGTCCGCACTACACGCGGCCAGAGCTGTACGAGAACGATCGGGTGCCCGATGTGCTGTTGTCGGGCAACCACGCGGCGATCCGCCGCTGGCGGCTCAAGCAGGCGCTGGGCCGCACCTGGCAGCGCAGACCCGACCTGCTCGGGTTGCGCCAGCTGAGCAAGACCGAATTGAAACTGCTTGAGGAGTTCAGGCAGGAGCAAGCCGGGGCGGAAGGTCGGCAGACCTGAACCCCTTACACAAACGGCACGTACCAGGTTGCGACCTGCTCTGCGGCCAGGCCGACGCAGATGGCGGAAGGCCGATAACATCGATGGAGTTTTTGCAATGAACCTGATTCAGCAACTCGAGCAGGAAGAGATCGCCCGCGTCGCCGCCGGCAAGACCATCCCCGCCTTCGGCCCCGGTGACACCGTGGTCGTCCAGGTGAAGGTCAAGGAAGGCAACCGCGAGCGTCTGCAGGCCTACGAGGGCGTGGTGATCGCCAAGCGCAACCGTGGCCTCAACTCCTCCTTCATCGTCCGCAAGATCTCCTCGGGCGAGGGCGTCGAGCGTACGTTCCAGACCTACTCGCCGCTGGTCGCCGGCATCGAGGTCAAGCGTCGTGGTGACGTGCGTCGCGCCAAGCTGTACTACCTGCGCCAGCGCTCGGGCAAGTCGGCTCGCATCAAGGAAAAGCTGGACTACAAGGCAGCCGCTGCAAAGCGCGCCGCCCAGCAGCAACAGGAAGGCTGATCGCAGCGCGCTGCGGTCACTTCTCGCAACGGGCCTTCGGGCCCGTTTTTTCGTTCACCGGCATATCCAATGCCGCGCCTTCCCAAGCGGCAGCGTCTGCGCTCAACGGCGCTCGACGTAGTGCATCAGCCAGGCGGCCGCAGCAAGGAAGATCAGGCTCGGCGTCAGCGCGGCCATGACCGGCGGCCAGGCGTTGATCATGCCAAGGTTGGAGAACAAGCCGTTGAGCAGGTGGAAGCCCACCCCCAGCATGACCCCCATGAAGATGCGCGCGCTCGCGCCGCCCATGCGGTCATGGATGAAACCGAATGGCATGGCCAGCGCCATCATCACGAGCACGGCGAAGGGGTAGATGATCTTCTTCCACAGCGCGATCTCGAAACGGTCCGAATTCTGACCGTTGTCGCGCAGGTGCTTGATGTAGGTCCACAACCTCCCAAGCTGCATGTGCTCCGGCGACACCATCAGCACACCCAGCACTTCCGGCGTGAGCTCTGACTTCCACGCGATTTCCGGCAGGTGCTCGACCTCGGTGCGGTCACCGTGAAAGCGGGTACGGGCGACCTCGAGCAACTTCCATTCACCCTGCCCGTCGAACACGCCCTGGCTGGCCTCGGCGATGGAGACGAGGGCATAGTTCTCGTCGAAGGTGTAGATGCGCGCGTTGCGCAGCGTGCGATCCGGCATCAGCGTACGCACGTTGATCACCTGCCGCCCATCCTTCACCCACAGCCCGGAGCGAAGTTGCTGCGACACGGTGGCCTTGGTTGCGTTGAGCTTCCACTCCTCCGCCGCCGACTCGGCAGGGGGCGCGACGTACTCACCGATCAGGAACACCAGGGCGACGAACACCACGCCGATCAGGCCCAGGGTGCGCATCAACGCGCCGTTCGACATGCCCGAGGCACGCATCACCGTAATCTCGGAATGCCGCGCCAGCGTCGCCAGCGCATAGAGGCTACCGATCAGCACCGCGATCGGCATCAGCTCGTAGACCCGCGCCGGCAGGGTCAGCACCACATAGATCACCGCCTGGTAGAGCGTATAGCCCCCCTTGCCGATGTCCTCGAGCTCGTTGATGAGGTCGAAGAAGGCGAACAGGCCGAGGAAGGCGACCAGCACCAGCAGGGTCGAGCCGAAGATTTCCCGCGCGAGATAGCGCAGCAGCACCGCGCTCATGTACGCCTCCGCCAGAACGGTGACACGGCGAGCCGCGTGTAGAACAGCAGCCCGAGCGCACCGAGCACCACCAGATGCGGCAGCAACAGGCCCGGGACAAAACCAACCCGCCCCTGCGTCACCCAGGACTGGAACACCGAGATCGCGTTGCTGTAGAGCAGATAGACGAGCAGCGCGATAAGCATGTTATTGGTCCGCCCGGCGCGAGGATTGACAAAGGAGAGCGGAATGGCCAGCAGCGCTAGCAGCAGCGCCACGACCGGTACGCCGATGCGCCCGACCAGTTCGCCCAGGCTGCGCTTGTCCTGCTGCGCCAGCAGCAATGCGGTCGGCTGCGCGCGCGTGCGGGCGAGCTGGCTGGTGACCTGCTTCTGCTCCAGTTGCACCTCGTAGCGACCGAACTCCATCACGCGGAACGCCGGCGTACCCGGGGTGCCGTCATAGCGCCGTCCGTTCTCCAGCACCACGTAGCGCCGTCCCTCGCCATCACTGCGCAGGAAGCCTTCGGACGACACGATCACGACCAGCCCGCCCGAGCGTGTCTGCTCGCTGACGAACACGTTGCGCACGCGCCCGTCTTCGCCCGCCCCCACTTCCACGAAGAACACGCGCTGCGCGCTGGAGGATTCACGAAACACGCCTGGCGCGACACGCTGCGTATCGTCGCGACTGTCCAGCCGCGCGCGGTATTCGCCGCTCTTCTGCTGCGCCCAGGGGGACAGATAGAGCGCCCCGGCGCCAATCACCAGCACCAGCGGCAGGGCAAAGATCAGCACCGGCCGGATCCAGGACGTCAGCGGCACACCCGCAGCGAACCACACGACCATCTCGGAGTCACGGTAACTGCGCGAAAGGGAAACCAGGATGGCAATGAAGAGCGTCAGCGTCAGGACCGTCGGCATCTGCGCGAGCGCCCCGAAGCCGATCAGCGCAGCGACCGCATCGGCCGGCACGCTGCCCCCTGCCGCCTGGCCGAGCAGGCGGATGAGCACGGTGGAGATCAGGATCGCGAACAGGGCAACGAACACCGCGGCTGCCGTCTGCGCGAGCTCCCGTTGCAAGGCACGACGGAAGATCATCGGACGACGAGCCCGGATCGGCTCGGAAGAAGCAGCGAAGAAGGAGGCGGAGGAGACGGGAAGCGGGGCAAGATGCGGTACCGGAACGCGGCACCCCGCCGCGCAGCTCGCGCGGATGCAGACGGGAAGCCTTTTTGACGCCCTGCTTGCGAACGGGCCATAATCGACCGCAATCCGAAACCGGCGTATTTACAAGGAAAAAGCGGATGGAATTTACCATAAAGACCGGCAACCCGGCACAGCTGAAGACCGGCCTGCTGGTGCTCGGCGTGTTCGCCGGCAGCAAGCTCCCCCCTCTCAGCGCAGTCGTCGACGATGCGGCGCAAGGGCTCGTTTCCGCCCTGCTCAAGCGCGGGGATCTCGAGGACAAGGCCGGCTCCACGCTGTTGCTGCACGACGTGCATGGCACGCACGCGGAGCGCGTTCTGCTTGTCTGCCTGGGCACGGAAGACGCGTTCAGCGACAAGGCCTACCGTGACGCGCTGAGCGCCACCGCGAAGGTGCTCGCCTCCAGTCCGGCGAAGGACACCGTGATCACGCTCGCGGAGGTGGGGCCAAGCGGCCGTGACCTGCCCTGGCGCCTGCAGCAGGCCGCGCGCATCCTCGCCGACGGCGCCTACCGCTTCGACGCGCTCAAGACCGACAAGAAGAAGGACAGGAAGCACCGCGGCACGAAGAAGCTCACCCTGCTCGTCAGCAGCGAACTCGACGCCGGGCTCGACACTGCCGTGCTGCAGGGGCAGGCGATCGCCACCGGCATGGCGCTGGCGAAGGATCTCGGCAACCTGCCCGGCAACCTCTGCACCCCCACGCATCTGGCCGAAACCGCAGTGGCGCTCGGCAAGCAGTACAAGTTCGACGTCGAAGTGCTCGAACGCGCCGACATGGAAAAGCTCGGCATGGGCGCCTTGCTGTCGGTGGCCCGCGGCTCGCACCAGCCACCCAAGTTCATCGTCATGCACTACAAGGGCGGCAAGACCAAGGCAAAGCCCATCGTGCTGGTCGGCAAGGGCATCACCTTCGACACCGGCGGCATCTCGCTGAAACCCGCCGCCGAGATGGACGAGATGAAGTTCGACATGTGTGGCGCCGCCAGCGTGCTCGGTACCTTCAAGGCGATCGCACAGATGGGCCTGCCCATCAACCTCGTCGGTCTCGTCCCCACCACCGAGAACATGCCCGGTGGCGGCGCCACCAAGCCGGGCGATGTCGTCACCTCGATGTCGGGGCAGACCATCGAGGTGCTCAACACGGACGCCGAAGGCCGCCTGATCCTGTGCGATGCGCTCACCTACGCCGAGCGCTTCAAGCCCGAGTGCGTGATCGACATCGCCACCCTCACCGGCGCCTGCGTGGTCGCGCTCGGCAAGATCCCGAGCGGACTGCTCGCAAACGATGACGAGCTCGCCGCCGAGATCCTGCGCCGCGGCACCGAATCCGGCGACCGCGCATGGCAGCTGCCGCTGTGGGAGGAGTATCAGGAGCTACTCAAGAGCAACTTCGCCGACATGGGCAACATCGGCGGCCGCTACGCCGGCACGATCACCGCTGCCTGCTTCCTGTCGCGCTTCGCCAAGGCCTACAAATGGGCGCATCTCGACATCGCGGGCACTGCCTGGGTGTCGGGCGACGCCAAGGGCGCCACCGGCCGTCCGGTGCCGCTGCTGTCGTCCTTCCTGATCGGCCGCGCCGCCAGAAAGGCTTGAGCAACGGTCGTCCTGCCATGGCCGCACGCGTTCATTTCTACCACAACACGCCCGACCGGCTCGCCCTCGCCTGCGAGCTGGTCGCGAACGCCCACGGCCGCAGCCGCAAGGTGGCGGTGCGCTGCACGACTCCCGAGCAGCTCCGTACGCTCGACAAGCTGCTGTGGACGGCCGAACCGCTGAGTTTCATCCCCCATGTCCCCGCTGACCATGCACTGGCCAGCGAAACGCCCGTCACGCTGGCATGCGCGGGGGAAGCCCCGAACTGGCCGCATGGCGACGTGCTGCTCAACCTCAGCGACGATTTGCCCGCCGAGCACGACGCCTTCCGCATGGTAGTCGAGATCGTCGGACACGACGCTGCAGAACGGCACGCTGCCCGCCAGCGCTGGATGCGCTACCGCGAGTTGGGCTGCGAACTCAAGGCCTTCGACGCCGAACGCAGGGAGGCGCTATGAACAAATGGTCCTCGTTTCCTGACGACGATGAGTTCGAACGTGCCGACGACCTGATCGACCAGGCAGACGCCCTGCTGCGCCGTCACCGCGGGACCGACGCGCCAGCACCCAACGTCCCCCATGAGCCCGCCCACGAGCGCCTCGACGACGACGAACTTCCCATCCTCACCGAAGTGGTCGAGGACTTCGAGCCGCCCGCGGGCTGGCGCCCGGCGGAAGCGATGCCTCAGCCCGCAGCTGAACCCGAACACATCGAACCACTCGCCGCACCACTGCGTTGGGAAGACCTTGCGCCCCCCCCCATCAAAGCCCAGCCAGCACCCAGCGCGTCCTTTGCGACCCCAGCGCCATCGACACAGGGGCCGGACCCGGTCCTGGATGCGGTCTTCCCCGGCAGCCCCCCAGCCGGCACGCCACCGCTACCAGACCTGACGGAGCGACTCGTCGAACTCGACACAACTGTCGCCCGCGAGATTTCACGCTGGGTCGAAGCCGAGCTGCCTCAACTCGTCTCGCGCGAGCTGGATCGCGTGCGCCGGCAACTGGAGATCGAGGTCCAGTCCCACCTGCGCGCCACCCTGCTGCCGGAGATCTCCGCACGCATCAGCGCCCTGCTCGACCAGAACAGCGACGACACGCCGCCCCCCCGCGCCTGAACACGCCGGCGCGCGCATCGGGGCCCGCGGCGCGCATCCGCTATAATCCGCGCTTTGCCTACAAGCGCGTAGAACACCATGGAACTGGCCAAGAGCTTCGAGCCCGCCGACATCGAACGTCGCTGGTACCCGGAATGGGAATCCCGCGGCTATTTCGACGCCGGACTCGACAAGTCGAACCCCAACGCCTTCTGCATCCTGCTGCCGCCGCCCAACGTCACCGGCACGCTGCACATGGGGCACGGCTTCAACCAGACGATCATGGATGCGCTCACCCGCTACCATCGCATGCGGGGTGACAACACGCTGTGGCAGCCGGGCACCGACCACGCCGGCATCGCCACCCAGATCGTCGTGGAGCGCCAGCTCGATGCCCAAGGCATCAGCCGACACGACCTCGGCCGCGAGCGCTTCCTGGAGAAGGTGTGGGAGTGGAAGGAGTACTCCGGCGGCACCATCACGCGCCAGATGCGCCGCCTGGGTACCAGCCCGGACTGGAAGCGCGAGCGCTTCACGATGGACGAGGGCCTGTCGAAGACCGTCACCGAGACCTTCGTCCGCCTCTACAACGAGGGCCTGATCTACCGCGGCAAGCGACTGGTGAACTGGGATCCGAAGCTCGGCACCGCGGTGTCCGATCTGGAAGTGGTGTCCGAGGAAGAGGACGGGAAGCTCTACCACATCCTGTATCCGTTCAGCGACGGTCCCATCGGTGAGCTGAAGGGCCTGACCGTCGCCACCACGCGCCCCGAGACCCTGCTCGGCGACGTCGCGGTGATGGTGCACCCCGAGGACGAACGCTACGCCCACCTGATCGGCAAGACCGTTGCGCTGCCGCTCACCGGCCGCCACATCCCGGTCATCGCCGACGACTACGTCGACCGCGAGTTCGGCACCGGCTGCGTCAAGGTCACCCCGGCGCACGACTTCAACGACTACGCCGTCGGCCAGCGCCACAAGCTCGACATGATCGTGGTGCTCACGCTCGCAGGCAGCGTGCCCGCGGTTGCGGAACGCTACACCACCGACGGCATCACGCTGGAAGGCGTGCCGATGCCGGCCACGGTCGCCGGCCTGGATCGCGTGCCGGCGCGCGATGCGGTGGTCGCAGAACTGGAGCAACTCGGGCTGATGCTCGAGATCAAGGCACACAAGCTGCAGGTGCCGCGCGGCGACCGCACCAGCGTGGTCATCGAGCCCATGCTCACCGATCAGTGGTTCGTCGCCATGTCCAAGCCAGGCGCGGATGGCAAGTCGATCACTCAGAAGGCGCTTGAGGTCGTGGCCTCGGGCGAGATCAGGTTCTACCCCGAGAACTGGATCAACACCTACAACCAGTGGCTCAACAACATCCAGGACTGGTGCATCTCGCGCCAGCTGTGGTGGGGCCACCGCATCCCAGCGTGGTACGACGAGGAAGGAAAGATCTACGTCGCCACCTGCGAGGAGGAAGCGATCCGCGCCTGGAAGGCCGAGCTTCAGGCCGAGATCGACGCCTTGAACGCCGAGGTCCAGACGCGCCAGCGCGATGGCCAGACCGCGGCTGACTACCCTGCCATCGCCGAGCGCCTGGCGCTGCTGCATGCCCGACACGACGCCGGCCGCCTGCGCCAGGAAGACGACGTGCTCGACACTTGGTATTCGTCGGCGCTGTGGCCGTTCTCGACGCTGGACTGGACCGCCGAGTGGCCCGGCAAGAGCAACGACGCGCTCGACCTCTATCTGCCCTCGACCGTGCTCGTCACCGGCTTCGACATCATCTTCTTCTGGGTGGCGCGCATGGTCATGATGACCAAGCACATCACCGGCAAGATCCCCTTCAATCACGTCTACGTGCATGGTCTCATCCGCGACGCGGAAGGCCAGAAGATGAGCAAGTCCAAGGGCAACGTGCTCGACCCGATCGACCTCATCGACGGCATCGCGCTCGACGAGCTGGTCAAAAAGCGCACCTTCGGCCTGATGAACCCGAAGCAGGCGCAAAGCATCGAGAAGAAGACACGCAAGGAATTCCCTGAGGGCATCCCCGCCTTCGGCACCGACGCGCTGCGCTTCACCTTCGCCTCGCTCGCCAGCCCGGGCCGCGACATCAAGTTCGACCTCGCGCGCTGCGAGGGCTACCGCAACTTCTGCAACAAGCTGTGGAACGCAACCCGCTTCGTGCTGATGAACTGCGAGGGCCAGGACTGCGGCATCGGCGACAACGTCGCCTGCTCCGCCGAGGTGCTCGATTTCTCCTTCGCCGACCGCTGGATCGTGTCGCGCCTGCAGCGCACCGAAGCCGAGGTCGCAGCGCAGTTCGAGGCCTACCGCTTCGACCTGGTCGCGCGCACGGTGTATGAGTTCGTCTGGGACGAATACTGCGACTGGTATCTGGAACTCGCCAAGGTGCAGATCCAGACCGGCACTGCGGCCCAGCAGCGCGCCACCCGCCGCACGCTGCTGCGCGTACTCGAGACCGTGCTGCGCCTGGCGCATCCGCTGATCCCCTTCATCACCGAAGAACTCTGGCAGACCGTGGCACCGCTTGCCGGACGCAAGGACGGCGACAGCATCATGCGCGTGCGCTACCCGCGCGCGGACATGGGCCGCATCGACGAGGCATCGGAGGCCAAGGTCGCCGAACTGAAGGCAATGATCTACGCCTGCCGCAACCTGCGCGGCGAGATGAACATCTCCCCCGCCCAGCGCCTGCCGCTGGTGGCCGCGGGCGACAAGGCCGCGCTCGCCGTTTATGCGCCCTACCTTGCCGGCCTGGCCAAGCTCGCCGAGGTGCAGATCGTTGACGAGATCGGCGCGGACGAACTCGCCCCGGTCGCGGTGGCCGGCGAGACCCGGCTGATGCTGAAGGTGGAGATCGACGTCGCTGCCGAGCGCGAACGCCTGGGCAAGGAGATCGCCCGCCTCGACGGCGAGATCGCCAAGGCCGAAGGCAAGCTTGGCAACGCCAGCTTCGTCGATCGTGCACCCGCCGCGGTGGTCCAGCAGGAGCGGGATCGCCTCGCCGGATTCAAGGCCACCCTCGAGAAGCTGAAACCGCAACTGGCAAAGCTGGGCGCTTAAGTACCCATCTGCGCTGGCAAGACCAAACGGGCTGCCCGATTGATCGCGGCAGCCCGTTTGGTGTCTGACGGCAACCAGGCGCGAATGCGGTTCGCCATGACGCCGTCAGGCAGCTTCGCCGTGGCCCGGCGTCGCCGCAAACCTACTTCCGCTTCAGGAAGAACTCGAACGCCTTGTCTGCCGTCTCGCCCTGCTTGACCAGCTCATTCCCGGTCTGGCGTGCAAATGCCTGGAAGTCCTTGACTGAACCCGGATCCGTCGCCACCACGCGCACCACCTGCCCCGAAAGCATCTCTGCCAGCATCTTCTTGGCACGCAGGATGGGCAACGGGCAGTTCAGACCACGGGCATCCACTTCCTTGTCGAAATTCATCCTCTCCGTCCTTTGTTCTGGGGTTTTCAAGCGCGACCGATTCTAAAGTACGGCAGGCAACCGGCAAAGCGCCGCAAACACTCACTGCTGCCGCCGCGCTTCCTGCAGGCTGCGCTGCAGCTCGCGCAAACGGGCATCCACGGCAGACAGCAGATAGAAGTCGCCGTCACCCGCCTTGCGCGCGATCTCCAGTTGCTCGATGGCCGCCGGCAAGCTGCCGCGCAGTACATACACCTCCGCCTGCGCGCGGTGCTGCGCACTACGCTCGCCGAGCGCAGCATGTGCGCGCGAGAGCAACTGCCACAGGCGCGGATCACCGCTACGATCGTCAAGCAGACGCCGCACCGCCTTCGCGGCCTCGCCGGCCTGCCCTGCCTGGATGCGGGCATCGGCAAGCGCATAGGCCACGCTGCGGCTGGCCGGAAACTGCCTGCGCGCCGCATCCAGGATGCGCACTGCTTCCGCACCGTCCCGGCGCGCGATGTGGATCTCGGCAGCCAGCGTTTCCAGCCAGGGGGACGCGGGCGCACGCTTTCGCACCACATCGAGACGCACCAGGGCATCGTCGGCACGTCCTGCACGCAGCAGCGCGCGTGCGAGCCCATAGGCCATCTCCTCCGCCTGGGGCGCACGCGCCACTTCGGACTCCAGGTCCCGCACCGCGTCGGCGGGCTGGCCCGCATCGGCACGCAGCTTCGCGCGTGCATAGCGGAAGTCGGCGGAGTCGAGCACCTGCCGGTACGGCATTCGCGTGACACGGTTCTCCATGTCGGCAATACGTTCCGTCGTCAGCGGGTGAGTGCGGAGGTACGCCGGCGCGTTGTTCTCATACACCCGGGTGTTGCGCTGAAGACGCTCGAAGAAGCTCGGCATGCCGCGCACGTCCATCCCCGCCTTGTCCAGCGTCTCCAGCCCCACGCGATCGGCCTCGCGCTCGAAGGCGCGGGTATAGCCGAGCTGTGACTGGATGGCCCCGGCCTGCCCGGCGGCGATCGCAGCCTGACTCACATCGGAATTGCTCCGCGCCGCCAGCACCGCCACCAGCAGCGAAGCCATCATCAGCATCGCCGACTGGCTCTGCTTGCCCACGATCTGTGCGATATGGCGCTGGGTGACGTGGGCGATCTCGTGCCCCAGCACCGAGGCGAACTCCGACTCGGTCTGCGCCGCGAGCAGCAGCCCGGTATGCACACCGATATAGCCGCCAGGCAACGCGAAAGCGTTGAGCGTCGGGTCGCGCACGACAAAGAAGTCGAAGTCCTGCGTGGGGTTGTTGCTCACCCCCGCCAGCCGATGTCCGAGGCGATTGACGTATTCCTCGATCTCCGGGTCATCCAGGTAGGCGGCATCCCGCCAGCGGATCTGGGCGATGATCTCTTCACCGATGCGGCGCTCGGCCGCGGGGGAAAGCTCGGTAGCCGCCACGTCGCCCAGATCCGGAAGATCGTACGACTGGGCACTGAGCGGAGCGGGCAGCGCAAGCGCGCAACTGAGCAGGAGGGCGAAAGGTCGTCGCATCATCGGATGCTATGATACTGCCCGACGCCAACCCGTTCCCACACTCGATGTATCGGCGTGTTTTGCTGGCACCTCGTCCGGTGCAGCATGCGCCCTGCGCGAGCAGCCCGCCCCCATCTCCGCCCATGACGACCGTATCCTCCAACCCGCTCACCCATTTCGACGGCGAAGGCCAGGCCCACATGGTCGACGTCGGCGCCAAGGCCGAGACCCGCCGCGTCGCCATTGCGACCGGCCGCATCCTGATGCTTCCAGATACCTTCGCGATGGTGAAATCCGGCACGGCCAAGAAGGGCGACGTGCTCGGCATCGCCCGCATTGCCGCGATCCAGGCCGCCAAGCGCACCAGCGACCTCATCCCCCTCTGCCACCCGATCCCCCTCACGCGGGTCGCGGTGGAGTTCGACCTCGACGAAACCGAGTGCGCCATCCGCTGCACCGTCACCGCCGAAACCGTCGGCCGCACCGGCGTCGAGATGGAAGCGCTCACCGCGGTGAATGTCGGCCTGCTCACGATCTACGACATGTGCAAGGCCATCGACCGCGGCATGCGCATGGAAGGCATTCAGCTCATGGAAAAGCTCGGCGGCAAATCGGGGCACTGGAAGGCCTGAGGCGCACGAGCGGGTCAGTCGCGCCGCCCGGCCTCATCGCTGCGGGCCAGCCTGGCCAGCGCGAGCGGAAAAGCACCCGACCCCGCCAGCGCGACCGCCGACACCAGGAAGGCCAGCCCAGCCATCGGGTCTGCGAGCGCCGGGTGCAGTCGCGCACCCTCGCCCGCAAAGCAGATCAGCGCCGGTATCAGCGCCAGCGCCGCGAGCGCGAAGAGGATCAGCGCCGACACGGGCACCGAACGTTTCACGCGCCGTGAAAACGCATCCGCCATGGAAGTTCTCCCTGGATGAAGAGGCGCGCCTCTTCCGACTGTGGACGGGCAAAGAAGGCGCGCACCGGGGTGTGCTCGCACACCCGCCCCGCAGACATGAACACGATGTCGTCCGCGAGCCGCGTGGCCTGTCCAAGATTGTGGGTGACCATCAGGACGCGGGTGCCGTCGGTACGGATCTCGCGGATGATGCGCTCGACTTCGGCGCTGGCCGACGGGTCAAGGCTGGCGGTGGGCTCGTCGAGCAGCAGCAGGCGCGGCTTCGTCAGCCACGCGCGCGCCAGCGCGAGGCGTTGCTGCTCGCCCCCGGAAAGCTGTCGCGCACTGTCCTCGGCACGGTCGGCCAGGCCGACACGCTCGAGCATCGCCAGCCCCTGCCGGCGGCGTTCGGCGGCGGTCAGCCCAAGGGGTTTCAGCCCCAGCGCGACGTTATGCAGTACCGAGGCGCGCAGCATCATCGGCCGCTGAAACACCATCATCACGCCCTGCGCAGGCCGGCGCGCGCCCTCGTCGCCCCAGGCCATGCTGCCGGCACCGGGTTCGATCAGCCCGCATATCGTGCGCAGCAGAATGCTCTTGCCCGCCCCGTTGGGGCCCAGCACCAGGGTGATGCCTTCGTCGCCCAGATCGAGATCGATACCGGCCAACACCTCGCGGCCGTTGGGCTGGTAGCGCAGGCCGCGGATGCGCAGGGGAAAAATTGCCATCGTCCGCCTCAGCCGTAGCGCCGCATTGCCCAATGGCGCAGCACGAAGGCCAGCGCGTTGAGCGCGAGGATGATGACGATGAGCACGATGCCAAGCGCGATCGCCAGCGCGAGGTCGCCCTTGCTGGTCTCGAGCGCGATCGCGGTGGTCATCACGCGCGTCGCCCGGTCGATGTTGCCGCCGACGATCATCACCGCCCCCACCTCGCTCATCGCGCGCCCCAGGCCCGCCAGCACCGCCACCAGCAAGGAGTGGCGACAGTCGTAGAGCAGCGTGGTGACGCTGTCCCACCACGAAAAGCGCATCAGCTGCAGTTCTTCGGCGTAGCGCTGCCACACGTCCTCAACCACCTGGCGCGTGATCGCCGCCATCAGCGGAATCACCAGCAGGGTCTGCGCGATGACCATCGCCAGCGGCGTGTACAGCAGGCCGAAGCCACCGAACGGCCCCGAGCGCGATAGCAGCAGGTAGACCACCACCCCCACCACCACCGAAGGCAGGCCCATCAGTCCGTTGACCAGCACCGACAGCGTGCTCTTGCCCGGGAAACGCCCCACCGCAATGCAGGCGCCGAGTGGCAGCCCGATCAGCGTGCCCAGCAGCACCGCGCCACCACTGACCTGCAGCGACAGCGCCACGATCTCGGCCACGGTGTGGTCGAAGGTGGCGAGCAGCGAAAAGGCGTCGGAGAAGGTGGCGGCGAAGGCGGACATCGACGGGGAGCATACCCGAAAGGCCGCACGGTCCGTAACGCATGCGGCCTCGGATCGGGGCAGGTGGGGGGATCAGCCCCCGCCCTTCTGCATCGCCCGATCCAGCCGCACGAGCAGGGCACGGCGCATGGCCTCGGCACCCGGGCCGAAGCGGTAGCGCACGATCAGTTGCGGCAGCTCGAACAGCCCGAGCCGCTGCACGCCGGCGGGCTCGATGTCAATGACAAGGGATTGCGCACCGTCCTGCAGGCTGAAGCGCAGCGCTTCGGCGTTGCCCTGCACCGCGGGCCAGGCCTGGCGCAGGTCGCGCTCGAATTCACGCGCGGTGGCGGTGACCCGGCGCTCGAAGGACTCGGGCACCGGGCCGTTGATGAAGGCCACGCCTCAGCCGCCGGCGATCGGCGGCCAGATGGCGAGCTCGTCGCCGTCCTGCAAGCGGCGCCTGGCGCGCTCGGCCGGCGGCACGAAATGGCCATTGACCAGCACCAGGTGGGCGCTGCGCTCGGGCACGCGGTAGCGGTGAATCATTTCCGCCACGGTCGTGCCCGCGTCCACGTCCAGTTCCAGCCGGTTGCCGCGGTGGCCGTCGGGCAGGTAGTCCGACAGCGAGGCAAAGAGCTTGAAGGCGATGCGGATCGTCACACGGGTCTCCATGCGCCGCCCTCAGCGCGCCAGCGCCATCGGTTGCTGGCTGCGGGCAACATAGGCATCGACGAAGGACAGCGGGTTGGCGAGCAAACGGTCCTTCCAGTCGCCAAGCCTGACCTGGCCGTGGATCAGGCCGCGCAGTGCGCCGACGTGCTGGGTCAGGCCGATGGAGGTAGCGCCGATCAGCACGTCGTCCTTGAACTGCAGGCTGAGGTAGCGGTAGCGCGCCTCGTCGACCAACTCGACACCGCTGCCGCCGACATCCGGCTTCTCGCCCCACCACTGGCCGAAGGACGAGGAGATCAGGCCCAGCGTGTCGAGCACGTTGATGGCGAGCACGCCGTTGAGCTTCGTGTCACGGGCCGCTGCACCACGCGCCATGTTCATCGCCGCGATGCGCGCCTGGTCGGCCGCGTTGGGCTGGATGGCGGCGACGAGGTGCGCGCCGGTGAACAGGTCCGGCGCCTCGGCCACGTCGCCCGCAGCAAAGATGCCGGGCACCGAGGTCTCCATACGGTCGTCGACCAGCACGCCCTTGGCGACATGCACCGGGGTCTCTTCCAGGAAGCCGACATTGGGCGCGACACCCGCGGCGACGATGACGAGCTCGCAATCCAGGCGGTCACCGGTCGACAGCGTCACCACCAGCGGCGCGTCGGTGCCCGCCTCGCTGCCACGATCGATGCGCTGCACACCCGCCGAGGTGACGACGCGGACGCCCTTCTCTTCCACCCAGCGCTTGATCATGCCGCCGGCCTTGGGCGTCATCATGCGCGGCACCATGCGGTCGCCCATCTCCACCACGGTGAGTTGCACACCGCGCTTGGCGAGCGCCTCCATGATGATGCAGCCGATGAAGCCGGCGCCCAGCTGCAGCACGCGCGCGCCCGGTTTGGCATGGGCGGCGATCGCACGCGCGTCGGCAAGCGTCCAGCAGGTCTGCACCTCGGGCAGGTCCACGCCGGGGATGGGCGGGCGCACCGGATGCGAGCCGGTGGCGATGAGCAGGCGGTCGTAGCTTTCGAAATGGCCGTCGTCGAACAGCACGGTGCGCTTTTCGGTGTTGAGCGCCACCGCACGGCCACGCATCTGACGGACGCGCAGGCGTTCGAAATGGTCGGCGCCCTTGCGCAGATAGGTGCCCGACTCGTCGATGTTGCCTTCGAGCAGGTAGGGAATGGCCATGCGCGAATACGGCGGTGCGTCCTCGTGGCCGACCATGACGATCTCGTCGTGCGGCGCGGCCTTGCGCAGGGTTTCGGCGGCGACGACACCCGCGGGACCGTTGCCGAGAATCAGGTGTTTCATGTGGGAACCCTCGAACGAAGCACGGGCGCCCCGAGGGCGCCCGTGTGCGCTTACACGATCACAAACCCAGACGCGTCCGCGTCTCGGCGGTCGGCTCGCCACCCGGCGTCCACCCCCGCACCTGGTAGTACTCGGGCAACATCTTCGCCAGGCCGTTGACCAGGCCCTTGGCCGGGCCGGTCTTGGCCGGCTCCTGCGTCAGACGCGGCGGCAGGTTGTCGTCCTTGGCGGTGAAGCCGGCGGCGTTGTTGAACATGCGCTCCATGTTCCAGATGCGCTCGCCCACCTCGTTCAGCTTCTCCATGCTCCAGTCGCCCTCGCAGGCGGCGGCCACCTGCGGCTGCACGTCGGCCAGGGTCCACGCGAAGCTGGTGAAGACGCAGATGCCGGCCGAGTCGAACACCGCGGTGGCGTCCTGGAAGGCCTTGACGAGCTCGGGCTTGCCGTCGGTGACCAGCGGGTCGGTCTTGACCGGAATGCCGAGCACCTCGGATGCCACCGTGTAGCCGCGCAGGTGGCAGGCGCCACGGTTGGAGGTGGCGTAGGCCAGGCCCATGCCCTGGATGCCGCGCGAGTCGTAGGCCGGGAACTCCTGCCCCTTCACGCTCATCGACAGCTCGGGACGGCCGTACTTCTCGCACAGGCGCTTGCTGCCCATGCCGAGCTCCTTGCCGAAACCCTCGCCCACCGCGGTCATCTCGACCATCTTCGCCAGCGCCTCGGCCGAACCGAAGGGCGCCGCCATCCCGATGATGTCGTCGTTGAGGATGCCCAGCTCGTACAGTTCCATCGCCGCACCCACGGTGGCGCCGAAGGAGATCGGGTCCATGCCCTGCTCGTTGCAGATCAGGTTGGCGTACTGCAGCGCCTCGAGGTCGCCCACGCCATTGGCCGCACCGAGCGCCCACGCGGCCTCGTACTCCAGGCCGCCGGAAGCGCCCCAGTACTTCGGGCTGTTCTTGACGGTGAAGTGCCCCTTGTCGATTTCCGAGATGCGCCCGCAGGCGATGGTGCAGCCGAAACAGGCGGCGTTTGTGACCAGGTGGGTCTTGCCATCGGACTCGCGCTTCTCGTGCATCGCCTCGGCGGAGATCTTGGACGCATCCTCGAACTGCACGTCGCGGTGGTTGCGGGTGGGCAGCGCGCCGATCTCGTTGATCACGTTCATCAGCACCTGGGTGCCATACTTGGGCAGACCCTGGCCGGTGACCGCGTTGTCGGCGAGCACCTTCTTGGCGTCGTTGGTCGCCTTCAGGAAGGCGCCGAAATCCTTGATGCCCGACACGCCCTTGGTGCCACGGATGGCCACCGCTTTTAGGTTCTTCGAGCCCATCACCGCGCCCACGCCGGAACGGCCGGCCGCGCGATGCAGGTCATTGACCACGCAGGCATACAGCACCTGGTTCTCGCCCGCCTTGCCGATCGACGAGATGCGCACGAGCGGGTCCTGCAGCTCGTCCTTGATCTGCTCCTCGGTCTCCCAGCAGCTCTTGCCCCACAACCCGGCGGCGTCGCGCAGTTCGGCCTTGTCGTTCTCGATGTAGAGCCACACCGGTTTCGCCGACTTGCCCTCGAAGATCACCATGTCCCAGCCGGCGAACTTCATCTCGGCGCCGAAGAAACCGCCCGAGTTCGAACAGGCGATGGCGCCCGTAAGTGGCCCCTTGGTGACGACGGTGTAGCGCCCGCCGGTCGAGGCCATGGTGCCGGTGAGCGGCCCGGTGGCCATGATCATCTTGTTGTCGGGCGACAGCGGATCGACCTTGGGGTCGATCTCGGACACCAGGTACTTGGTGGCCAGGCCGCGCGAGCCGAGGTACTCGTCGGCCCACTGCATGTTGAGCGGCTCCACCGAGCAGGTACCCGCCGAGAGGTTCACCCGCAGGAGTTTTCGATTCCAACCCATGATCCGTCCTCCTCAGGCTGCGGCCGAAGCCGGGGTGTTGGCCTTGGCGGCCCAGGCGCGCATCTTGTCGATGCCGGTCCAGTCGGCGTCAACATAGGTGATGGCGCCGGTCGGACAGGCGCTGGCGCAGGCGGGGTTGCCTTCGCACAGATCGCACTTCTGCACCTTGCCGGTGTCCTGGTTGTAGTTGATGGTGCCGAACGGACAGGCGATCGTGCACACCTTGCAGCCGACACAGGTGTCCTCGAACACCATCTTGGCGCCGGTGCTCAGGTCGATGCGGATCGCGTCGACAGGGCAGGAATTCAGGCACCAGGCTTCGGTGCACTGCGTACAGGTGTAGGGCACCTTGCGGCCCTCGTGTTCGAAGTTGAACACCTTGATGCGCGACTTGCTCGGATTGATGACCCCGGTGTGCTCGTAGGAACAGGCCATCTCGCATTGCAGACAGCCGGTGCACTTCGCGGGATCAATGTGCAGTGCTTTCCACATCGATCGTCTCCTGTTTCGCGTTGTTCACGTTATTCGTCATGACAATCGGCGCTCATCCTGGGGCGCGCGCAACCGTAACCGCGCACACGGATGACTCACCTATGCAAAACGCAGCATAGGCGCTTGAGGCTCGAGGTCAAGCCGGGGATAACCCTTTCTCCGTCGAGGGATCGGGCTTGCCACAATGCCCGCACGGCGCGCCGGGGAGTACAGTGCGGGAGCAGTGCCGAAAGGGCATCCCAGCAAGCCAGGAACATGCGCCGATGACGCCACCGACTTCATCCTCCGCGGCACCCGCCGCAGGAACAGACACGACGCACGAACGGGTGCGCACCCGCGCCACCCCGCGCGGCCGCCAGCTCGACGCCGACGCCGAACGCGCCGTGGCCGACCTGCTCGGTGGCCGCCCCCGTAGCCGCGATGCACTGATCGAGCACCTGCACGCGATTCAGGACCACTTCGGCCACCTGTCGCTGAACCACATGCACGCGCTCGCGGCCTGGATGCGCCTCCCGATGGCCGAGGTCTTCGAGACCGCAAGCTTCTACGCCCACTTCGACCTCGTGCGCGATGACGAAACCCCGCCGCCGGCGCTCACGATCCGGATATGCGACGGCCTGCCCTGCCAGCTCGCCGGGGCCGCGCATCTGAAGGCCGCACTGGAGGGCGCGCTCGACCCCTCCAGCGTACGCATCCTGCGCGCTCCCTGCATGGGCCAATGCGACTGTGCGCCAGCGGCACAGATTGGTCATCGCACGCTCGGTCATGCCACTCCCGAACGCGTACGCGCGACCCTGGCACCAGGCGGCGCTGCGCCTGAGCATCCCCCCTGGCAGCGGCTCGAATCCTATCGGGCCGAAGGCGGCCATGCCCTGCTCGAAGCCCTGCGCACAGGCGCACTCGAGGCAACGCACATCGAGCATCTGCTGCGCGATGCTGGCCTGCGCGGCATGGGCGGCGCGGGTTTCCCGACCTGGCGCAAGTGGCAGGCGGTGCGCGCAGAAGCCGGCCCCCGCTACGTGGTGATCAATGCAGACGAAGGCGAACCCGGCACCTTCAAGGACCGTCATTACCTCGAGCGCTGGCCCCACCAGGTACTCGAAGGCGCACTGGTGAGCGTGCAGGCGCTCGAAGCCGAGGCGGTCTACCTCTACCTGCGGGACGAATACGCGGCACTGCACACCGTGCTGCGCGAAGCGATCGCCGAACTGGAGCAGGCCGGGATCACCCGACCCGGCTTCATCGTGCTGCGCCGCGGCGCAGGCGCCTACATCTGCGGCGAGGAATCCGCGCTCATCGAGTCGCTGGAAGGCAAACCCGGCAAGCCGCGCCATCGTCCGCCCTTCGTGGCACAGCACGGCCTTTTCGGCCGCCCGACCCTGGTCAACAACGTCGAGACGCTCTACTGGATCCCGCTCCTGCACGCGAAAGGCGCGGCGTGGTTCGCCAGCCAGGGGCGGCATGGCCGCAGCGGCCTGCGCAGCTTTTCGGTCTCGGGGCGGGTGAACAAGCCCGGCGTGCATGTCGCCCCGGCAGGCATCACGCTGCGCGAGCTGATCGACGAGCACTGCGGCGGCATGGCGGCGGGCCACCGCCTGCTCGCGTGGCTGCCCGGTGGCGCCTCGGGCGGCATCCTGCCCGCGAGCAAGGCCGACCTGCCACTCGACTTCGATACCCTGCAGCCACATGGCTGCTTCATCGGCTCGGCCGCGGTGGTGGTGATCTCGGACCAGGACGACCTGCGCACGGCGGTGCAGAACCTGCTTGCCTTCTTCGCCGACGAATCCTGTGGCCAATGCACCCCGTGCCGGGTCGGCACCGGGAAGATGCTGGGCCTGATCGAGCGCGACCAGTGGGATGTCTCACAGCTGCAAGGACTTGCGCAGCTGATGCAGGACGCCTCGATCTGCGGCCTCGGCCAGGCCGCTCCCAACCCGGTGCTCAGCCTGCTGCGTTTTTTCCCGGATGAGCTTTCGCGCCGGGGCGTTCGGCTGATACACACAGCGCCGGCCACGCAGGCCGGCCACGAAGAGGACGCGCGATGAACACGGCACACGGCCACACGGCCTCATCCGAAACAGATAACGAAGCCTTCGAGATCACGCTTGACGGGGTCACCGTCACGGCCTTCCCCGGCGAAACCCTGTGGCAAGTCGCGGCACGGGCAGGCGAGCGCATCCCCCACCTGTGCCTGCGTGATGCACCCGGCTACCGACCGGACGGAAACTGTCGCGCCTGCATGATCGAGATCGAGGGCGAACGCACCCTGGCCGCAAGCTGCATCCGCGAGGCGCGGCCAGGCATGGTGATCAGGAGCCGCAAATCCGGGCGCGCACGCAGCGCACGCGAGGGCGTCATGGCGTTACTGCGCGCCGAGCAAGCCGCGCGCGAGGACAGCCCCGACCGCTCCAGCCATTTCTGGGAGCTGGCGGAGCAGATGGCCCTGCTCGACGCCCCCGCGGGGGTGGAGGAGGACGCTTTCCTCTCCCGCATCACGCGCGCGTCGGCGCCGGATGCCTCGCATCCAGCGATCCGCGTGAATCTGGATGCATGCATCGCATGCCGACTGTGTGTTCAGGCCTGCCGCGAGGTCCAGGTCAACGACGTGATCGGTCTCGCCCACCGCGGCGCGGCAACGAAGATCGTGTTCGACTTCGACGACCCGCTCGGCCACAGCACCTGCGTGGCCTGCGGGGAATGCGTGCAGGCCTGTCCCACCGGTGCGCTGATGCCCGCCAGCGTGGCCGACGCGCTTGGCCGCGGCGACTCGGCCTGCGCCGATCACAAGGTGGATTCGGTGTGTCCCTACTGTGGCGTGGGCTGCCAGCTCACCTACCACGTCAAGGACGGTCGCATCCTCTTCGTCGAAGGCCGCAACGGCCCGGCCAACGAGAACCGCCTGTGCGTGAAGGGCCGCTTCGGCTTCGATTACCCCAATCACCGCGGCCGCCTGACGACTCCGCTGATCCGCCGTGAGGGCGTGCCCAAGGGCGTGGATCCAGCCTTCGACCCGGCCAGCCCGCTCAGCCACTTCCGCCCGGCGAGCTGGGACGAGGCGCTCGAGTTCGCCGCCACAGGCCTGCGCCGCCTGCTCGACACCCACGGCCCTGGCGTGCTCGCCGGCTTCGGCAGCGCGAAGTGTTCGAATGAGGAGGCCTGGCTGTTCCAGAAGCTGGTGCGCACGGGCTTCCGCTCCAACAACGTAGACCACTGCACCCGGCTGTGCCACGCCAGCTCGGTCGCCGCGCTGATGGAATGCATCGGCTCGGGCGCAGTCACCGCCTCCTTCATGCAGGCGGCGCAAGCCGACGTAGTGATCCTCACCGGCTGCAACCCGACGGCAAACCACCCCGTCGCCGCCACCTGGTTCAAACAGGCCGCCAAACGCGGGACGAAGCTGATCGTGCTCGACCCGCGCGGCCTGGTCCTCGGCCAATACGCCAACCGCATGGTGCGCTTCACCCCGGGGAGCGACGTTGCGCTCTTCAACGCCATGCTCCACGTCATCATCGACGAGGGCTTGTGCAACAACGACTTCATCGCCACGCGCACCGAGGGTTTCGAGGCGCTCGCCGACCACGTCGCGCCGATGACGCCCGAGGCCATGGCGCCGCTGTGCGGTGTGGCGCCGGACGAGATCCGCGACATCGCGCGCCTCTACGCCCAGGCCGAGCGCGCGATGATTTTCTGGGGCATGGGGATCTCGCAGCATGTGCACGGCACCGACAACGCGCGCTGCCTGATCTCCCTCGCGCTCGCCACCGGCCACATCGGCCGTCCCGGCACCGGCCTGCATCCGCTGCGCGGGCAGAACAACGTGCAGGGCGCCTCCGACGCGGGCCTTATCCCGATGGTGCTACCCGACTACCGCCCGGTGGGCGACGCGCAGTACCGCGCCGCCTTCGAGGAACTGTGGTCGACGCCCTTGCCAGCCCAGCCCGGCCTCACCGTCGTCGAGACCATGGACGCGATCCACGCCGGCCGGGTGCGCGGGATGTACATCCTCGGCGAGAACCCGGCGATGTCCGACCCCGACCTGCACCACACCCGCGCCGCACTCGCCAGGCTGGAACATCTGGTCGTGCAGGACCTCTTCGTCACCGAGACCGCGCAGTTTGCCGATGTGATCCTGCCCGCCTCGGCCTGGCCCGAAAAGGACGGCACCGTGACCAACACCAACCGCCAGATCCAGCTCGGCCGCGCCGCCGTGCCGCTGCCCGGCGAGGCCCGCCCCGACTGGTGGATCATCCAGCAGCTCGCGTGCCGCCTCGGCCTCGACTGGGACTACGCCCACCCGCGCGAGGTCTTCGCCGAGATGAAGCGCGCCATGCGCTCGCTCGACCACATCGACTGGGCGCGGCTGGAGCGCGAGGGTGCCGTCACCTACCCCTGCCCCGCGGGCGACGCCCCAGGCAAGGACGTGGTCTTCGACGACCGCTTCCCGACCGCAAGCGGCCGCGCACGCTTCCGCCCCGCCGTGCCGCTGCCGCCCGACGAACCGGTGGACGCCGACTGGCCCACGGTGCTGATCACCGGCCGCCAGCTCGAACACTGGCACACCGGCGCGATGACCCGGCGCAGCGCAGTGCTCGACGCGCTTGAACCCGCTGCCGTAGCGACGCTGGCCCCGGGCGAACTCGCCCGCCTCGGCCTCGCCCCGGGCGCGCCCCTGACGATCGAGACCCGCCGCGGCTGCATCACCCTCGCCGCCCGCACCGACCCGCGGATGCCCGAGGGCATGGTCTTTGTTCCCTTCTGCTACGTGGAGGCCGCCGCCAACCTGCTCACCAACCCGGCGCTCGACCCCTACGGCAAGATTCCGGAGTTCAAGTACGCGGCGTGCCGGCTATCGGCGGGCTGAAGGCAAGACCGGACCCGGGCACCCGCGCTCGGCCTCGCCGGGCGCCAGCCGCGCCTCCAGCACACCGCGCAGCGCATTGGTGAGCACGATGCGCTCGGCGCGCAGGAGATCCTCCACCCGCAGCCGCCGCTCGCGCGCCGACCATGCGGGATCGGCCAGCAGCGCGGCGCGCATCGTGCCCGGCAGCACGCCACGCCCGAGCGGCGGCGTCAGCCACTGTCCCTCGACGCGCAGGAAGACATTGCTGCGTCCGCCTTCGGTCAGCCAGCCCTCGCCATCGAAGAACAACATGTCGAACGCACCACGCGCCTGCGCGGCGCGGATGCCTTCGTCGTAGCGGCTGCGCAGCGTGGTCTTGTGGCCGAGCAGACCGAACGGATCGTCAATCGGCGTGCGCGCAAGCAGCACCTCGACCGGCCCTGGCGGCAGCGGATCGAGCACCGCCACCGCGAGCTCGAAGCGTCCGTCCTTGTGCACGGCCAGCCGCAGCCGGTGTGCCGCGCCGCTCGGCAATGCTGCCACCGCCTGCTCCAGCCCGGCGACAATGCGCTCGCGGGAGAAACCGAAATCGAGCGCCACCGCGCTGGCTTCCAGCCGCCCCAGATGGCGGTCGAGATGACGCACACCCGCCTCGCGCATCGCATGCATCGTCTCGAAGAGCACAAAGCCGGGATCGAGCGCGGTCAGGAAACGGGCCTTGAGGCGGCATTCGGCGTATTCGTCGGCAGCGCGGCTGTCGATGACGATGCCCGCGCCCACCCCCATGCGGCCATCGCAGCCCGCACCGTCCGCGCGCGAGCGCAGGCTCAGGGTACGAATCGCCACCGACAGGCAGAAGTCGCCGCATCCACTGCCCGCGACGGGGGCGTCGATCCAGCCGATGCTGCCGGTGTAGAGACCACGCGGCGAATCCTCGAGCGCGGCGATCCACTGCATGGTCCGGTGCTTGGGCGCCCCGGTGATCGAGCCACAGGGGAACAGCGCGCGCAGCAGCGCGGGGAAGCCTGTTCCGGCGGGGAGCTCGGCCTCGACGGTGGAGGTCATCTGCAGCACGGTCGGGTAGGTCTCGACCGAGAACAGTGCCGGCACGCGCACGCTGCCGGTGCGCGCGACGCGGCCCAGATCGTTGCGCAGCAGGTCGACGATCATCAGGTTCTCGGCGCGGTTCTTGGCGTCAGCCGCAAGCCCGCGGGCGATTTCCGCATCCTCTCCGGGATCCTGCGCGCGCGCTGCCGTGCCCTTCATCGGGCGGGCGGTCAGCCGGCCCCCCGTGTTGCGCAGGAAGAGTTCGGGCGAGCAGGACAACACCCAGTCCGGACCCGCGTCGCCACGCGGCAGGGCGATCAGCGCACCAAAGGCCACGGGCTGGTGCGCGCGCAGGCGGCGGTACAGGCTCAGCGGCAAGCCAAAGCTGCGAAAGTCGAGCCGGTAGCTGTAATTCACCTGATAGGTCTCGCCCGCCTCAATCGCGTGGTGGATGCGCACGATCGCTGCATCGAAGGCGGCACGATCCACGGAGGCCCGCAGGTCGAGCACGCCGGCGGGTTCGGGCTCGGAGGGCTTGAAGACTTGAGCGGCGTCGGTGGGCTCGCAGGCCGCGCCAGCTGCGCTGGACGCGCACGCCCGCTCGCGCGCCGCCAGCCACGCCGACGCCGCATCGGCATCGAGCCGCTGCATGTGCGCGAACATCAGCACGCGGAGACTCCCCGCATCCGCAGCGCTCAGGCGCTCGTGCCCCGCACCGAGCAGACGGGCGCCCCACTCGTAGTCGGCGAGCACCACGGCATGAAAGCCAGCGCGCAGGTCGGCATCCACCGCGCTCCACACCGTCTCCAGCACCGTCGGGTCGTTACAGCAATGCTCGCGAACGAGCATCGTGTACAGGCGGCTGGTCGGCGCAGCACGCGTGGCATGGCAGTCGTCGAGCAATGCGAAAGGCTCGATAGGCGGCAAGCCGGGCGGCAGCGTTGACGGATCGATGTTCACAGTTCTGGGGCGGGTGGAGATGGAGGGGATGGGGCGGGCGAGGGGCGAGAAAGGGCGAGGCGTACGCGCGCCGAGACGACGCATGCGGACGCGAATTCTAACCCGCCAGCCCCCTAACCTACGGACGCGAGCCTGCAGGCTCGGCAAGCGTAGCGCCCACGCCGACCACGCTCTCAGGCGCCACGCGCGCAAGCTGCCGCTCACGACCCGGCTTTGATATAAACACGCCATGACGCTGCCACAGAAACACGCACCAGCCGCCACCGCCCCGAGCCCG
Source organism: Thauera sp. ZXT1-4 (assembly GCF_052598215.2). NCBI lineage: Bacteria > Pseudomonadati > Pseudomonadota > Betaproteobacteria > Rhodocyclales > Zoogloeaceae > Thauera > Thauera sp. ZXT1-4. Next base: position 16,293 of record NZ_JBQWSN020000016.1, on the reverse strand, counting down.
TCCGTCACCGTGACCGCCACCACGCCCCCGGCAGGCGACGAACTACCGCTCGTGCTCGCTGGCCCGATCCTGCGCCGGGTCGAATCGCAACGCCTGGTGCTGTGGCTGGCCACCAGCCGCGCCGTGCAGGTGCAGATCGAAGTGGACACAGGGGAAGGCGCACCCTGCCAGTTCCGGCCCATCCCCGGCTCGCCGGCGTACCGCCTGCTCAAGGCCGGTGCGCGCCTGCATTACATGCTGATCGACCTCGCGCTCGAGACGCCACTGCCAGCCGGGCGATGGATCGGCTACGACCTTGCGCTCGCACCCGCCGACGGGATTGACCGCACCGGGACGGAAGCAGGTGCCAACTGGCAGCACTGGCGCGACTGGGCGCCCGAGCTGTGCTACCCCGACCGTGCTACGCCCGGCTTCGTGTTCGCCCCCAGGGTAGCCTCGCTGCTGCACGGCTCCTGCCGCAAGCCGCATCATGACGGCGGTGATGGGCTCACCCGGGTCGATCGCCTGCTCGGCGAGCTGATCGCCACCAATGCCGCCGACGCCGACCCCGCACCGGGCGAGGACGGCCTGCCCGGCTGGCCCTCCGCGCTTGTGCTGACCGGCGACCAGATCTATGCCGATGACGTTGCTGGCCCGATGCTGGGCGCAATCCACGCCCTAATCGGGCGCCTGGGTCTACCGGTCGAGGCGCTGCGCGGCGCCGAGGAAGCCGGCGTGCACGACGCCGCCGCGCTCTACGCCCACCCGGCGAGCTACTACCGCCGCGAAACCCTGCTCCCCCAGCACAAGCGCAACTACGCGCTCATCGAGGTGCTGTTCGGCGGCGTCGAAAAACCGGTCTTCACCTCGGCCAGCGCACACAACCACCTGATCACACTCGCCGAAGTACTGGCGATGTACCTGCTCGTCTGGTCCCCCGCGCCATGGGCCGGACTGCGCATCGCCCCACCGTCGAACCTGAGCGCGGAAGATGCCGCGCTGTGGGCGAAGGAGAGCGCGCTCATCGACACCTTCCGCACGGACCTGGCGGCAGTACGCCGCGCGCTCGCGCACGTCCCCGTGGCCATGATCTTCGACGACCATGACGTCACCGACGACTGGAACCTGAGCCGCGAATGGGAGGAGATCGCCTACGAGCACCCCTTCTCGCGTCGCGTGATCGGCAACGCCTTGCTTGCTTACGCGGTGAACCAGGGCTGGGGCAACGATCCGGACGCCTTCGACGACGCCTCGCTGGCGCACCTTTCGAAGGCGCTGCAGGCGCCCGGCGGCGACGCCCACGAAGACTGCATCAGGCATCTGCTGAAGTTCGAGTCCTGGCACTACGCCTGGCCGAGCACGCCACCACTGATGGTCCTCGACAGCCGCACCCGACGCTGGCGCTCCGAGCACGCCGCGCGCCAACCCTCGGGGCTGATGGACTGGGAGTCGCTCACCGACCTGCAGCACGGCCTGCGCGACCTGCCGGCGGTGCTGCTGGTATCGCCGGCGCCGATCTTCGGCGTCAAGCTGATCGAGGCGATCCAGCGCGTGTTCACCTGGTTCGGCCACCCGCTGATGGTCGACGCCGAGAACTGGATGGCCCACCCCGGCGCCGCACAGGCGATCCTCAACATCTTCCGCCACCGCAAGACGCCGCAGACCTTCGTCGTGCTGTCGGGCGACGTGCATTACTCCTTCGTCTACGACGTGGAGCTGCGCGGTCGCGAGCACGGCCCCGACATCTGGCAGATCTGCAGCAGCGGCGTGCGCAACGAATTCCCGCCCCGCCTGCTCGCGGTGCTCGACCGCCTCAACCGCTGGCTGTATTCGCCGCGCTCGCCGCTCAACTGGCTGACCCGACGCCGCCACATGCGCGTGATCCCGCGCAAGTACGAAGGCGCCGCCCGCGGCCGCCGCCTGCTCAACGGCGCAGGCATCGGCCTCGTCGAACTCGACGCCGAAGGCGTGCCGTGGCGCATCCGCGAGTTGCTCGCGGACGGACGCACCATCGCTTTCGTTCGTGACGAGGACGCTGCACGCTGGGACTGAGCCAGCGCAGTGTGCCGCCCACTCGGGCGGACCTTGATTCAGAAGTCGCGACCGAGCCGTCGGTAAAGCGTATTGCGCGCGACGCCGAGATAGCGGGCCGCGGCGGAGAGGTTCCCGTCGAAACGCTCCAGCGCCTGACGGATCTTCGTCTCATCCAGTTGCCTGCTCCCCCGCATGCACCCAGCGGAGCGCACCGAAGGAGCCGCCTCGGGAAAGTCCTGCATCGACTGCGGTACGGGGGCATTTGCCGCCACCACCGCACGCTCGGCACCCGCCCCCCCCTGCAACACCTCCTCAGGCAGATGCCTGGGCAGGATGCTGAACTCCCCCTCGTCGAGCAGCACGAGGGCAAGCTCGATCGCATTCTGCAGCTGGCGAATGTTTCCGGGCCAGGCGTAGGCTTGAATGATCGCCATTGTCTCTGGCGCCAGACTCACGCGACCGGGCTCCGGGTGGCTGCCGGCGTCGATCAGGCAACGCGTCAGTTGCGCGAGGTCACTGCGCTCGCGCAGCGGCGGCAGGCGCACACTCAGGCCATTGACGCGGTAATACAGATCCTCGCGAAAATGCCCTGCGGCAACCCGTTCGCCCAGGTTGCGATGGGTGGCGCACACCAGCGCAACATCCACCGGAACGTCTTCGCACCCGCCGACTGGCTGGACGCAGCGCTCCTGCAGCACGCGCAGCAGGCGCGCCTGCATGGCCGCAGGCATGTCGCCGATCTCATCCAGGAACAGTGTTCCACCATGGGCCTGCCGGATGCGGCCCAGCGCCCCCTCCTTGCGTGCCCCCGTAAACGCACCGCCGACGTAGCCGAAAAGCTCAGACTCGATCAACGTTTCCGGAATCGCAGCGCAATTGACCGCAACGAACGGCCCTCCGGCGCGCGGGCTGCTCTCGTGGCAGGCACGTGCGAGCAGTTCCTTGCCCGATCCTGATTCGCCCTGGATGAGCACCGGAATGTTGCGCCCGATCACGCGGGCGCAGCGATCCAGCACCGCCTGCAATGCAGGGTCTCCGGTCGACAGCGCATCCAGCGTGACCGGCGGCCGAGCCGCCCGGGTCGGCGGCAGGCTCTCCCCACGGCCCCGGACCGACCGATCGGTTACGGGCGATCCGACACGTTCCCCGACGTGCCAGGCGGGACTCACCCGGACTCGCGCAAACACAGCCCCACCCGAACGCAGCGCGAGCTCGGCCAAGGCCTCGGGATGACGGGCTGCGCGGCCGATCACCCATCCGAAACTGCTGCAGAAGAACTTTCCGAAGAGCCCCAGGTTTGCCGACTGCGAATCGCCAAGGCCCAGCAGCACCCGCGCCTGTCGGTCTGCAGCGACGATTGCGCCATCCTGGTCCACCGCGAGCAGGCCCTCCTGCAGACCGCCCACCCCTTCCGGGCGCGGATGAAAGGCGACGATCGCGTGGCGCGCACACTCGCTCTCGAACATCCGGCGCTCGACCACGCGAACGCCCATGCGTGCGAGTCCGAGCGTATGCGGCTGATGGCTGCGATGGTCGCCCGAGATGTCGAGCGCGCCGATGAGTTGCCCGCGGCTGTCCAGGATCGGCGCGGCGCTGCAGGTGAGCACACCATTGCATTCGAAATAATGCTCGGCACCCAGCACCTCGACCGGCGCGCACTCGATCAACGCCGCACCGATTGCATTGGTGCCACGATGGCATTCGCTCCAGCTCGCACCCGGTTGCAGGGCAACCCGGCTGGCACGATCGACAAAGGCGGGATCACCAATGCCGTGCAAGATCAAGCCACTCGCGTCCGCGAGCAAGACCATGCTCCCCGAGGCACGAATCTGCTCATGGAGGTGCTCCATGACCGCGCTCGCGTGACTGAGCAGCACGGTATTGCGCTCACGCGCCACGACCAGGTCACCGCGGGTCGAACCTGAAAACTCCCCCCTGTCGCCCACCTCCATCCTCAATCGCAGGCAACGTTCCCAGGATCGCAGCACAGGCGCGGCCACCCCCCCCTGGGGCAATTCACCGCGCTCAAGAAACCTGCGCCGCAACGAGGCCACCGCATTGGGCGCGACTACGTCTGCCGCTTCGAATCTCATCGTTTCGTCTCCCCCGCAGCCAATGCTCGGGCTGCTTGCAGACGCCCGGCGAGCTATCTCGATCGGTGCGATCGGCGTGGCTGCAGGCCAGCCCCCGACGCACGGGCCACATGCTAATCCGATCGCCGGCAACCTGGTGAAGTTGTTCGCGCCAAGGAATGGTGCAGCAGCAGTGCGCGACGCCCTTCTAACTCGCTTCGGCGCCGGCTGCCATGTCTGCCCTACCGCAATGCGCGCTCACGGGCTCGCCCCCGATGTGCGGTGCCCGGAGGTCACTGGCCAGGCAGGTGCAGCGGCTTTCTCGTGCGCGCCCCGGGCTGGGAAACCTTGTCCTTCTGACGCTGCAGAGCGCGCTCAGCCCTTGCGCTGAAGCTCTTCAGCGTCGATTTCAGCGAGCTCCTCGTCGCTGAACAGTCGCGACCGGGTATGGAAGGCCTTGCCCGTGCCCCCCTCGAGCGAAAAGGTACCGCCCTGCCCCTCGACCACGTCGATGATCAGCTGAGTGTGCTTCCAGTACTCGTACTGCGACGCGCTCATGTAAAACGGCACGCCGCCGATCTCACCGAGACGCACGTCATGCGGCCCGATCGTCAGGTCGGTGGGCAGGTAGCAGTTCGCCGCGCTGTTGTCGCAACAGCCGCCGGACTGGTGGAACATCAGCTCGGGGCCATGCTCGGCCTTGAGCTGCGCGATCAGCTCCAGCGCCGCAGGCGTGGCAATGACGCGTTCGACCATGGCTTCGTCCTCCGCAATGCAAAAAAGGGGGCGGTTGCCCGCCCCCGAGGAGATGCCCCGGACAGGGCATGGGGAGAGAGGACGGTCGCTCAGAAGAAGCCGAGCTTGTTCTCGCTGTAGCTCACGAGCAGGTTCTTGGTCTGCTGGTAGTGGTCGAGCATGACCTTGTGCGTCTCGCGGCCGATGCCCGACTCCTTGTAGCCGCCGAAGGCAGCGTGCGCCGGGTAGGCGTGATAGCAGTTGGTCCACACGCGGCCGGCCTGGATGGCCCGGCCCATGCGATAGGCGACGTTGCCGTTGCGGCTCCATACGCCGGCACCCAGACCGTACAGGGTGTCGTTGGCGATCGCCAGGGCCTCGGCCTCGTCCTTGAAGGTGGTCACCGCGAGCACCGGCCCGAAGATCTCTTCCTGGAAGATGCGCATCTTGTTGTGGCCCTTGAACAGCGTCGGCTGGATGTAGAAGCCGTCGGCCAGGTCACCGCCAAGTTGGGCACGATTGCCGCCGATCAGGACCTCGGCGCCCTCCTCACGACCGAGCGCGAGGTAGGACTGGATCTTGGTCATCTGTTCCTGCGAGGCCTGCGCCCCCATCATCGTGTCGGTGTCGAGCGGGCTGCCCTGCTTGATGGCGGCGACGCGCTTCAGTGCGCGCTCCATGAAGCGGTCGTAGATCGATTCCTGGATCAGCGCGCGGCTCGGGCAGGTGCACACTTCGCCCTGGTTGAAGGCGAACAGCACCAGGCCCTCGATCGCCTTGTCGAGGAAGGCATCGTCCTTGTCCATCACGTCGGCGAAGAAGATGTTGGGCGACTTGCCGCCCAGCTCCAGCGTGGCCGGGATCAGGTTGTTTGCAGCGGCCTGGGCGATGACGCGGCCGGTGGAGGTCGAGCCGGTGAAGGCGATCTTGGCGATGCGCTTGCTGGTGGCGAGCGGCATGCCGGCCTCGCGGCCATAGCCGTTGACGATGTTGAGCACGCCCGGCGGCAGCAGGTCGGCGATCAGCTCCATCAGCACCAGGATCGAGATCGGGGTCGACTCGGCGGGCTTGAGCACCACGCAGTTACCCGCACCCAGAGCCGGCGCCAGCTTCCACGCCGCCATCAGGATCGGGAAGTTCCACGGGATGATCTGGCCGACCACGCCCAGCGGCTCGTGGATGTGATAGGCCATGGTGTTCTCGTCGATCTCCGAGATGCCGCCTTCCTGCGAGCGTAGGCAGCCGGCGAAGTAGCGGAAGTGGTCGACGGCGAGCGGGATGTCGGCGTTGAGCGTCTCGCGGATCGGCTTGCCGTTATCGACGGTCTCGGCGTAGGCGAGCAGTTCGAGGTTGGCCTCGAGGCGGTCGGCGATCTTGAGCAGGATGTTCGAGCGCGTGGTGGCGTCGGTCTTGCCCCAGGTCGGGAAGGCCGCGTGTGCGGCATCGAGCGCCAGCTCAATGTCCTCGGCCGTGGAGCGCGCGGCCTGGGTGTACTTCTGGCCGGAAACCGGGGTGACCACATCGAAATACTGCCCCTTGACCGGGGCCACCCATTTGCCACCGATGAAGTTGTCATAACGGCTTTTGAACTGAACCTTGGCGTCGGCCTGGCCGGGCATTGCGTACAGCATGATCTCGTCTCCTCGATTTTCTGGATGCACAGCAAGTCGCTGCATCTCACCTCCAGCAGGAGTCATGCCAGAATGCGAATGCGCCTGGATTCGGGCATTCCAGCCCCACAGCACATCCCATCGGCTGTTCCCATTGGGTGGAATGAACAGGTTGAGTTGCTCCAGATGCTCCATGGAGCAGCCATGCCGGAGCACCCATCCGATGTTTATGCGACATCGCGACCGCGAAGCCGTCTGGCACGCAACAGGCAGGGATCCACTTGAAATCCGAACCGCTCCGTACGTATCGAATGGACAGTAACCTCGAGGCGCCCCCTCGTGCCACACACCACAGCCTGGCCGACACGCGCTTCCCGGTTGCGATCATCGGCGCCGGCGCGCTGGGCCTGCACTTTGCTGCGCGGCTGCGCGCCGTCGTGCCGCTCGCCGTGATTGCGCGTAACGCACACCGGGTCGCAAGCCTCCGCACCGGCGTGCAAGTGGGCGAGCAAACACTCGCCCTGGAAGCCTTCGACGCTGCCCACCCCCCTGTCGCCGACTGGGTGATCGTGCTGGTGAAGGCCGCCGACACAGCGGCAGCCGCGGAAGTCGCCTCACGCATGCGACCCATCGGCGTGCTGTCCTTGCAGAACGGGATCACCGTGGACATGCTGCGCGGGCATTGCCACGCACAACACGTGGATCAGGGCATCACAACCGAGGGCGCGTGGCGCGACGGCAACCGGGTGCAGCCCTCAGGCGCAGGCGAAACCCTGCTGCCGCCCGGGTTCGAGCCGCTCGCGCGGATGCTGGAGGACGCGGGTCTCGAGGCTCGCATCGAGCCGGAAATCACCGCCGCGCGGCTGGCGAAGCTGCTGGTGAACGTCGCCATCAACCCGCTCGCGGCGCTGTTCCGCGTACCCAACGGCGCCCTGCTCGAGCCGCCGCACCGCGTACTGCTCGACGCCCTGGTGCGCGAGGCACTGCCGGTACTGCGCGCCAACGGCCTCGAGCTCGACGAAGCGGCCGCGCTCGCGCGGGTGCATGGCGTTGCCCGCGCCACCGCCGCCAACCGCGCCAGCATGCTGCAGGACGTCCTCGCCGGCCGCCACACCGAGATCGACGCCATCACCGGCGCCCTGCTATCCATGGCCGAGGCGGCCGGGCTCGAAGTTCCGACACATCGCGCGGTGCATACCCTGGTGCGCGCGATCGAACGCGGCGCGTTTGACAGCGCCGGGGGCCAGGGCTAACCTCCGCCCCTGTTCATGGTTGTCCGCCGTCATCGGCGGACATGAAAAGGGAATCCGGTGCCGCGCCCAGCGCGAACCCCGGAGCTGCCCCCGCAACTGTAATCGGCGAGTCCTGCGCCCTCTCTGCCACTGGAAATCTTCCGGGAAGGCTGGCGCAAGACGACGACCCGTGAGCCAGGAGACCTGCCATGCACATCACCTTCAACAGTTTGGGGCGGGGTGTCCCTGACAAGAGGCATGGCTCACACCATTTCACTTGCTCGCTTTCCTGATGGCACGGCAGCACCGCATGGCATTGCCATGCGCGTGACGCATCACGCCCGTGCGTCGGAGATCCGCCCTGCCCGCACCGGATCTCCGCCATGTCCACCGCCGACCGCCCCGCTGCAACGCTGACACCGCCGACCGATTCCACGGGCGCCGTTCTGAGGCCGATGTTCCGCTTCGGCCCCGCCGACGCCCCCCGCATCCTCGAACACCTTCTTGCGCTGGATGCCGATGACCGCCTGCTGCGCTTCAGCCACGGCATCCGCGACGAAGGCATCGCCGCCTACGTCGCCACGCTCGATTTCGCACGCGACCATGTGCATGGTCTGGGCACCGCACAAGGCGACATCGTCGCCCTCGCCCATGTCGCGGTGCGCGATGGGGAGGTCGACTTCGGGCTCAGCGTCACCGCAACTCATCGCCAGCGCGGACTGGGCCGAGCACTGTTCAACCACGTCATTGCACTGGCCCGCCTGCACGGCGCAGGCCGGATCGTGTGTCACAGCGTCAGCCCGGCGGTACTCCACATGGCTGCCGCCAGCGGCTTCCGTCGGCCTGGCGGCAGCCACACCGCCCCCCTGACGCTGGATCTGCGGGCCGAGTCCCACGCCGGCGACGACGCCCATCCTTGCCCGGCCCCCAGCGCAGTCAGCCTCGCGGCCGCCTGAAGCTCGCCTTCCCTCAGAAACCCGTTTCATCCGCACTCACCCAGACGAGGACCACCCGTGGACCGACTTCCCGCCGAAGCACTTGATAGCGCCATGCAACTCGCCGCTTTCCAGATCATCCGCCGCAATGGCGCCGTCGTTGCCTTCGATCCGAACAAGATCGCCGTCGCCATGACCAAGGCCTTTCTCGCCGTCGAGGGCCGCCAGGGCGCGGCGTCCTCACGCGTACGCGACATCGTGGCCCGACTCACCGATACCGTGGTCGGCGCCCTCACCCGTCGCCTGCCCGACGGCGGCATGCTGCACATCGAGGACATCCAGGACCAGGTCGAGCTGGCGCTGATGCGCTCGGGCGAGCACGACGTCGCGCGCGCCTACGTGCTCTACCGCGAACGCCGCGCTGCCGAACGCGCCGCGCAGAAGGACGCCGAAGCGCAGGCGGGCGGCGCCGGCCCCGTGCTGCACGTCGTCGATGGCGAAGCGCGCCGCCCGCTCGACCGCGCCGCCCTGCTCGCCGTGTGCCGCGAGGCCTGCGAAGGGCTGGACGGCGTGTCCGCCGACACCGTGCTCGAACACGCCCTGCACAACCTCTACGACGGCGTGCCGATTGCCGCCGTGCGCCAAGCGCTGGTGCTCGCTGCACGCACGCTGATCGAGCGCGAGCCGGACTACGGCCGTGTCGCCGCCCGCCTGCTGCTGTCGGCGATCCGCGTCGAAGTGCTCGGGCACGAGGCCTCGCAGGCCGACATGGCCGACCCCGATCAGGGTTATGCCGCCTGCCTGCCCGCCTTCATCCGCCGTGGCATCGAGGCGGAGCTGCTCGATCCCCGGCTGGCCGACTTCGACCTCGCCCGCCTGGCGGCGGCGATCCGGCCCGAGCGCGACCTGCAGTTCGACTACCTCGGCCTGCAGACGCTGTACGACCGCTACTTCCTGCATGTCGACGACCGCCGCATCGAGCTTCCGCAGACCTTCTTCATGCGGGTGGCGATGGGCCTGGCGATCAACGAGATCGACCGCGAGGCACAGGCCATCGCGTTCTACGAGCTGCTGTCGAGCTTCGACTTCATGAGCAGCACGCCGACGCTGTTCAACAGCGGCACCCGCCATTCGCAGCTGTCGTCCTGCTACCTGACGACGGTGGCCGACAGCCTGGAAGACATCTACCAGTCGATCAAGGAAAACGCCCTGCTGCAGAAGTTTGCCGGCGGTCTGGGCAACGACTGGACGCCGGTGCGTGCGCTCGGCAGCCGCATCAAGGGCACCAACGGCCAGAGCCAGGGCGTGATCCCCTTCCTCAAGGTGGTCAACGACACCGCGGTGGCGGTGAACCAGGGCGGCAAGCGCAAGGGCGCGGTGTGCGCCTATCTCGAAACCTGGCACCTCGACATCGAGGAATTCCTCGAACTGCGCAAGAACACCGGCGACGAGCGCCGCCGCACGCACGACATGAACACCGCGAACTGGATTCCCGACTTGTTCATGAAGCGCGTGCTGGAGAACGCCGAATGGACCCTGTTCTCGCCGGTCGACGTGCCCGACCTGCACGAGCGCTACGGCCAGGACTTCGAGACGGCCTACCGCGCGTATGAGGAAAAGGCCGAGCGCGGCGAGATCCGCCTCTTCAAGCGCCTGCCCGCCATCCAGCTGTGGCGCAAGATGCTGACCATGCTGTTCGAGACCGGGCATCCATGGATCACCTTCAAGGACGCCTGCAACCTGCGCTCGCCGCAGCAGCACGTGGGCGTGGTGCATGGCTCCAACCTGTGCACCGAGATCACGCTCAACACCGCGGCCGACGAGACCGCGGTATGCAACCTCGGCTCGGTGAACCTGCCAGCCCATCTGGTGCGCGACGGCGATGGCCGCTGGGCGCTCGACCACAACAAGCTGCAGCGTACTGTGCGCGTCGCGATGCGCCTGCTCGACAACGTCATCGACCTCAACTACTACGCCACGCCCAAGGCGCGCGCCGCCAACCTGCGTCACCGCCCGGTGGGCCTGGGCATCATGGGCTTTGCCGACGCCTTGCATTTGATGGGCCTGGCCTACGCATCGGACGCCGCGATCGAGTTTGCCGACCGCTCGATGGAAGCCGTGTGCCACGCCGCCTACTGGGCCTCGACCGAGCTGGCCGAGGCACGCGGGCCATATTCCAGCTTCCGCGGCAGCCTGTGGGACCGGGGCATCCTGCCGCAGGACAGCCTCGCGCTGCTGGCCGAGGGCCGTGGCCGCAGCAGTAGAGGGAATAACGAAGGCGGCGGCGCCCTGCTCGAAGTCGACCGCTCGTCCGCGCTCGACTGGGGGCCGCTGCGCGAGCGCATCGCCCGCCATGGCATGCGCAACTCGAACTGCGTCGCCATCGCACCGACCGCGACCATCTCCAACATCGTCGGCGTGTCCGCCTCGATCGAGCCGGACTACCAGAACCTGTACGTCAAATCCAACCTGTCGGGCGAGTTCACCGTGGTCAACGCGCATCTCGTGCGCGAACTGAAGGCACTCGGCCTGTGGGACGAAGTGATGGTGGCCGACCTTAAATACTTCGACGGCTCGCTCGCCCCGATCGAGCGCATTCCCGCCGAACTCAAGGCGCGTTACGCCACCGCCTTCGAAATCGAGCCGCACTGGTTGGTGGAAGCCGCCTCGCGCCGGCAGAAGTGGATCGACCAGGCGCAGTCGCTGAATCTCTACGTCGCCGCCGCGTCGGGCCGCAAGCTCGACGAGCTCTACCGCCTGGCCTGGCTGCGCGGGCTCAAGACCACCTACTACCTGCGCACCCTGGGCGCCACCGCCATGGAGAAGACCGGCACCAACACGCCGGCCACCGCCAGCGCCGACCCGGCGCCCAAGACCTGCTCCATTCTCGACCCCGACTGCGAGGCCTGCCAATGACCGCCTTCTTCGACGACTGGGACACGCCGGTTCGCCCTCGGGCAGCCACTGCTCCAGCCGCTACGCCAGCCTCCCGCCAGGCAGACTCCCCGGCGTCCACGGTGACGCCCACGGCACCGGCATTCCGCCCCGACGCGGCCCTGTCCGCCACCGATGCCCAGCCGGGCGCGCTGGCGCCGGTGCGTGCTGCCGACAAGCGCATCGTCAATGGCCAGGGTGACATCAACCAGCTCGCGCCCTTCAAGTACCCCTGGGCGTGGGAGTTCTTCCTCAACGCCAACAAGAACCACTGGACGCCGCTGGAAATCTCCATGGCGCAGGACGTTCACGACTACCACCATCGCCTGACGCCGGCCGAGCGCCATGTGTTCGAGAACGTGCTGTCCTATCTGACCACCTCGGACATCCTCGCCATGCGCAACATCGGCCTGGCGGTGATGGAGAAGATGACAGCGCCCGAACTGCAGATCTACCAGGCCCGCCAGGTGTATGAGGAAGCCCTGCATACCTGGACCTATCAGCACTGCATCGAAAGCCTGGGCCTGGACCAGCAGGAGATCTACAACCGCTACCGCGTCGTGCCCGAGATCCACGGCAAGATCGCGCTCGCCAACCGCCGCCTCGAGCGCGTGATGCGGGCCGACTTCGACCTCACCGACCGCGACAACCTGCACGAATTCGCGCTCTCCTACCTCTTCTTCGCGGCCATCTTCGAGGGCTGCTGGTTCTACAACGGCTTCACGCCCATCTTCGCGCTGCAGCGGCGCGGGCTGATGAAGGGCACGGCCGAGCAGTTGCAGTACATCATGCGCGACGAGGTGCTGCACTGCGCCTTCGGCATCCGCACCGTGCGCACGCTCATCGCCGAGGAAAACCTGCAGCTCGATCCCGCGGCGCTCGCCCGCCTGTGGGAGGAGGCCGAGGCCGCCGAAACCGCCTACGCCGGCTATCTGCTGCGCGAGCCCATCCTCGGCTACTCGGCCGCGCAGCACATGGGCCAGTTCCGCTACATCGCCAACCGCCGCGCCCGCCAGCTCGGGCTGGCCGAGCCCTACCCCGGCGCGGAAAACGTGCTGCCCTGGCTGGACGAGCAGGCCAACCTGCGCAAGGAGAAGAACTTCTTCGAGACGCGGGTCACGGAGTATCAGACCGGCGGCGCGCTGAGCTGGGAGTGAGCACAGGCGGACGGGGTGGCGCCTGCAGCGCCCCCCGCCACCACCGCGCAGCCTTCGCGCCGAGATCAGCCAGCGATTAGCGGATCCCGCCCATGCACAGGTACTTGATCTCGACGAAGTCGTCGATGCCGTACTTCGAGCCCTCGCGCCCGACGCCGGAGGCCTTGACGCCGCCGAAGGGCGCGACCTCGGTGGAGATGAGGCCTTCGTTGATGCCGACGATGCCGTACTCCAGCCCTTCGGCCACGCGCCACACGCGGGCGATGTCGCGCGCGTAGAAATAGGCGGCGAGACCGAACTCGGTGTCGTTGGCCATGCGGATCGCTTCCTCTTCTGTATGGAAGCGGAACAGCGGCGCCACCGGGCCGAAGATCTCCTCCCGCGCCACGCGCATCGCAGGGGTGACACCGGTGACGATGGTGGGCTCGAAGAAGGTGCCGCCGAGCGCATGGCGCTTGCCACCGCAGGCGATCTGCGCGCCCTTGCCTACCGCGTCGGCGAGTAACTCCTCCACCTTCTCCACCGCATCCTCGTTGATAAGCGGTCCCTGCTGCACCTCGCCCGAGAGCCCCGGGCCTACCTTGAGCTTCGCCACCGCTTCGGCCAGTTTCTCGGCGAAGGCGTCGTAGATGCCGTCCTGCACCAGCAGGCGATTCGCGCACACGCAGGTCTGGCCCGCGTTGCGGTACTTCGAAGCCATCGCCCCCGCGACCGCAGCGTCCAGATCGGCATCGTCGAAGACGATGAAAGGCGCGTTGCCGCCGAGCTCGAGCGCGACCTTCTTCACCGTGCCGGCGCACTGGGCCATCAGCAGCTTACCCACCTCGGTCGAACCGGTGAAGGAGAGTTTGCGCACCACCGGGCTGGCGGTAAGCTCGGCGCCGACTTCGGCAGCGCGATTGGTGGTGACGATGTTGAACACGCCCGGAGGCATGCCGGCACGTTCGGCCAGTTCGGCGAGCGCGAGCGCGCTCAGCGGCGTGTCCTCGGCGGGCTTGATCACCATGGTGCATCCGGCAGCCAGGGCGGGGCCGGCCTTGCGCGTGATCATCGCATTGGGGAAGTTCCACGGCGTGATCGCCGCCACCACGCCGATCGGCTGCTTGATGACGACGATACGCTTGTCCGCGCCGTGCGGCGGAATCACGTCGCCATAGATGCGCTTACCCTCCTCGGCAAACCACTCGATGAAGGATGCACCATAGGCGACCTCGCCACGCGCCTCGGCCAGCGGCTTACCCTGCTCTGCGGTCATCAGCACGGCAAGGTCTTCCTGGTTGGCCAGGATCAACTCGAACCAGCGCCGCAGCACGGCCGCACGCTCCTTCGCCGTACGCGCACGCCACGCCGGCAATGCAGCCTCGGCCGCGGCGATTGCACGCCGCGTCTCGGCAGCACCCATGTCGGGCACGCTGGTAATTACGCTGCCGTCGGCCGGGTTGCGTACCTCGAAACGGGCATCGCCGTCCGCGTCGAGCCAGGCGCCGTCAATGTATGCACGCGTACGCAGCAGATTGCTGTCCTTGAGTTGCATCAGCATGGACTCCTTCGGAATTGTCATGACCGGAATGGCCGCAGTCTAAACTGTTCAAGCCGACGGGCAAAAAGGCAGCGTCCGCGGCCGGGAATTCGCTAAAGCCCTCACACCGAAATGCCGAAAACGCTGCATGCACACCGTGCAGGGACTTTCCGTGGTCGCACGGGTACGCAACTTCACAGGGAACAGGACCACTCATGAAGAACCTCGACATCAAGGTGAAGCTCGGCCTGCTGACCCTGTGCGCCCTCGCACTGCTGGTCGCGATCGGTGGCTTCTCGTTCTACCAGGCGGGGCAGTTGAACAGCACCCTGACCAAGGTGATCGCGGACAACCAGAGGCTGATCGATGCGGTCGACACTGCACGCAGCGCCCAGGTGAGCTTCAAGACGCAGGTTCAGGAGTGGAAGAACATCCTGCGCCGGGGCAAGGACGCGGGTTCGCCGTGGTCGCGAAGAACATGAAACGCATTTCACAGTCTGCGGACGAAACCAGCACAGCCGCTCGAGACATGAGCGACTCGGCTACACGCCTGCGCGAACAGACCGGCCTGCTCGCGCAGACGATTGCGGGCTTTCGCACCTGAGCAGGGCGTCGCCCATCCCTGCAGGTACGCAAAGGGTCCAGCGCCGGAGCGCGACGGCAAGACACTTTCTCATGACCAACTCAGACCACACGCATCGCAAGCTTGGGCGCCGCCTGGGTTTGCTCGCAACCCTGGCATTTCTCGGCTTCGGCTGGGCGACCTTCGATGGCGTCCTCAAACACCGCGAGGACCCCAACCGTGCGTTGACCGTTGCGCACGGCACGGAAGAGTGGGTGCTGCAACGCAATCGCGCCGGCCACTACTTCTCACCCGGCCTGATCAACGGCCAGCCCGTTCGCTTCCTGCTCGACACGGGCGCGACCCACACGGCGGTGCCGGCGCACCTGGGCCCGCAACTCGGTCTGAGCCCTGGAGCCCGTTCGATGGTTTCCACCGCCAACGGCAGCGTGATTGTCCATGCCACGACCATTGCATCGCTCGACATCGGGCCGTTCCGCTTCGCCGGCGCCCCAGCCCACCTGAATCCGGGCATGCGTGACGACGACGTGCTGCTCGGCATGAGCGTTTTGAAGCACCTTGAGTTTACGCAACGCGGTGATGTGCTGGTGCTGAGGAAGCCATCCGGCTGACGGTCCCGGTGAGGCTCAATGTGACCTTGGACGTGCCGTCCTCTCCCGGCTGCGCATCCAAGGCGCACCACGAAAGCAAAACGCCCAAGCGACTGAATCACTTGGGCGTTTTGCTTGAATTACTGGTCGGGGAAAGAGGATTCGAACCTCCGGCCCCTGCGTCCCGAACCCGTTCCAGCGCCTTTCGCCTACTGGTACTCGTTTAAAAAACTCATAAAAAACCGTGGCTTATTGTGCATGAGCATGCAAGAGCACGCAACTAAATGCACCGTTTTTTTGGAGCATTGGAGCAGAATTGGAGCAAAATTTATACATTTCTCATAATGCCAAATATATCCAAGTAGAGCCCCTCGGTCGACCTATACTCCATTTTGGAAGCCGAGACGCCCCCATGGTCAGCCCTTACCAACCCATCACGAAAGAAGACGCAGCTCGAATCTTGTCGGTGTCGAAAAGGACCATCGACAACTGGCTCGCCGACGGCACCATCGTGCCGCCGCGAAACATCGGCCGTAGGATCTACTGGCACCCAGACGCCTTTTATGCATGGCTCGACGAGCGGCTCGGGGTGACGTCAGAACGTTGCCAAGACTCGACGATGAATATGGGCATCGAACCGAAGCGACGCGGAAGACCTCGCTCGACACTTCACTGATCGCGTAAACCTCGCGCGGGCAACCTGCGGTTCTCGCCGCACACTATCGCAAACATGGACAAGTACGGTTCCGCAGGGAGCCGCGGCATGCAGATGCGGCTCCCTGCGGCTCATGAAAATCGCCTCAATAAGTGACGCGCACTGATACGACGCATTTCTCTTATGCGAGTGGCTAGCCCTTCCAGGGTCATCGCACTCGAAAGTCATAACGAATGAATCCCCAGCATTTTCATACGG
>NZ_JBQWSN020000015.1:0-83530 GCF_052598215.2 Thauera sp. ZXT1-4 | reverse complement strand
GGGGGAGTGACCCGGAATTAACGCCTCATCATCCGGCCGAATTGACTTGGCTTTGCAGGGTCTCGCGGCATAGGTATATACAGCTTTGCCATACCTTCAGGCGCAGTGAAAACCGGGCTAAATCCTGACTTTGGATGTCTTGTGGCGCAGGTTTATACCATTCACTGCTTATCGCGGCACAGTATACGCCATACACCCAACAGCTTCACGGCTTGTCGCGTTCTGGCTTAGAAGCACGATCCGCAGCCACCAAGGCGCCCTCTGGTGGGGCCAAAGCCGACCGGCTGGCGGGTGCTCTCGGCTTCTCCAGCACACCCGCGCGGCTCTCTTTTCTTCCACCTTTCGCCCACCCGAGCTCTCCGGGCAGGGCCGCCGCACCCCGAAAACCTCCGTTCAAATTGAATCGAAAGCGATGCAATTTGACATGCTTTGTGTGTCTGTTAGAGTTGCCTGAGCTGCTTTCGCCAGGTCGATGCAAGCAAAACTGCATCCAGAACTGCATCCAGAACTGCATCCAGAACTGAGCACAGAACTGCATCCAGAACTGGGCACAGCAAATAAAAAACTGGGCACAGAACTGGGTACAGCAAACTAAAAGCTGCATGCAGATCTGCATCCAGAACTGGGCACAGATCTGGATGCGGCGCGAGACGCACAAACCATCGCTAAGGAAAAAATAATGCAACGAACAATCATCGGCCTCGATATCGGCCACAGCTCCGTCAAGGTGGTAGCCGCCTCCTCATCCGGCCGCCACCAGTTTATTTTTCCGTCGGTGGCAATCCCGGCCTTTGCCATTTCCGATGAAGGCGAAGCGCGGATCGCCGCAACGGAAACAGTCACCGTAGGGCAGCGGAAGTTCTTCGTTGGTGAGACGGCGCTCGTCCAATCATGCGGCCAGCCGCCTGCTCTGGGACTCACAAACGACTGGATCGAAACGCCAGAGCACAGCGCACTAATCGCCGGTGCAACAAAAAAACTCGAACGCCTGGGTCTCGACCTTCGCAACTGCCTGGTAGTGACCGGCCTCCCCTCCGCTCTCCACACCCACCAAAAAGCCAGAATGCGCGAGGTGGTTCGGCAGCAAATTCAGGCCGAAGTGCTTGTTGCTCCGCAGCCGTTCGGACCCCTCCAGACCTTGATGCTGACCCCTGCCGGGACCCTTTCGAGCGCCCACGATATGCGCGAAGAAAACTGGGCCGTGGTCGAAATCGGCCATTTCACCACGGACTTCCTGCTGATCCAGTCCGGCCGGATTGTCGAGAAGGCCTCAGGGTCATGCGGTGGTGTCAGGCTCGCCGTCGAGCACATGCAGCGACTTCTCAACCAGGAGAACATCCAGGTCGATCACTTCGAAGCCGAGCAAGCGCTGCGGGAGCGCCGCATCAAGTATTTCGGCAAGGCGCTCGATGTGACCGAATACGCGAAACAGGCAATCAGCCTCATCGCGTCCGAAGTGATGGACACTGCCTCTCGCGTCCTCGACCCCGTCGCCCGCAAGCTCGACGGCATCCTCATCGCAGGCGGCGGAGCTCCAGTCATCTTCCCCGAGCTGTCCCTGAAATGGCCTCACGCCACGATCGCCAACGAGCCTCGCATGGCCATCGCTGAAGGTTTCTGTCGTTTCGGCATGAGCATTTCAGCCAAGACCCAAGGCGCGAAAGAGCCGGCCGCAGCCTGACAGATTACGCACGATGCCCGAGATTCCATACCCGCCCCAGAAAGACAGCCTGCGTCTCACGCTGTACCTGAACAGAAAGAAGCATGCGGAACTGTTCGAGTTTCTGGTCGCACTGCCCGACGGGACGATGCCGACCTTTGTTCGGGATGTACTTGAGAAGTACATCCAGTCGGGCGGATTTTCCTCTCCCTTGCCGCAGCAAAACCGAACACGTGAAGGTGATGCTCTGCTGCCATCCACCACTCCAATCGAGGTGGCGCAATCAAAAGCTCACGCCCTCGAGCTGCGCGCTAATACTGACCCCGGGAAGCCTTACCCACAACACTGGAGTTCGTGATGGCTGCTAATCGCAACGCCGGTAAAACAGAAATCCGGAACCGCTACATCCTCTATCTGAACAAGAGCAAGCACGCCGACCTGTGTAATTTCCTGGACTCTCTACCTAACGGTAGCGTGTCAAATTTTCTCCAAGAAGCCGTTCGAACCTACCTCCTGACCGGGGTACATCCCGGAGCAACGAAGCATCTCGCAGCCGAGTCGGTACCGCCGATTCGAAGAACCCGTCGCAAAACAACAGAACAGCCCCTGACCGCGCCCGTTACCGTAACGACAAACGCTCGGAAATCAGTGCAGACCGCTGCTGCTCAACCAGCCCCGGAACCCGTGCCTTACTCCCCAGCCTCTGCCGTAACTACACCGACCCAACCCGCCCAGGCAGCCGTTGCTTATTCGCCACCACCCGGACCCGTTGCCCCACCTCAACCCGCCCCGGATAGCGTACCGACAGTCACTACAGCCCCGGCTCAACAGATGCATCCCGGCGCAGATCCACAACCACCGAGCGCGGACGACCTTCTCACAGAACTCCTCGCCAATTTCTAGCCATGCCCACCGCGCCCGCCCCCTCCGACAAGAAAGAAGCACCGCCCACCTGGAAGCGGATGGGACTGACCACACCCGAAGAGCTACTGCTATGGGCCCCGCACGGGTACCTCGACTTTTCGACGCCGCACTACGCGTTCCCCGAGGCCAACACAGGCAAGCGTCTCTTCGCTTGCCTCGTAAACGGGCATCGGATGTTCGACAAGGATGGCTTCCCGACGAACTCGATGCGTCAAGCGCGTCGCCTGGTGATCAGCGTGAAGGACCATTGGGGCAACGCTGCTGAAATCCCGGTTTTCGGCAACGTCTGGGACTGGAAGGATGCGATCCAGCAGCAGGAGCTCTACCTCTACGCCGAGACCGACTTCTTCAACAAAACGCTGCAGATTCGGAAAGCCTTGACCATCGACCCCTCGCAACTGGGGTCGATCGTGGCCCTCTACAAGGGCATCCCCGGGCGACTGAAGGCCCAGACCGTCAGCGCAGCGATATCGGAAAACCTAACCCTGCTCGAGAAAGCCGGCAAGCTGCTGCTGCAAAAATGCCGCCTATCGCTCGCCGAGTTCGAGCGACTCACCGGCTATCCAACACCGCACGCGTTGCTCCTCGCACTGCACGCACCGAACTCTGTCCGAGAGGGCGAAGAAGCACTGGCCATCACCCGCGAGCTGTGCGTGCAGTCCATTGTGAAGGCCGCTCAAGCAAACAAGATCACGCGCAACGTCCCGGCCTCGTCGATCCCGATCCAAGATGACGTGGTTGCAAGACTTCTCTCTGCCCTGCCCTACACCTTAACCAAAGATCAGCAGACGGCCATCCGAGAGATCGTGGCCGACCTTCGTAGCGCACGACCGATGAACCGCCTTCTGGCCGGCGACGTAGGTACGGGCAAAACGCTCGTTTTCCTGATTCCCTTGGTTGCGGCTCATCTGGCCGGCGCCAGAGTCGCAGTGATGACCGCCAACCAGTTGCTGGTCGAACAAGCCTTGCGCGAGCTGGCCGAGTATTTTCCGGACGTGCCGACATTTCAGGTCAAGCCAGGAACGAAGGATCTGCCCAACGCAATCCTGATCGGGACAACATCCGTGATCGGAGCACTCGCTCGCGCTAAGGGCATGCTCGATTTTGTCGTAACCGACGAACAGCACAAGTTTGCCGTGAGCCAGAAGCAGTCGTTGATGGACGAGCACACGAACCTGCTCGAAGCAACGGCGACCGCGATCCCCCGGACGCTGGCCGTGGTTCAGTTCGGAGGCATGGACGTCTCGCTGTTGCGAGAATGTCCGGTCCAGAAGGACATCGCCTCCCGCATTGTTCTGTCCACCGAGAAGGACCGCCTGCTGGACTTCATCAAGAAGGTCGCGGCAGCAGGCCGGCAAACGGCGATCGTCTATGCCGCTGTGAACGCAGGATCGGAAGGCAAGAGCATCGAGGACAACGCGGCGAAGTGGCAAAAGCACTTCCCCGGTCAGGTCGCGATCGCCCACGGGCAGATGCCTGCGGATGAAAAGCAAGAAGCACTGCGCCAGATGCGCGATAAGGAAAAGCTGATCCTCGTATCGTCAACCGTCATCGAGGTGGGCATCACGCTGCCCTCGCTAGCATGCCTGATCGTAGTGAACGCCGAACGCTTCGGTGTCGCGCAGCTCCACCAGTTGCGGGGCCGCGTGTCCAGGCACGGTGGGCGGGGATACTTCTTCCTGTACCTGCCGCAACCAGTGACCGATGACGACGAAGAGGATGCGACCTACGGCAAGACGGCCGCCGAGCGTACGATGAAGCGCCTTCAACTTCTGGTCGACCACAGCAACGGTTTCGATCTGGCTGAGAAAGATGCTGAGTTGCGCGGCCTGGGCGACCTCACCTCGACCGGCTCCAGCCAGCACGGAAAGACGACGTTCCTGTTCCCAAACCTGAAGGTCGGCGTCCACGAACTCAAGAAGGCGCTGCTGATCGCCGGCCTGGACGCCTAAGCCAACGCTGCGGCCTTCCTGCCGCCCTTCACCATCTCGGCCACCTTGCGGATCGCAGCCCGCTCGGCCTCTTCGGGATCGAGCACATCCTCAACGATCTCGGCCTTGCCTGAAATCAGTTCCCGGATCGCCGCGTCGATCGTCCCTTCGAAGATCGGAACCTCGACTCGGACACGGCGCGTCTGGCCCAGTCGGTTGCAGCGGTCTTCGGCCTGCTCCTGCGTGGCCGGTGTCCACGGCTGCGAGGCAATATAGACGTGGTTTGCACGCCAGAGATCGACGCCTTCGGCCAGCACCCCGTATGAGCCAACGATACCTTTGACCGTATCGTCGTTCTGAACGCTGTCGAGAATTTCCTGCCGCTTTGCATCGGACAGGATATCGCCGGTGAGCACCACGAAACGCCCTTTGCCCAGGCTTGAAAGGTATTCTGCGTGAGCGTGGGCATCCTCGGTGTAGTTCACAAAGACGACCATCTTCTCGTCCTTGGCCACCTCCTTCTTGAGGTACTTGCCCGCTTCCTTGATGCAGGCCTCCTGGAGGAAGCGGCGAGTGCTGTGCAGAACGCCAAAGGTCGACGTCCCGTTGTTAAGCGCTTCCTGATAAGCCTGTTCCATTTTCCGCGGCATCGGAATCGACCGATAGTTGCGGTCTTTGCCCGGAACCTTGCCCCGCAGAACCTGGTGCTTGCTGCGCCGGATCATCCAGTTTTCTCGAATCGCTACGTTGAGTGCGGATCGAAACTCTCTCGAGCCCGCGAAGCGACTCACGAAATCGGGCAGTTCCATGCGGCCCAATGGATGACCAGTGATTTTCAAGAGCGCGAAAATTTCAGACTCTCGATTCAAGATGGGCGTGGCGGTGAGCATGTACCGGACAGGGATCGATGCCGCCATCGCCATGACCGACTGCGTTCTCAGCGCTGTTTCCGACTTGAGCTTGTGCGCCTCATCGACGATCAGGACGCAAGCTCGCTCGCCAATCTCCTGCCATTTCGCGGCCTGCTCATAGTTGAGGATCGCCCACTGGGCATCCGACGACAGCTGTGTGCCCTCGACAACCTCGATCTTTTCGTCTGGGTAAACCGCCAGAATCTCCCGCTGCCACTTGTAACGAACGGACTTGGGCACGACCAGGATCACCAGCTTTCGCTCGTGATGCGCCTTCACCGCGTAGGCAGCCAGGATCGCCTGCCGCGTCTTTCCAACACCCATGTCGTCAGCGTTGAGCGCCCCTGTCCGTGTGGCCATGAAAACCGCGCCGGTCATTTGATAATCGTGAGCCGCACCTTGGGGGATACACGACAGCACATCGGATTCGGTCAGCCCCGTTTCCGCGACATTTCCGAGCTCCGGGACAACAAGGCCGTGATCGCCCTCGCCCTCCTCGCCCGAGCCCGTCTCGTCCCTATCAAATTGAGGAAACGGGATCGGCGCAGCACCCAGGTTCGACAGCAAATGCACGTCCTGGACCGTGAATCGCCCTGGATGCACCAGAATGCTGTCCTCATCGTAGCCAGCCTCGCGCTCAAGCGTCGTCACCAGCATCGGCATCGAAACATCACGAAGGTGCCAGCCGTTCGCCTCCTTGAGCCATCGCCCGCCCATGTCCTTGAAGGTCTTGACCGCGCAGGCGTGGAACTTCGATCCGATCACGACACACTCGTGCTCGCCGACCGGATAGATCGTCTGCGTAATCCCGTGCCCGAACGCGCCGGGGTTGAGCTCGGCGGCTGCCAGCGCCTCGAAGAATTCCTCGCGGACAGCCGGAAGCGCCAGGCCGACCGCCCGCGCGACCGTCGACACAAGCACCTCGAACGGCTCCGCGTTGTCGATCACAGAACGATGGAAGCGCCAGTACCGGCGATACGGATGGTCTGCATCGTGGACGTAGAACGGGCGCACTTCACCACGCTTGATGGCTGTCGCGATCTTTCCATCGTGATAATGGAACAGCAGCCCGTACTCGGCGCCGTCGAAAACTGCCTTCTGAAGCACCTGCCAAGCCATCGGTGATTTCTCCCTGCTTTGACCGCATTTCTCCCTCACAAACAGCAACTCCAGGGAGACTCAAAGTGGATCAAGTTCTTTTCAAAAGGTGGTTCGGGCTTGCCCGAATGTATTGGCGTGATGCACAAGGCTCTGGCCTGCCTCATGTTTCTCAGTTGCGGTGCTATCTGGCCGCATCGGACCGAATTGGCGTTCCGAAGCAGATTGCCCAAGCGCTGTTCGAGAGCGGACTGGACGAAAGGAGGCAACCGAACGCACGGTTTTTCGAGTTAGCCGATCTACTCGACGCTTCGCGCACCTGACAACCCCGAACCCGGTAGTCCCAACCTTGTGGACACCGGGTTTTCTATGCTGCGGCAAAACTGGACTGATTGTCTCTTGGGCGTAAAATGATGCTGTGAAAGATTCTCTTGCTGCCAACATAACGAGGTTCGACATGGGCACAATCCGCGGTTTCTCCAGCTCCCATAGCGAATCTGTTCTGCAAGGGCTGTTGATTGAAGCCCGACAGAAAGCCGACGAGAAGCCGCTGTGGGCCGCGTTTGCCAGCATCCTGGAAGACGATCTCGAGACTGCCGATGAAATTCTCGATCAGTTCCGGCCGAAGCCTGAGCAGCCCGCCTCGCATTCAAATGTTTTCCCCTTGCGCCGCGGGTAGCGCGGGCTCCATGCGCAACCTTGCGTAGTTCACCCATTTTTTCGCAAGAACGTACTCGTTCTTGCGCAGAAACCCGCCAAGTAGGCGCGCATAGGCCAGCGTGTGCAGCATCGGCAGGAGCAAGTACCCCGTCGACCCAACTTCTGCCTGCTGAGGCGCCGTCTCAAGATCGACGTACTCGATGTCATTGAAGTCGTCGTCCGCAACCAGGGCAGCCTTCAACTCCGGGCTCCAGTCGTACATCTTTCGCTTTTCCATCATCCTTCCTCCAACGAAAATTGACAAACAGCCCAAAACGAGATAGGGCACTTAAATAATACAACGAGAATCTGTTTTGATTCAAAGAGGCGTAAATGAAAAAACCCCCAAGACCTTGAGAAACTCAAGGACTTGGGGGTTGAGGACAGTTTGTTAGGCGAACTTCCACCTTTCAAACTCATGATGCCGCTCTCGGTCAATCGAGGAGCGCTTCAGTTCAAACAGCGCCTTGGTAGCCGCTGCTTTCAACTCTTCGTCACCTTGCTCGGTGGCGAACTGGAGCACGTCGCGCAAACGTGCCTCCTTCTGCTGAATCTCTACTTCAGACATGAACATGATCTCCGCCGGTGTCACTCGGCAAAGGTGAGTTGCGCGGTAGTGACACACCCGAAGCGGCCAACTTCGAGCTACCAGCGCAGCAAACCAACAAGTCTGCACATCGGTCATGCAAGAAGCCGCGTAGGAAAAACCAAGAACCAGAACACCCATCAGCCCGTTCAGCTACCAAGCGACTTTTACCATCCAGCAGAAAACATCTCTCCTTGCAGTCTTAACCATAAGGAGAATTGACTATGCATACATCAAAGGAGAAAGTAGTCCTTAAGCGGATCAAGGAGATGCTGGACAAGGTAGCCGCTGTTGTGGCCATGCTTGCTCTTGGGGCATTTGCGAAGAACACGCCAGAGGCGTTTGTATGGGGCGCAGTTGGACTATTCGTAGCCGCTGTGCTCTGGGGGGTTGCGACCTGGGTCGCTACCGAAGTAGACAGTGAAGGTCGATAAGTCGGCCAAAGGACAAAGTAAATGGATTTACTGCCTGCACTTCAAGCCGCCATTGTGGTTGCTGTTGTTGCAGCGGCAAGTTCTATCGCCGTTGTTCTGAAAATCAAGTCCTCTCACCAGGACTGACACCAACCCTTCATTTCTTTTCTAGAATTGAAGGGTTTTTTCTTGCGCTCAAATCATGGACCCCATCCCACCACTCATC
Organism: Thauera sp. ZXT1-4; assembly: GCF_052598215.2. Lineage (NCBI taxonomy): Bacteria > Pseudomonadati > Pseudomonadota > Betaproteobacteria > Rhodocyclales > Zoogloeaceae > Thauera > Thauera sp. ZXT1-4. The sequence goes on along the minus strand of NZ_JBQWSN020000015.1, from coordinate 75,082 downwards.
GCCGCAATCATTTTTGGTCTTATTCTTGCAGCTGCTGTTTCAGTTTTCATTTTCCTAAAACGCAAAAAAATTCGAAAAAAAACCCGCACTCAATGAGTACGGGCAAAGGCGGAACGGGCGTAAGAGGAGAAATGGTTACATTGCGGCGCTGCCTGTTCTTGACTGTATGGCCAGCTCGACATTGGCCAAGGCAATTTTGAGGCGCTGAACGAGATCAGCGTCACCCGTTTCATGAGCGAGGCTGGCAAGGTCAGCAAGCAGGAACCGTTTTCTGAAGAGCGATTTGAGATCGTTTTCCATGTTGAGATGCTCCTGAAGATCCTATTGATAATGCTGAGATGCGGTGGAGGACATAGTAAATGTCCTTCCTCCAGGTGCTCTGAAGGAAGGACTATGCCCAGCCAGATTGATGGCTAATGATTTTCATCACGCTGCGATACGCAGGCTTTTGCCACAAAACTGGCTTTGAACCACCCCTTTTGTAGGTAATTTCAATACATGCTGACGGTAATGCTTGCCGGCAATTTGAATGGACGGACGCTGCGCAAGCTTGCGGCGAACAACAACAGGGTCGGCGCCGAGCAAGTCACAAACGAAGGCAAATGAACCTCTTGATCGATCCTTGAGGCTCGTATAGAAAATCCATTCAATCGCCTCCAGCCCTTCTTGAATAAGAGGGGTGGATTTGGCAGTGAAGCCGCGTGCAATGTGATCACCGCAACGCTCAGCATCAGCAATAGAAACACTCAGGAGTTCGATCCAGAGTGCAGCAAAACTACGTTCGTTCATGATCCTCTCCTTGCTAGTGGGTCTGCAGGGAGGTAATGCGGTCAGCAAAATAGTAAAAAAGGCCGCCTCGGAAGAGGACGGCCTTTGGGTTAAAACCAGGACTCCGATGTGTTGACAACAACCGGCCCTTCGAACGTTCGAGGCTGCGGCCTCCTTGAAGACACCCCTTCGAGCGTAAGCTCGCACCGGTATCCCTGCCTCTTTCTGAACGTACGAAGCACGTCAGCGTGTTCAAGGTCGATGGTGACAGAACCTCCGTGTGAAGACTGATGCATCCGCTTCATCGCCTGTGAGAGCGCCTGAAGAGAGGTCAGGTCCGCATCATGGAGCACGCCAAGATCAAGATAGCCATTGCTGAGCTTGTCCTGGATCGTTTTCCAGAGATCCGCAGTGACCGATTTTTCGACCAGGACATTACCAATGGAGCCGAACACCACAACGTCCCCACGGACACCGCCCGCCCACACCTTCGGAAGTCGCTTGCCTGGATTTGGGTGAAACAAGACATGAAAATCCATGCCAGTCACCGTCAGAACCAAGACTCAACGTCTTCGTCGGGAGACACACGCTCCACAGACTCCGCCGAACTAGCCATGTCTGCGAGGGACACTACGACGGCCTCACCGGGAGCCGAGGGCACAGCGCTCTCCGGTCCCTCTTGATCCGGTAAAAGATCGGTCGGCTTGACGAACAGATCCTCGCCAAGATTCTCTCCTTCGGCCAACAGCCGCACAGGATCTTGGAGGAACGCAATCACCACCCCGATGTTCAGGGCTTCCTCACCCCGATAAGGCCCGTCAGGAGGCAGTCGGCTTAACAATCCGTCGACCAACCCTGGAACAGCAGCCAAGGACGGATGAAGAAAACCAAACGACCCTGCTTTCTTGGCAACCCGCCGAATCACATTCAGGGTGTCTCGGGTGTAGCGATGACCACTTCCGAGTGAATCCCTGAGGTCCTGGGCCATCTCGGAAGCAACCTGCCCGGGCAGCGAGTCGAGCTCGCGCTCAAGCCCCGTTTCCCGAATCTCCTCTGGCAGCTGATAGAGCACGCATGACGCACGCAGAACCTCACGCACCGCAGTCTCTACAGGCGCTGCGCCGCGGATGTCTTCCGCATCGAGAGGGTGCGCGATGCATTGAGCATCAACCAGATCCCGATACTCTGCACAAAAAGCCACCGCAGCGTCCTCGTACTGCTGCACCAGTCGCTTGAACTCTTCATCGGCCGCATCTGCACGATCAAGAGGGACCAGCCAAGCGCCCAAGGCGTCCAGCTTCGTACCGTACTTTCTGGCGCAAGTGAACATCTCGCGCTTGAGCCGCTGAAACGGATTCAGTTTCTTCGGATTGAACAGCACAACCCCCTTCTTCTCTACCTTGGCCCCCTCGCGGAGGGTTGAGATTTCCCGGACAGCGGAGAGCTGCCTGGCGCTGTAGTTGAGCAAAACGCAACTTTTCAGGACTTCCATGATGATTTCTCCTTGATTGAGACTGCGCAGAGGTAATGCGCCAAGGAGAGGCATAAAAAAACCGGCACACCCTGGAAGGAATGTGCCGGTGGGGTTGGTCAGAAAAGTGAAGCCTGCATCTTCTTGCGCTGCTCACTTTCCTTGGTCTCGCGAAGCTGCTTTAGCCTCGACTCTGACAGGAACGACGCCTGAACCGACGCAGGCACCTGATCCCATGGTTTTGCCGCATCGAACAGCCGATCGACATCAACCTCGGGTCCGCTAACGCCGGCGAGCCGCTTGTAAGCGGTTCGGCGCAACGCCTTGTCGTGGTTGAGAATCTGGCGAGCTGACAGCCTCGCCAATCCGTACTGCAAGTACCAGCGATAAGCGATGCCGCGGGTGTCCATCTGTCGGTCCCTGTACTGACGGACCATCCCATCTGCTTCGAAGTGGAAAAACATCGCCAAGGACTCCTGATCGATCACGAATCCGTCCTCAGATTCGAGATCCGCCCAGGCAGCGACGGCGTTCTTCTTGCCATACGACTTCACAGGCAAGCAGTCCTCCAGCATTGCAGCCACGAACGGCTCACGGATGCCCGCCCAATGATCACCGCACGCCTCTGCCCAGTTTTCTCCTACTTCTAGGAAACGAGGTTCAGGTCGTTCGGCAGACAGCATCTCGACCTTCTCCGGCACGGGGTATCGTTCTCTCCCCTGCCAGATGTCCAGATAGTCAGCGACGGCAGCGAAGCCATCGAAGTGACCATCCCTGCTCCACAGCATGTCGATACAGACTGCGGCCTCCGGTGGAATCAGGCGGAACCTGGGCTCGATCCCAAGTGCCTGCGCCGCCTCTTCCTCTTCAGCGTCGAGCGTCACGGCATACCGATAGATGCGACGCATCTCTTCTGGGCTGAAAACGTCAGGTCGTATCGCGATGTGACCCTCTCGGATCGTTCTGCCAACCCATAGACGACGCCCCATGTCGTTCTGGATCGCCATCAGGTAGTTGCGAAGCCGGCCCAATCCGCGCATGAAGCCGTACTGCGGATCGTTATTGAGCAGGTTGTCCATGCTGCTGTCGTTCTGAACTACCGTGCACAAGGCGCAACCGAACCGGGCGCCGCAGTTTTTCGCTTTGCCTTCCCCCTCCATGATGGAGTCGTTCACAACCGCACACGAAGTCGGCCCTGCATCGCGATAAGCGGTGAGGACTTCTTGTGCATCCGTGTAGGACTCGATGATTCCAGCCCCACACAACCCAAGCAGCTCGAAGACGGAATCGGTATCCCACTCCGCAATGGGAGAGAGAACGAGCTCACCCTCCTTGTTGCGCACAGGCTCAACAGAGGAGTCCTTTCGCTTCAACATGTTTGCTCCACGGCGGACCGACTCCGAACGCCTGGTTCCGGTGCAAACGACAACCTCCTTTTCCCCACCCAACTGCTCCGACAGCGTGTGCCTCAACTTTCTGCTTGGCTCACACTTCCACGCTACGCTGCAATCGGCGTTCAGTCCTGGGTAGGACGGAAGCGCACGACCACCGCAAATCCGTGGCCCCCAACTATCGAGCAGCTCCGGTTGAGCCACACGCACCTGAACGTCCAGGCCATGCTTTGCAGCATAGGCTTCGATCTTCTTCATCTCGCACTTTGCCAACTCTGCGATCAACGGATTCTCAATCCCGGTGTTGGAATGGCAGACTGCGATCTTCGGATGCCGACCCTCGTTTTTTGCCTGAATAGCTGCCATGAACGTCAATATCATCAACACAGAACTATCCTTTCCGCTGCTAAATGCGATGAGGGTTGGATACCCCTCATCGAACAGGCGCCTGATGGAAGCGACTGACCCCGCAATCAGGTCGTCCAGAGACACTTCCTGACGCACGACAGGTGCTGCTGCAAAGAAATCCATTTTCACCACCTCCAAAGTTGTTGATCTGCGTGGGAGGAGATGCGCGCATGGAGGGGTGAAACGCGGCACACGCACCCTACGGGCGAAGAAAAACCGCCCAGGGGGCGGTTGGGGTATCGATGGAGTTCAGGCCGATGGCGCCTTGATCTCCTGCCAAATGGCGTCTGCTCGATCAAACAACTCTTCTACGTCCTCGATGGCAAGGTCCATCGATTGCGCAAGAAGCTCCAGGTCGATCTCTTGCGTTGCCAGGATTTCTGAGATCAGGCGAGGAAACTGGATGGCGTTGTTGCGCCAGTTGTCGGGGTGCATTTCATTCTCCTTGAAGGACGGTAGTTGACGTGCTGCGCCGGTGAGATACCTCGCGCCCCATAAGAAAACGCCGCTCTTCCCCGTGTAGGAGAGAGCGGCGGTATGGGCCGAGTCAAAGCAGCCTAAGCAGCCTCTTTGACCTGATAGCCGAATCGCCCCCACGTGTCAGGGCCGATCAGAAGCGGCGAGGTTCTGTCAGTCGCGAGATTGACGAAAACGCCGTGGGCTTCCAGGCGTGCGGTACGGAATAGCTTCCAGAGAAGGTTCAATCCGTGCAGAGCCATCGCGCGGTTGATGAACAACGATTGCTTCTCGAGCGCCTCGACAAGCGAACAGCTAGGCTGGTCATCGGTGGCATCCAGCTTGTCATCGACGGCCTCGGGCAGCAGATCTGCAACCGTCGGCAGCCTGAGTCGTGTTGTTCCTCGGAATGTGACGTATGGTCGCTCCCCAAATTCGCCCAAGATGACTTGACCATCGTTCTGGTTGTTTCCGATATCCATCCAGTAACCGTAATCGAAGGTTTTTGCGATCGCTTTTCTGGCAAGCCGGTTATCGACGCACCCGATGACGAGATCCGGTCGCATCCGCAATCGCCCCTCTTCGCAAATCTCAAGACGATGCGGGTACGCATCCCAGTCAAGCCCGAAGGCTTGGTTGAGTCGATTGATCAGCACCGACGCCTTGTTGGCGCCAATATCGGACCGCACAAACGCCTGGCGGCCGACGTTGGATTCCGACACGGTGTCGTCGTCGAACGCGGTAACGTGAAGGCCGCCTGGGTGACCGAGCGCAAGCAAGGCCGTATGAAGCTGCACAAGGCCGTTGATGACATGACTCCCAGTACCGCCAGCGCCGATGACGACGATTCGAGCTTTTCGTTGCAACAGGTCAGGGTTGATGAAATGCTCCATTTTTCTCTCCATGTGTAATGACTGCATGGGGAAATGCAGAAGCGCGGGGCGTAAAAAAGCCACCTCTCAACGAGAGGTGGCGGTTATGGTCGGCTCGATACAGGCTTTACACCAAGGCATCGGCCACAAAGGTTCGCGGCTCCTCAACGGGCGCGGGCTTGAACATCAATCCATCGACGGCTGAGGCCAGTTGCATTGGAACGAACATCCCCATCAGGCAGAGCCGCTGGGCCGTAACCAACTTCTGGTCACAACGACCCAATACCACGGAAAGTTTGACCTCCCCTCTGTCGTCCTCGTCATCGGTGCCGGAAAAGAACGCCGACGACCGGCCATGCGAGTGCAGATCAACAACCAGATGCTCCCCTTCTCCCAAGCGTGGCCTGTCAAAGTGGATACGAGAAGCCGAAGCTTCTCGCACCCCCACTTCTCGGAAAGCGAACTCGTTGCTGACTTCGTTCCAGGTGATCCAGCCGGCCGCCTCGAGCGGACAGCTTTCTCTCGCCATTCCTGCAAAACGCTCAAACAGCGCAAGCGGGATCGGCGGACACATCCACTCCAGACTGGCAGTGACCGTGCCGTATGGCTTCACCACAGAAGAAGCCTTTGTGAGCGGCATACGTGCATACAGCCACGCTCGACGCACCTCAAGCCAGTCCCCGTTCTGCCCTGCCAGAAAACGATGCCCTGGCTGGGCCAGCGGTTCGAACTCACCGAACCGCGGCACCATCACGGTGGGCGTGAGGGCCTGTAACGCCGCATCTCGAGGGTCCATCAAACATCCCTCCCGATCTGAGCCAGAACATCCCTGACGGTCAGTTCTGTTGGCACAAGCGTATCCAGCGGAAAGGCCTTGAATTTCCCCTTGAGCATCGCGTTCCAGAACTTCGCGGAACCGCCCCTGTACTTCACAAGCAAGTTCTGCTCATGGATGTTCGGATGCGAGAAACGGCTCGAGAAGAAGCTCTCCTCCCAGTCCGCCGGATCGGCCTGGACGCCTGCACTTGGTGTCTGTGCAGAGCCCACGCAGATGCCACCACCCTTCCAGACGTTCCAGTAGGGCGCCTGATAGAGCTTGGTTCCTGGCCGAGGTCTGGACTTGCCTTTAACAGCAAAAACTCGCCATTGGCGGCTTGTGACAGCAAACACCAGGCCGGGATGCGGAACATCTGCTGTCTCGACCTGGATTTCTTTGCTTTCGAACCAGACACGTCGTGTTTGAGGCCTCATCCACCATACAAGCCATCCGGGTCCTTGCGACAGGATGTTCGGCTCGAGGAAGACAGGCCGAGCGCTTCTGGACGGATCGAGGGAGTCAAACATTTTCCTCAAACCGTCGACTGTTGCCGGCACACCAGCTTCAATCGAAAGCTCCCCCGATGAATCCACCTCCACGTCATGCACTGAGGCATAACCTGGACGATGCTGCCCGTAGAGCAGGATCGCGTGCGAGGCCCGGTATGGCACCTCTTCGGTGTTGACGCTGACTTGCATTTATTCCTCCTTTTCGCACGTATGCAGCATGACAAGAAGCTGGTCGAGCGATTTGTAAAGTTGCAGACCCAAGCGGTAGCGCTTGAGCCACTCCGCAAAGGCTTCTCGCGTGATCTTCACGTCCCATACCGAGCACAAGGTGGTGTATCCGTCACAACCTTGATTGGCATACTCGATATGGTCATCAATGACCTGCTGGACAGGATCGTCCCCATCCCAACGAATCAGAGCACCGCGATATACCGGCTCGCGATCTGTCTCCTGCGCACCGGGAAACATCGCCCCCTGATCCATTAACCGGATCACCTCGCACAATTTTTCGGCAACATCCCCGACCGTGGGATCTGGATGATCAAGCGCCTGGATAAGAGAGAAACCATCGAGCACCCTTTTCGTAGAGATCGCCCAATCGACCGGGAACCCGTCCTCATACTGCTCCGGTGAGAAACTGTATTCCTCGGGGTCTTCTCCCGAACTCTCGAGCTCTTCGATCCATTCCTCCTGGGAAGACGCTCCCCGCCAGTAGATGTACGAGGCCAGTTCTTGAACGAAAAGCGGTGACCAGCAACCCGCCGTTCTAGCCCCTGCTGTCTGCGCTACCTCAAGTGCAGTCCTACCCAAACCTGGGACCGATTCCTCGAGTGCGAGCAGCCGGCTTCCGACCAGACAGGTCTCCAAGTCGGGGTTGAGCTCAAGAGCCAACCAATAGGTCTGGGGAACATGCTCACCTTCCTCGACCGAATACCCTTCGCATCCACTCAGCGTGCTTGAAACGGCCAGGTCCAGAGGTGCAACAAAAACAAGATCACCCAAGACCGCTTCCATCAGACGCTTCAAACCCACCTTTACAAGCTCGGGCAACCGTTCCTCGGAGTCTTTCTCGGTAACAAGGCCCTCGTCGTACAACGCCAAGGCAAGATTGGCCAACGGCAACCCCTCGGATGCATGCTCAACATAAGCACCAGGGGCCGCGCAGCTTCTGGGCAGCCTCAGAGGATCATGTGAATGGCGTTGGACGGGGGCCGGAGCCGAACCGCTGACGCCGAACTCCTCTGTGAGCTTTCGACTAACTGCAAAAGTGCGGCAACGCATTTCGTCATCTCCTTATCATTAAAAACGGGAAGCACAGAAACTGTGCTTCCCGTCTCGATGATTTCGCCTTTGGAGATGGCCTCAAGCCTATCCTTCAGCGAACTCATAAATCACCCCTTTGTGCCTGCTGCACGCCGGAATTCGTAGATCAACCTGTTCCCCTTTCGCGTCGGCCCTTCGACCACCGCGCTTGTGAGCTCCGGGAAGGTTGCGGAGTAAAGATCCCGAACCTGATTTACCGACATCCCCTTACCCGGATCACCAAGACAGGTTCCGTTGTAGTGGAACTCGCGAACGGCTTCTTCAACTTGGATCGCCATGACGCCCCCTTAAAGCAGGCTGGCCAGGTCAAGCGCGGAAGAGACTTCCGTCTTGGCCTTGGCAACTGGTTGTTGAACAGCCGCAGGCTTGGCTTGCGCCTCACCCACTTCCTCAGCATCACCATCGACGTCCTCATCGCCTTCGTCAGTGAGCTCATCGAGCGTCACCGCTTTGGGCCCTGCTGCCTTGGGTGCCCCCTTGACCGCCTTGGCCGCGCTTTCCTTCTTTGCGCGATCCAGGACCGCTTGGGTTTCGGCCAGCTGCTCTGCAAGGCTCTTGTGAGCACTCACGTAGCCCGCCAGCACACCGGCAAAGCCCTCGTCGAGCTCCGCAGTGGTGCCGGAGATCACCAGGGGCGTCTTCAGCGCCGGATCACCTTCCGCTTTGGGTTTTGGGATCACCGTGACGGTGATCTGGTCACCCTCTGACGTCAGCATCAGGGTGGCGGTATTGCTCGCCAGGAACGACTTCAACGTTTCAAACATCCCATTTCTCCTTGATTTAAGGGCCTGGCCTGCAACCAGGCCTTCCTGCATTGAAAAAGGCGTTACGCCTTCCACATCACGTTCGCCGGAAGCTTCCCGGCATAGTCAAAGCCCGATACGGCCAACAGCTTCTTGACGCACTCGTCCTTCTTCTCCCCGAGAGCCTTGTCCAGATCCTTGCCCATATGTGCGGCAAGCCCGATTTGCTCGGCCACGACCTTGATCTCACTCTTGGTGAGCAACCCCAGGTAGTCGGCGTTAAGCGTCCAGTGATCCGCGAGGTTCACCTTCAGCTCGTTGAGCAGCGCGACCACCTTGTGCTCCTCGAGCCCCTCTGCGGTTGCGGCCGGCAACATGACCTTCAGCTTGGAGACAACCTCGTCGCTTGCTTCACCGACCTGGGTCAGCGCCACTGTCAAAGACAGACTGGACGACGTCCCTTGAGTGAGCTTGGCGAACGCTTTGCCAAGCTGAGTTGCGCTGATGTGACGCGCATCCCCACTCATGCAAAGGGCAAGCAGAACACGCTCCCCAACTTCGGGATTCATGTAGAGGTGCTTGGCCAATGCAGATCGCCAGACCTTCGCCCGATACTCCTTGACCCGCGTGGAGTCCTGCACCTCAGCAGCCTTCTTCTGAGTTACAGGTTTCGCAGCGGGCGATGTGTTGCTCGCTGAGCCAGTCGTTGTTGCTCCCGGGGTAGGCGCAGCGGGTTGAGCCGGTTGAGCGGCTGCAACGATCGCCTGATGATTCGCCTTCACCTTCTCGGCGTTACATGCAGAGTCGAAGCACAAGTCCTTGAAGACCTTGCCCACCTTGCCGGGCACCGCGCTGATGGCCGCCCCAAACTTGCCGCAGGAACGGCAGGCCTGAGCCTGAACATCACCGACGCCAGAACCACCTTCGGCGACGAGCTTGATGACGGTGAAGTTCTCACCGGGGCGAACAATCCTGACTTCAGGAAAGTCCTCGATAAGCCCTTTGCGAATCTCGTCGAGCGCCGCTTCGGTCTTTCCGTCCCAGCACTCACGGTTGGTGCAATGGCCATCTTCGACGGCCTCCCCAAAGAGCGCTTGCTGATTCCCGCTGCTGTGGGGGCATTGCGCACACTCCGTCTTGTCGAATACCGCCGTCGACAACGCGTTGGCGAGCTTCTGGATTTGCTGCTTGAACTCACCGACACCGACAAGCTCGGGAGCCTTGAGAAGTGCCCCAAGAACAGCGTCTTGCTTTGGTCGCGGAAGACCCGCCAACAACTCGGCGTGGCCCAACTTGATGCGACGCTCAGCGAGCGCAGAGCGAACTGCGTCCGTGGCGTTCATCAGGCCCAGGCGTTTGTCGAGGGTGGCCCGACTCCAGCCAAGGCGCCGCGCTGCATCGTCCCGATCACCTTCTGAGCGAGCCAGGATTTTCGCGGCCGCCTCAGCTTCCTCTGCTGGCGACATGTCCGCCCGCTGAACGTTTTCGATGAGCGCCAGTTCTTCGGCTTCATCGTCGTCCAGATCCTTGATGACAACGGGCATGGGGTAGTCATCCCCATGTGCCGCCTTAGCTGCCGCGTAGCGGCGACCACCAGCGACAACCTGGTACCCGCCGTCCAGCAAGGGACGAACGAGAATCGGCTGGATGACCCCCTTCTCGCGGATCGAAGCGGTCAGCTCCTCCATCTCCGCAGGGTCAAAGAACTTCCGCGGGTTGTTGCCAACGACAATTTCCGAGATCTGAACGGTTTGCATTTCCTTCTCCTGGTTGGTTAGTGCTGCAACCGGGAGATGCATCAAGCTGAATGTAAAAAGCCCGCCAGCCCCTGAAAACAGAGGCAAAGCGGGCTTTGGGATGGGCGGTGAACGTCTAGGCGTCGACCAGCTCAGTCATGCGAACCCGAACCCCAGGGGTGTTCGAGATCACGCTGTAGTCGAGGTTTTCGACGAAATCCTCAAGGGTCGCATCGCCGATCATCGAGACATCGACCTTGATGCTCAACGTCAGCGTCTGCTCAACGGCCGGCTTCGGGCTCCTGCGGGCACGTGCAAACGAGAGCGCTTCGGGTGAGATCTGTTCGAGCTCCTGCACGCCGAAGTAATCGCAGATCGACTCGCACACAGCAGTTTCGCTGGGGCCACGCCAGTCGAAGTGCGCCAGGCCGACCTCGTCCGTACGCTCCTCTCCGTCGACCAGGGCGACTAGCTCGGCGTGATCGAGCAACAGAACATGGTCGGTTGCATCAAACTCCTCCGTACCGACATAGATTGCGTCGTCGCCCTTTCGACCGCCCCATGCCTGTTTTGTGAAGCTGCCGATGATCTTGCGGTTCGTGAACACAGCAACGCACTTACCCTCCGCATTTTCGACCGATACAGTCGCTTCCCCTTGAGGATCGACATAGCCAAAGACCATCTCGGCCATGTCCACCGCGGCCTCAAGCGCAACAAACTCGCTGTACAGGCCACCGTTTTCCATCACAAAAAACATGATCAACTCCTTTTTTCGTATGAGAAAGAACTGCACCAGAGGAATGACACGGGGCACATGCGAAAAAAACCGCCCTCGCATCGACGGTTGGGGGTCTGAGATCAACTCACGGACAAGGCGCGAGCCTCTTCGATCAGCGTCATAAGCGCAGCATGCGAATCCTCGTAGCCGTCCGAAGGCGAAGAGCACTCGTTGACCGGCTCACCGGCTTCGTTCGACCAGTCCCACAGGCTCAGCCGTGCCATGGACTCGATGAACTGGCGGGCGCGGACCTCGGCGGTCTCGCTTGCCTTGACGCCAAAGTAGTTCAGCAGCGAGTCGATCCGCTGACGTGCCGTGAAAATCCGCACGTTGGTGTGCTTGAGGTATCCAGCGAACCAGAACTCCTCATTGCTCACGACCAGTGAATCGAGCTCCACACGTTCCTGGTTCTCGGGGTCGTCGGCCTCCTCATCGGATTTCGCCTCCTCCTTGAGCCAGACCGTGCGCGCGTCAAAGACCTCGATCTTGTGCGCTTCGGAAGCGCTGACCATGCGCGACAAGGCGGCGATCCTGGCCGCAGCCTTCTCGTCGATCTCGAAAATGGCCTGCTCAGGGATGTCCGCATAATCGGCATCGGAACGGACATCGGTGACAAACTTCAGTGCCTTCATGGTGTAACTCCTCAGTGAATGGGTTTGTGCTGCACTGAAGGGGATACCGCTGACGGGCTCGTAAAAAACTAAAGCCCGCGTCCTGTGAGGATGCGGGCTTTGAGTATCGAGGGAGGTTGTGGTCCAGAAAGACTACTTCAGCCCCACCTCCTTGGCGGCAAACGCGAGTTTGCTGAGAAGCTTGGAAGACAAACGCCCTGCCACTTCCTGAGCGCCACCCCGGGCGAAGTAGCTCGCCTCGAGTGGCAACCAATACATCTTCCGGAGGCAGAACTTCGTCGTTTTTTCGAGCCGAAGATCAGCAGGCGTCACCACAAACTCCCCTCTGCCGACACGATCGACGTTCTGACTCGTCCCGTAGGCACAGAGCACATCGATTTGACCGTCGTGCTCATCGACTGCCATCACGAGCACAGGCCGGAACTTGCTGCCGGGACTGCAAACCTCCTCAGTCTCGGGCATCCAAGCCCCTACGACTTCCCCCGGGCAGGGGGATTCAAGTTGAGACATAGCTCATCCTCCCCTGCTCCAGGTTTGAACACTCCCGAGTGAATTAGGAGTTCCGTGATGGAGTTGATCTTGGCTCCCTCTGGCACTTCCTTCAGGCCGTAGTCCCCAAGATGCTCCGCAATGGCGCGTCGGATTAGCATCTCGGGCGTGATTCCCAGTTCGGCCGCCCTCGACTCGATGTGCTCCGGCGTCGTCTCGTTGTCGGAGAACGTCACAGTGAAAACAGTTGGCATGATCAAACCCTCCTTCGGGTTCAAGCATACTCCGGTGGATCTGATGTGCGAAAAACTTGCCATTTTCTTCTCCTGTCATTGCCCTTCTCCTGCGAGTTGGATCTGCAGGCTAGAGATGCAGTGACATCAATCGGAATCCGATCCATGTGGTGCTATACGTAAAAACGCCCCTCCAACGGTGGAGGGGCGCAGGAAACTCGGATCAGGTCAGTGTCGCCACCAACAGAACCATGAAAGCAAGTCCTCGAGCAGGCTGTCGAAGGCCTCAAACGCATGCAGGCCGTGATCGAAGAGATCGAACCCTGGCTCCTCGTCATCGATCATCGCTTTCTCCTTAGTAGCGCTTCACGTAGTTCACGCGAAACCAATCGCCGCCGTTGATCACGGGGTCCGTTCGATAGACATCAACCACGAAGCCTGCCTTTCGCAGGTCCGACGGCATGTTCTGACGCCCCCACCGCTCTGCCTGGCTACGCGTCATGGGCTTTTCAAGCACACCGCAGCCCACCTTTACTGGCAACCGTTCCATCACGCTGCCTCCTTCAAGTCATACTCACGATCGAGCGCATCAACTGCCGCATGAAACGCCGCAGCATCGAGCTTTCCGATGTTGTAGGCGTAGACCAGCTCAACGAACCGCTGCCCCTTCTGGAAGAGTGGCTGAAGGGCCAATTGATCAAGCACCTGGACGGGCCAGCGGTAGCCGTCCCGGACCGCCTCTTCGAGCGCGGCCTCCGGGGTTGCGAACACCTGATGCCCATGAAAGCCGTTCTGGCGAAAGCTCACGAGCCGACTCTTACCGCTCCCGTCCGGCTCGGGAAGGATCGCCACATAGGCAGGCTCTTTCTGGGTGGCACCTTCAGGAACATTGGAGAGTTCCATCCCCTCCGCACCGCCCCTATCCCGCATGAGGCGCTCCACCAGACTGCGGTTCTGCGCCCTTCTTCTGGCTGCCTGCAACAGCAGCGCTGCGACGCCGCGGTCGCCCTCGCTCTTACACTCCAGCGCAAGGGCGAACTCTTCGCTATCGATCTTCATGATGCTCTCCTGTTTGTTGTTGAACTGCATGGAATGACATGCAGGGAGGCACCATAGAAAAAAGGCCGGTGACAATGACGTCAGCCGGCCTTTCATTTAGATCAAGAACGGCACCTTCAGACTTTGTGCCAACCGATTCGCTGCTTCCAACGCCAACTGGTTCGCCCGATCGCCAAAGATGGCGTTGCACCACCAGTTCGCCTTACGGACCATCTGCTCGCCTTTACCCGAAAATGCAACTTGAACAACAGATTTGGCCCCATTGCCCTCTTGCGTTACCGTAACGGAAGCGGGCTCCAGATCCGCTGGGATTCCAAGGCATTCGCGGTCGTAAGTGATCCTTGCAAGCACTGCCACCCTTGCGTAGGCCTCTACGGCCGAGCGAATCCGGGCTTCAACGGACTCTCGGGTTTCAAAGATGCAAGTCTCGAGAAGGGTCACATGATCAAGCTCGTCCACGACGGGGGCGTACATCACGCTCATCCCATCAGGAACCTGAGTAGCAAAGGCCCCATCGTCATCAGCAAACTCAACGATGCCCTGCGTATATTGACCATAACCGGATTTCACACGCACACGACCTTCGATCAGATCCTCATACGTCGTTTCCCACGCGATCGGCATCCCCTCTCCATACTCATCTGCAAGATCAGACACAGTCAGCTGCACTTTCATGGCTGGAGGGCGACATGACGTGAACCGCAGATTGGGAGGTGGCAGCTTATCAAGCCTTGTAACAGAAAATGGCCTCATTCCCATCCTCGGCGCAGGTAGGGCCGAAGTCATTTCAGTGGACAGATCAAGAACATCCATGCCCAGAAGTTCTGCTCCCTTCAGCTTAAAAGCATCGCGAAAAGTTGCGGTGCGCGAAGCTTCTCGGAACAGATCTACAACGCCTCGTTTAGCAGCACTTTCTGAACTGAGAACCCCTTGATGAATGACCTCCCTGCACCACATGTTGAAAGCAATATGAAGGGCGCTCCAGGCATAGAAATCCCACTCCTCCGCATCATTTTCTTCCCGCATGGTGGACACAACATTCACCGCAACCACGGCAGGCAGATCAGCCCGCAAACTCAATAGCCGAACCATTTCAAAGCTCCTCTTCTGAAATCTTCAAAGCCGCCCCCTTGAGCGTCTTCGACACACAGACACGCTGTCCCTTCATCGTGAAGGCCACGTATTTCCCCGGGCGCCCCATCACTTCACCCACACGCTCAGGTGTCTTGCTGCTTTTCAAGGAGGAACGGACAAGCCACCGGCCCTCCTGAACCAGCTCAACGAACACGCCAGCCAAGACCTCTTTTCCGAAATCCATATTCGAACTCAATGAAAAACCCGCAGTCTCGAATTGAATCGAAATCTACGGGTTTGGTATCAGTAGAGGATGAAAGCGGCCACGAAGCCGACAATCAACCACCCAAGCACGTCTTGTCCGAGACCAGACATCCTTTGCTTCCTGATCAGGGTGATAGCCCTGAATCTACTCGCCGGCGCCATGCCGATATCGCCAAAGCACAGAGCCCTTTCCAGCCTCGCAAGCCCCTTACGCCTCATTCCTTCGGGACAAATCGAAAGAGCCGCAATCGAGGCAAATACAAGAACGCGTGACATTTCTTTCTCCTTGGTTAGAACTGCACTGAGCTATGCCGTTTGAACCATGAGAAATCAGGGCACGTACTGACGCTGCTGAACGACGTCGACGAGCTTGGGTACAGCTCCATCCTCATCAAAAACAAAAACGAACCCAGGCAGCGCATACCGCCCACCATGGATCGGGCTCGTTCGTAGTGCAGCGCTGGCCAACCGGTTGAGCCAAGGCAAGAACGACTCTCTAGGCTTCCGAGTCCGCTGCCACGAGGCCTTGTGATAGCGCTCAAGCCTCGCGAGCACCTTCGGCTCGATGAGCACGTCGCTTTGCAACGCCATGCGCCTTTGCATCTCCTGCTCGGCAAGATCTGCCTTGGTGTGCTTCTCAAGCACCATCCAACGCAGGTACCAATAAGGGAGCTCCGCGTAAGACTGCCCCTTGAACTTCCCAAAAGTGACGACTGACGACATCTCTGATGACCTCCTTGTGGTTGATGTGCAAGGAGGGAATGCGAAGCGAGGGCAGGGAAAACGGGCACAAAAAAAACCGCCTCAGAAAATGACTTTCTGAGGCGGCGGTGTTACATCATCACTTCACAGGGGCGTATCGAGCAGAGACGATCTTCTCGATGGCTTCCCGCTCAGCTTCCGGTGATCGCGCCGTAACAGCGGCGTGGAGGGCTCCGTTGAGGCAAGCCAACACTTCTTCCGTGGCGCCTCGAGCACTGGCATCCGCAAGCGAACGACCATTCGCCAGCAACATCTTTCCCCAGCGGATGAGGCCGCGGGTCGAGATGGTAGTGGTCATTTCGCCCTGCTTGAAGGCTTCCCGAACGTCCCCAGCCACCTCAACGAGGAGCTGGATGAAAGGACCGGCAAGATGCTTGCACTTCGCGTGCAGAATCTTGCTTTCCTCCATCGGGGTCAGGTAGTCCACCGTCCCCACAAGGAAGCGATCTAGCAAAGCAATGCTCTGCCGCTGAATGCCCCGGTAGTTAGCGGCATCCATGTCGTGCGCCACAGCGTTAGCCGTGAATGCGACCCGAAAATCCGGGTGCGGCTGAACCATTTCACCCGTTTCAGGCACCAAGAGCGGCGCCCCATCCAGGATCGTGTTCAAGCCACCGACTACGGCTGGATGGAGGAAGTTGCCTTCATCCAGAAGCAGGATACCCCCTACCTTCATGGCTGCCAGTAGTGGGCCGTCAGCCCACTTCCACTCTTGGCCGCCACCAGGTACGGACGCCATGCGCCAGGCGCCGACGAGCTCCTGAAACTCCATTCGCCCGTGGCAAGCAACACGAAAGAGCGGCCACCCGGTGCGAGCCGCGAAGACCTCGACCATCGAGGACTTCCCAGATCCAGTAGGACCAGTCAGCATCAGATTCTTGCTCACCCCGGCCCACACCCATGCCACCAACAGGCGTGCATGAGCTTCGGTGAAGCTATGGGACGGGTTATCTGCGGGCGTGAACGGCCCCGATGTCCTTACAGGAACCGCCCTTTGAGCTGCCTGGGGGTCCTTGAAGGCAGACCCAAAGATGTTGCCAAGCTTCTCCGTTACTGCTGTCGTTTGTGACATTTGAATCTCCTTGTGTTTAGGGCTGCAAGGAGAGATGGCAAGAAGGTGAAGTGAAAACTGAACGTGCGCGAAAAAAACACCCTCTGCCGAAGCGAGAGGGTGCGAGGGGTGACACTGATGTTAATCAGTGCAAGCTCCTGGCGATAGGCTCACCAGTGCGACCACTCCTCATCACTGCAGGGAGCAATGATGCTTGAGGAGCAACAACCGGCTCGATTTTCCGTTGGCTCTTACGAGCCCTGGACATGATCGGTTTGTCATGAGCAAGCTGAAGCTGCTCAAGAGCGAGAGCAAGCTTCTTGCTCTCTTCTTCTGCGCGCCTTACGGTGCGCTCGAGCTCGGCGATACGCCGTTCATCTGCTGAAGGGGCCTCGCGACGATTAGCTGTCGGTTGGCGCTTCTCTTTGTCTCCGTCGAGATTCCTCCGAAGAGCTTGCTGCAGCTCGCGAAGCTGAGCACGCTTCCTGTCTCTGCGCGATGTCATGAAAAGACGAAGCGACAAGAGCGCGAGGGCACCGATGACTACAAAACTGAGTAATGACACGTCAATCTCCTTGGGTTAGGTCTGCCCTCAGAGATGTGCGTAGCACGGTGATAAAAAAGGGCCCAAGCGATTTCGCTTGAGCCCTCGTGGTTGGATCAGGCTACCGCTTTCGCGACAGCACCAAAGACCGCTTGCGAAAGCCGGTCAGCACTCATTGCCCGGTCAAAGGCAACCTCCTCTTCGTTGAGCATTGATTCGAGGGCGTGGCCCATTGAGCCAATGAACACGACCGCGATCTGGATTCCGTTCTGGCGGGCAAACCTGCACCCAGCCATCAGCGAATCGTGATCGTTGGGCTCGCCATCTGTGACGACAACCAGGATGCGCTTTTCCTCCTCGCGCTCCGTCATACGGATAAGAGCTTCTTCAACCGCATCGCCCGTCGCGGTGTCGCCCGAAGAACCATCATCCCAACGGTGAGCAGAGAGCGGCTCATCGAACTCCTTGAGCACGCACACGTGATTGGCGAACGCGATCGAGAGGAACGGCACCTCGTAGGTCGACAGCACTGAAGCTAGCGCGAAGTGCGTCTCATAGGCGGCTTCCTGTGCGGTCGTTTGCCCGCCCGCAGCCCTTGAGCCCCCCTCGGTGAGCGGCATCGTTGTCCACATCGACCCCGAGTAATCGACCAACAGGGCGACCGCAGTGTTGGTGCCTGCGGTTTCTTCCTTCTTGAGGAAGATTTTCAGGTCACCACGCGAAAGCCTCTCCGGTGCACTGTGAGAGAGCTTGCGCCCGGTGTAACCGTCCCACAACGATTCTTCCACGGTCGACTCGATCAGGCTTGCAAGGCGGGTGCCCAGCTTCGCCTTGAGCTCGTGCCGCTTCAGATACGCCCTGACCTGCCCCTGGTCCTTGACGCCATTGGTTCGACTTGCGTGTTGCGTCCGAGCACCGGCGCCCATAACCTGATTGGCACCCATTTGTTGCCTCAGCATGTCTTCCATGCTGACCGAACTGACCGACTGCGCCTTGAGCGCCTGGCGCATCGCAGCAGCTTGCTCGCCCGAGTCACCTTCTTCCCCTTGAGAGGAAAAATCGCCAGCGTCCGCCTCCCCCCTTTCGTCAGAGTCACCTGCCTCAGAATCACCCTGGTCGCCCTGAGACTCATCTGAGTTAGAGGAATCATCTTCGCCCCGATCGTCAGACGATCCCGGCGACGAATCCTCCCCATTCTCATCTTCCTCACCAGAACCCGACGAGGACGAATCCTGCTCCTCCTCATCACCTGCCCCAGACGACGGCGACGAATCACCCTCATCTTCGTCCTGCCCTGCCTGAGAGGGGACATGGGATTCGTCCTCCTCATCTTGCGATGACTTGGACTGCTGCTTTTGCTTCTGTTGTTCCTCCTGCTTTTCCTTCTCCTCGGCAGAAGTCTCCAGTAGCTCATAGACTTCCCACGCCAAGGCCGAAGCCTCGTCCGTGGATGTGAGCGTTGCAGAGCGGTCAGCAAGTTCGAAAACCGCCTCGATCAGCTCGTCACCAAACACGTCCTCGGCAAGAGTCCGCCACTGGCCAGCCATTTCATCTAAGCAGTGCTGCTTCAGGTGCCGACTGCGAAGCCCCATCACAAGCGCCCTGCACAAGATGTCGGCCGGCTGATACTCCTCGTCTTGCTGTGGAGCATCAAGGATGCCCCGCGCTGCGAGACCGTTGGCCGCATCGAAGAGCATTCGAGCCGCCCCAGGAAAGATCCTGGCCAATGCCAACTCGATCCGTATGTCCTCGAACACGTTATCGAGGGCGCGAACAAGGACGTTCCCTTTCGAGCTGTCCTTGAACTCGGTAAAGCGGCAGTGCGCCGCCTCATGCGCGACCAGCCCGTACAGAAGGATCATGTCCTCCTCTGAGCCAGTCGTTGCGAGGTTGGGCAGATAGATCACCTTGCCCGTCGTCGCTGCTGTTTTAATGTTGCCGAAGACGACCTGGACGCCGAAGCGACGCCCCAACATGGTTGCTACGAGGCGAAGCGCCTCCTTACGGTTCTGCTTGAGCATTTCAGACTCCTGTTGGTTACGGCTGCAGGAGCGAGATGCGGCGAGCGTTCTATGAAGGCAACTCGAGACGAGCAGCCAAGTTAATCGCGTCTACTACAGTCGTAACGATGGCGGTCGCACACGTAGCCAGCATCAGGTTCACGGGAAAGCCAAAGTTTTCGATCACTGCGCCATCCGAGCAGGTCAACAACCCCTCGTCATTGCAAAGATGGGTAGACGGGTCAATTCTCAACATCATTGGTCGCCGATCCTGACATATCCCAATCACAGGGATACCAGAACTCCAGGCAAGTCCGCACTCAAAAGCAGTTCCGGAATCCGGTTCGATTGAGCTTCTGAAGGGCTTCAGGTTTGCAATCACCACATGGGCTTCGCGTATTTTCGCTACATTTTCCCTGAAAATAACATTCGGATCGCTGATCTCATCATCGCCGGGAAAAAGAGGGTATATATTTTTCGCCTCACACACCTCCCTTAAAAACTCTTTCTTCCTTCGATAGCCCGCAAAGAATAAGTCGGGACCGGCAAAATAGACTAGCTTGCGCATAAGGCCTCCGAAACAGCAATCCAAACTAACTGACCGTCTTTGTTCTTACCCAACTCAATAAAACCCGGCGCTGCATTTTCTGCTAACACAGAAAACTGTTCGTCCGTTAAACCCAAATCAGCCGCTTTGTACCATTTTAATCCGCGCTTTTCTAAATACGGCTTACCTTGCATCGCTTTGAGAACCAAAGCAAGCGCCTCCGGCTGATCTTTAATATTGCCTTGACACTCTTCTGCGAACGCACTTAGTTTTTCTTTATCTTTTTTTCGTAGTTTTTTCAACTGCTTTTCTTTGCGCTCGCGATCCATCTCATCTTCCTTTTCAACGATCATTACCGCTTTTTCTTCAGCCTGCTTTTCGATGACTTTCGAAAGCTCATGCATCACATCCTCATCGAGGACATCATCGCTTCCAGGTTGATCAGAAGCCTCGTTGGCCCCAGAGAGGCCACCTTCCTCGTCAGTCATCTCAAGATCGTTCTCAAAGCTTTCGTTCTGAATGGCACCTCTTTCACCTGAGATGAAATTGTCGAGAGCTGCACTAACAGCGGCAGATGTTTGTTCAGCGGGTTCTTCAGAAAGGGATGATGCCCCGTCTGGTGCTACCTTTTCCTGGGCATTGTTTGGCTTCACTTCAGCCGCAGGAGAGGAAGCCTCCGCAGGCGCTTGATCTTGTGCGCCGCCGTCATTGACTTGAGCTACAGCCGAGTTGTCTTGCCCGATGCCCTCAGCGGGAAGATGCGCATCTTCAGTGTGGACCTCAAAAAGCGCAGGGTGGTCGAACAGGCTGGAGAGCCCGGGGAGGATGTGTTTTGGCATGATCACAACAGCACCACGCCACGTTGCCACATGCTTCCCGTTCGAAGCATTAAAGAACGAAACCGAATAGGTTCTGAGCGGAGGCGCAGGATTTGATGAGGAACGCATGTTCGGGTTAGGGTCGAACAAAACTTCCTGGTCAGCAAGCACTTCGAGGAGAGCCCTCTTCAGGTCTTCAGTTGGATTGACGGCCAGCTTTTGGCCGAGAAACCGGAGAAGTTCACGCTCTTTGAAAACAACGATCTCACCTCTCTTCTGGCCTATGGTTTGCGCCTTGTTACTCCCATTGACGCGACCAGGTTCGGAAGTAAGCTCCTGAAAAGCCGCCCAAAGGCGAGTCATGAATTCCACCGTTTGCTGTCCGGTTTGAACCGATGGAGCTATGCCAGATTCGATTTGGCCTGCGGACCGATCTGCCGCAATCAGTAGCTCCATCAAGGCGTGCGTACGATCGTCATACGCACGCTGCCCCTTATCGAGGGGGAAAGACTGAGGGCGATGGTAGTATCCGACGGCTCCAAGAATTGCCTCCTGGTCGCTTCGTGGGATCTGCCAAAATTCGTCGAGTTTTGTCACCATAAGAGCTGAGACGCTATCGTGCTCGTGCGTCTCTTTAAGGACTTCGCCCGTTTTTGGATCGCGCAGGAAGGTTTTCAGCTTCCCAATATCATGAGCGAGCGCGATGATACCTACCAGGGGGTCCGCGGGATCAAAGGTGTAGCTGGAGTCCCGGAGCGCCGTCACCAAGTCACCCTTCGGCGTTTTCAACCCCTCATACGTCCAAGTAGGCGCGATTACAATCGCTCTTTCGCAGACCAACAGCGAATGTTCCCACAGAGTTTTTCCTCCATGACCTCCTCGAACATGAGAGGCAGGCATCTTCGGGTCAGATAGCAGGATGCGCAGAATCTGCTTTGCGAGGCGGTAATGCTCGGGATGCGCTCTCTTTAGATATGCAAGCCACCGATCAACTGAATCTCGCCCCGTTTTTTGTGGGACGTTCTGCGCCATGGGGATGTGATATGGAGGAATGGGAGGCGCCCCGAGGGAACAACTCAAGCCACGCACCCTTTTCCCCTTTAGATACTTGCTCAAGAGGTATTCGTTAATGACGTAGGCAGCAACGACTATCCCGATGGCGATGAGGACGGCAAGACTGATGGAAGCCCCTGCCTCTAGCACGTAGCTAGACAGTTCTTCTGTTCCGTTCCATGAGCCATCAAATAGCCCATAAATCGTCAGAAAAAACCACCAGAATGAAGTCACCAAGGCAACGGACTGAACAAGTTTGTAGCGCATTCCACACAACCCGAAAAATGAAAAAGGGGGCCTAGCCGATGAACCGGCGCCCCCTTTTCTCAAAGCCAACCTTTCTCAAAGCGTATCGAAAAGCGCCTGCGCCTCTGCTTCACTCACTTCAGCGACCGGAGACTGCTTCGAACCGCTCCCTGCCAACAAGGCTGCCTTTTGCTGTTCAATCCGGCGAGCACGAGCTTCAGCACGTTGGCGCTGGGAGTCCTGAAGCTCTTGGCGCATCTTGACCATCCACTCCGGGGTCACCTTGATTTCATTCTTGGTAGTTACCCCAGGCGCGGTTGTACATTCAATGAAATGGATTTTCCGTACGGGCTCAATGCCCGTTTCAGGGTCAATCGGTTCGCCCGTCCTTTTCACGTCGGCCAGTAGACGACCAACGATCTCACATGCGGCTCCACGCATCACGCGCTCATACACAGCCGACGCCAAACGGCCGTAGTAGCGGACCGGGATCAGTTGAGACTCATCCTCTTTTTGTCTGAGCAGAATCTCGCATCGCGCTCGAACTCCCTTTTCGGGGTTCGGGGCCCGGAAGCGTGTCGCAGCGATGATGCCGGCCAGACGGACCATATTGCTCGAGTCAGAAAGCTTGTCGTCCCTGCCGCTAAAGAGCTTGACGCCGTGGTCCTCGAAGTTCGTCGTCGGGGCACCTGCCACTGGAATCTTGTCAAACGCCGAATCGATCGGCATGTCGAGAACGGTTGCCACATCGAAGCCGACTGCGGTCGCAACAACAGTCCGAATCGGCTCCTTCGTCACAGGGTCTTCGCCGATGATCTTACCGGTCAGGTTGCAGATCGCTCGAAGCGGCTTCAGATCGTGAAACTGAGGCGGGATCTCGTCGTTCTTTCGCAGAACAAGGTCGAGGTTATGGTTATCCAGGTTGGTCTGCTGGATCTGGAAGTGACGACCATCTCCTGCCTTGCGTCGCAGATACCCAGCGAACCACCCCACATTCAAGAAGCCGTCAGGGTACTGGTACAGGGCTGCGATACGTCTGCGCTCTTGTGAAAGCATGATGATTCCCTATTTCGTGGCATCGGAAGTGTTACATCTAGGATAGATGATAACTCGACGCCACCAGATTGCAAGCAATCCAGGGCATACTCGCAGGAACCAGTTGCAAACTGTGCGTATCTGTGATCATCGGATCGGCGCCGACGTCGTAACCAAACGCTACAAGCTGAAGAAAAATCCTTCCTTTCAGACGAAGGAAGGAAGCACAGAGCGCCTTTTTTGCGCATACAATGACCATGCAGAACGCAAGGTGTGATGGAAAACAAGGAACCAATGCAAGACCGTACAGGCCGTTTCCGGACGGGAGCCTGTTTTTTTGCATCGGTACTACATGCATCCCAATCCACCAAGAGAGAATTCGACCCAAAGACTTAACATCGGAAATAACATGACCAAGGATATCCCCAAGGGGAAGCCGCTGATTGACGCCATTCATAAACGTAAATGGGAGTTGGGCGTAACAACACAAGACGCCGCAGCTGCAATCAATCTTTCTCCGCCTTATTTCCAAGCAATGCTTTCAGGAACAAGGCCGATTCAGAGCATGTCTGATGAAGCCAAGCGCCTTCTTGCGGAATGGCTTGGAGTAAGTACGGTCGATGTTTATATCCTGGCCGAGATTTTGGAACCCAACGACTTCCTGATTGAGCAGGATCTTGGGGATCGGATGCGTCTTACTATTCAAAAGATAAGTGAAGACCCAACCGTAAGTCAGTTTGCTCCAAGCAAGGACGAGTGGGACATCCTTTCGGACAGAACAAAATTCTTTATCTGCATGATCTACGAAAGAATGTACGAAACTGAGATACTTAGAAAGATACAGCGAAAAGAGTGGGTTATTGAAGAGCCCAAGACAAAGAGATCTCGGACGAAGAAGAAAGACGCCGACGCAGAACAGAGCTCTTCCGGCGAATGAACCGCATATAGTTTTTATCGCGGTGCAACGAGATACCCGCAGAGCAACAAAAAACCCCGTCACAAGCAATACAGGCTTGTGACGGGGTTAGGTTTCTAGAACCAAGCTTCCTCTGCTGCACTCTGAAGCATTGCATCAGCGATTTCAGTCTCAGCCTCTGTCGTTCGCTTCGTAGAAGCTTTTGCCGCAGGAGCCTTCTTCTGCAAAGTGATCTTGAATCGCTCAGAGTCATCCTTGCGGAACTGCTCAGCAAGCATAACGAGATCGATGCCGTGGTGCTCCTTCACGCTCTCGAAAAGCGCGCCGTAATCCACCGCTCCCTTGCTTGAGTACTTGGTGGCGACGATGCCGCAACCTTCGTACGACGACTCTCCATTAGCTGCAAGAAGGTTCTCGATGTCTTTTGCACGCGCATCGAGGGTTTCTTTTGCCATGTCGTACTCAAGCTTCGCTTGACGCCATGCACTTGCTGCATCGATCCAAGCATCGGTCGCAGGGATGTCATCGTTGATGACAGCCTCCCTGAAAGTCTTTGCTTCAGCGTACAAACGCTGCTGCTCCAGCGGATCAGACTGCACGGGGATCTTGATCCCCTTCCCCGCCCAATAGACCCAGAAGTCCATCGAGAGGATCTCGCCATTCGATGCAAACATCTGCCACTGCATCTGGGCGAGATAGTAAGCAGGGATTTCACCGGCTTGCGCGGAAACCCATAGCTTCGGCGCATCCCCGTAGCGGGAGTATGGGCACTTGATCTCAACGGCTTTTGTGCCCGTCAAGGTCAAACCATCGAGACTGGCAGCAACCCACGGAATGCCATCATGTTCGATGCAGCACGGCTGGGCATAATCGCCATGATCCTGAATCCAGGCAGCCAAAGCCTCATCTTCCGTCTCTACGCCATGCGCCATAGCAGGGTTCATCTTGTCTGGCTCCCTGCGGCCGGTCATCTCTTCCCACAACTGATACCTCGACTTGAAGGGCGAGATGCCGGCGATCACGGCGATGTTGCTTGCAGTGATTCGCGGGCCGTCAATGTCCTTTCCTGCCCTCCAGTCGTGCCACTCCTGGCTACGCTGGTCGAGTTTAACGATCTTCATAACGATTTCCTCCTATTAAGGTCAGTGATGCGGGGAGGAAATGCGGGTACTAAAGGAAGAAAACGTGCGGGAGGCGTCAACGCGCTGCAGGCTGGCAGGAGGCATCGCACGGAATGAGGTATTTTCCCTTATCGTCTTTGGCAAGGATGTACCACCGTTTTGTCTGGAGCTCGGGCATCCCCTCCCAGACAGGCCGAGAGAAGTTATGTCCCACATTGGCGAGGCTGATCTCACCTTCCTTTTTCGAATAGGTGATGAACACCTCAGGAACTTCCTTCTTCGCCTCAAGCGCCGACGCGACTTTTGTCCCAGCAAACGCACCGACTCCAACCTTGACGACCGCATCAACCGGCACCTTGAACCAGGGAACAAACAGTCCGAGATCAGGGTTACTTACGTCGAATTTCACCTCTTGCAGATAGACCAGGTCGCGGCCTTGTGTGTCTTTGGTCATCGAAGCGCACCCCATAGCAAGCGCAGCCAAGGCTAAAGCCAGAGCCGCTGTGACCTTAATTTTCATTTTCTGCTGCATCTCAAAATCTCCAGACGAAAAAAAACGCACACACTCAAAGAATGAGCATGTGCGTTTTGGTTATTACATCGGAAGTGAATCAGCAGCAACTTGCTGCTTTGCACCACCTTGGCGTTCAGCCTTCTCTTCACCAGTCTGAAGACTGATGAACTTCTCGCCCTGGGGACGCTCTTTGCCGGCGCCAACTTCGCGAACGAAGCCGGAAAGCCAGACTTTGCGGCCGCCGCCGACCTCAAGGTCGCCGTTGTAATACGGCACGTCGGAGTCAGACACTGCCTTGTTGCGCGCCTTCTCGAGACGCTCCTTCGCTTTCGATCGTTCCTCTTCAGTCATTTTGAAGAGGGTGCCACGAAGCCCGCCTGCAACCGAAATGATATAACGGCCGTCATGGACGGCACACTCAATCGGCAAGCGCCCAAAGGCCCCGGGGCTATAGGAACCGTCCGGCTGACGTACATCCTGGGCGGACAAGTGTCCAGCCAGAACGACGGCCGCTTTGACACCTTTACCGACAGGGATCTCGCGGGCTTTCGTCTTTTCCTCAGCTGTGAGGGTGAACATGGCGCCTTGAAGGGCCGAAGTGATGGTGATGATGCTCATAATCTTCTCCTGGTAGGTAGTTGAACTGCACGAGTGAGATGCAGTTCGTCGATTGGTAAAAATTGAATTTCACATGCAACGCTGCATGAACCTACTTTAATCCTATCAGAATGTACAACCGAGCTAGGCTCCTTCAAGGTTCTGCTCTTTCGAGAGCTCATCAATCAGCTGCTGCTTACGTGTCAGCAGCCACTCCTGAACGCCTTTCTCCAGGCGCACAGCAGCCGCGCCCCCCCTGTACCCCTTGATGAGCTCGAAAGTCGATACCCACCATGCCTGAACATCCACTTGTCCCTCGTTTTTGAGACGAAGCGCCTTCTTTGCCCACGACTTGCACTCGCAGACGTGCCTGAAGTCTTCCGAATAGGTGTCGCCCTTGTTTTCCATTTTTCGCTCCTGTTGAGACTGCACAGGAGAGATGTCAAAGGCCAGTAATGAAAAGCCCGCCGCTCACAATGTGGTTTGTGAGGGCGGGCGAGTGGGTGCTAGAACCAGGCTTCGGACACAGCATCTTCTGGCAGCATATAGTCCTCTGCCGTGTACTGAATCACTGATGACTCATCCAGGTTCCGCAAGGTGGAAAAGGAGATCTCCGCCTCGGTGCCAGCATAGTTCGAGCGGATGTTCTCGCTGAAGTACTTCCCCCTACTGGAGGACTTCTTCCAAGCGGCCCATACGTTTTGAGATACACCATCGTAGACGTAGCCGCTGCCGCTTGAGAACACAACACCCAGCCTTTGCTTGAGGACGTCGTATCCGGCAGTGGCTACCGAGCTCGAGGCCATCTTGTAGCCCTTGCTGAACTTCACCTTCATGCCACCCTCCGTCGCAACGAAGCCAGCAGCACGTCATTGATATCTCCGTCCTTGGGGCAATCGACCCATGCACGAATTCCCTCAGACTGAAGTTCACTTGATAGGTCTGCTGCTGCAGTCTGACCTGGTCCATCAGGGTCGAACTTGATGATTACAGTCCGATCTGCAAGGAGCGGATTCCATGCATGGTTCCACTGCCGGCAACCTGGAACAGCAATCACCTCGTCCTCGTACCCCATTGCCACAAGTGACAACAGGTCTATCAGACCTTCCACCAGCGCAACCGTACCCCTGCCTTCGTTCCATCGCCACGGCATGAGTACGCTCCCATGTCGCAGCGCCTTTGGCCCGTATGACTCACCAGGGAGGCGACGGAATTCAACCGCATCATTACCGGGAAACCCGAACATGATCGGTCGATAGACGATAGCAGGGAGCTTCTTTTCCGGACTAAGCAACCCGCTTGCCAACAACAGTTTATTCCCGACAGTGCGGGCCACCTGGCTTGCTGCGATTCCCACATCGGACGAGAGCATCCGGAGATACCCTTTATCGTGAGCCTCCCTCAACAGTGGCATTGGCAGCCCTCGCTCCTGAGTGAGGTAGGTGACTACGTTGTAGTCCCAGTACCCAACCTGAGCATCCAGTAGCTTCTGCATTGCCTCAGCAACCAAGCCAGCGTCCGGAGACGAAGGAATGGCCGCTCTCCTACTATGGCGAAACGGGACAACAACCCGTGCGTCTCCGGCAAGCTTAGCTGCTGCTTCCTTGTGAGAGCAGCGGTAGTACAAAGCCGCTGCCTCAATCACATCTCCATGTGACCCACACGCGAAGCACCGAAAAAACTCTCCTTTCCCAGAAAGAGTCGTCTTTCTGGAATCGTGCTCACTTGGACCGCAGTGAGGGCAGCTGGACCAGCGAGGCCCAGTTCTTGTCTCCACCGGCTCCCCCAGTATTGATGCCAAGAACGACGACAGCGGAACTTGCTTCCTGACTTCTTCGTACATGTTTCATCTCCTTATTCAGGCGTTGATCTGCACGAAGGTAATGCGACCTCAACGATAAGAACTCGACAGGTGTGTTGGCGACCACGGCCGCTAGAGGTGAGAAACAGTTCACAGATAGCAAAAACAAGCAATGGTAAAATTCAGTAAAAATGACGCCAAAATACTGATGCATCCAGCCCAGGCGCGTCGGCGCACCGACCCATTCATGAGTGCCCTTCGCAAACTGCGCTACATGCAGTCCGAGGCGGAGGTTGAGGCGTTGGTTTCTGCTGCGCTGACAGTCGCCGGAATGCGTTCATGGTTCTTGATGATCGGGACCAAAGATGCCGAGGGCTTGTTTGGCGGGACCAACGTCATAGCCATGAGCTCAGACGCGACCGGTTGGATGTCGCGGTACGCGAGGAACAACTGGGCGCTCGTTGATCCGTTTGTTCTTCACACTCAGCACTCAAACACTCCAATCTTCGTGCCGTACGACGTTGAAGGCGAGTCAAATGGCCAGAAAGAATTCCTGAAGGAGTTCTACGGAGCGCTGTTCGCTTACGGAGTAGTCGTCCCGATTCATCTTGCTCAGGAACGCCTGGCTCTCTTGTACGCTGGGAACAACCAGGAGCTATCACGCAAGACAATCGAAGAGGCCGTACCGATCGTTGCAGCAATCGGGCAGGAGGCCGCAATCTGGCTGGAAGCGCAGAGGGAAGTTGAAGAACGGAATCGAGTTCTCCCCCTTACAGCAACCGAGCTTGAGCTTCTCAGCCTCGCACGGCGAGGGTTCTCTACGAAAGACATCGCGGCCATGCAGAAAATAACTACAGCCACCGTGAACAACATTTTCCGCAGAGCCAACGAAAAACTTGGCACGCACTCCAGGCAAGACGCAGCGATCACAGCAGAGCGGCTAGGCCTCTACCGCGCCGCAATGATCTCAAAACGCATCGTTTCCATGACGAAAGTCATATAAGGCCCTGTTATAAAACAGATTTAAAAAACGTTTCTCTACCAAAGCACCGCCCGTGCGTCAAGGAGGGAGGCGTCGCGCTGCACTGCAAAAATGCCCTTGGGTTTGCTGGACGAAATTCTCTGAGCATGTAAAATTCCTCTTACTAGGTATTTATTGTGCACACAGAATTTCATAGTAAAACCACAAGAGGACAACCATGCATCAAGAAGCATCGCTCACTGACGCTATCGGCAAAGCCCTGCTTGGCTTTGAGCCGGGCCAGACCGAAATGGACTTCGGCACGCTCTGCACCAGGAGCGTTACTGCGCTCGAATCTGTCTCTGAGCCCGTCGAAGCTGTTGATCTACTGATCACAGTGATCTCCTGCCTCTCGAATCGCAGCCTCGATGCAGACGAACACAACAAGTTCCGCGAGATGGCAGAATCCCTGGGGCGCGTTTGGACCAAAAAGGCTAACTGCTCACACTAAGCAGAGATGCCAAAATTTTTCTCAGCCGTAGATGCGATCAAGGCGTATCGCGCGGGAAGCCTTACTGCAGACAACTTTCTCTGCTACCTCTATCAGGATTCCCGCGCTCGTTACATCGTCAAAGTAGTCGTACGTAAAACCGGAGTACGTCCATCGCTCTCCGAAGAACTGTTCCAAGAGTCAGTTCTGGTCATCTACAAGCTCCTTGACAAGATCGACGAGCCCGAAGGCTTCTACAGCTTCTGGTACACAATCGCGTGGCGATCTTCCCAGACGATAAGGCGCCTTTACCCTAGCCGCGAGATCCTCGACTCCCAGCGAAGCGAGAACCAAGAACCAGGAGAAGAGGATAGAATCAGCGCCGAAGAGGCTGATACGAGCCTTTTGCCGCTTGACGAAGGCAGCGCTACAGCTTTCGCGCGCTCCAAGTTTTCTGAAAAACTTGCGGAAGACCTCTTGCACAGGGAAATCGTCGCAATGACCACCAAGACCAAGAAGCCTCGACAAGTCGTCGGCTTTGTCTCTAATAGCGTCCAACAAGGCGTCATCAAAGTCGAAACGAGCGAGAAAAAACCAAGAACCGACCTCTCCCCTGAGCAGGCGGAACTAGCGGCTATCCGCGGCGAACTTGGTATCAAGATTGACGACTACGCTCTCGCCCTGAACATCCCGCGTGATCGCTTGACGAGCTACTTGTATGGCAGAGCCAATGTTCCTGCTGAGGTGCTCATCTCTGCTCGAGAACTGCGAGATGCTAGCAGTGCGAACTCTGATTACCCTCAGAAGATCAAGACCCTGTTTTCTGACTGGCGCAATCGTCTGTCGATCACCCCTAGCGATGACGTGAAGCTTGCTGCAGCACTTGGCATCACCGTCGAGCGCCTGAACGCGATCGAATCTGGCAAAGAGCCGATAACATCCCTTCAGTTGGATGAATTCGATAAGCTGGTCGAGCGATTCGAACTCTTCCTTGCATGATGATTGCTCATATCCTTGGGATTGCGCCGCTTCCGGAGCGCCCCTCGGCAGCTCCAGTACGAAGAATTTTGGTTGAAGACACCGTCCGCGCCCCGTCCAGCCCATCCCGGGCAAGCTTCCGGGACACTGTTCTTCGAGTTTTGGCAGAACAGCCACTTACGGTGCCGGAGCTTGCTGACGAGTTGAAAGTCAGCGTCAAAGTAGCTGCAGCAGAGGTCAACAAACTGAGCCAGGCTGGGCTGGTTGCAGAGGAAGGCGTTTTTTTCACGGGCAAGCGCTCCCTCCCCCTCTTCAAGTCGACCGAGACAACTAAAACCGCTCCCCTGCCGAGGAAGTGAGTTAGCGCTCCATCTCCTTCGCGCTCTCGATGTCATCGGCCCCTGCTGTATCTGCATGTCGAGCTGCGTCAGGTCGATGCGCATAGATCTCCGTCGTTGTGACAGAGCTATGGCCAAGTTGGTCTCGCACTGAAAGCAAGTTAGCTCCCTGGCGAATCCAACGGCTCGCTGCGGCGTGACGATACAAGTGAGGGTGCAGGTTCGCCGACAGCTCCTTCCCCGGGCTGTTTTCATCGAATACCGCATCAAGGCCTGCCGCCACAATCCGCTTGTGCATAGCCCGCCGCGTGATGGGCTTTTTAGGGTCCCATTTCGAACCTACAAGCGGCCAGTCTTCACCCCTGGGCTCGGGACTCAACCCGACGTCCAAGCGGTACGCGGCAAGCAACCTCAAACAGACCTTGCTCACTGCAACGTCGCGCCGCTTAAGCCCTTTCCCGACCACCGCCAAGAACCAGGCACCGTCTGACACAAAGAGATCGCTCATCCTGGCTGAGCACAGTTCGCTTACACGCAACCCGAGAAAATACAAGGCCCCAACAGACCATCGATCGGAAATACTGGCTCCTGCTTCATCATCGAGCCACTGCCTGACCGCGCTTTCGACAGACGACTCCAACTGCTTCCGCGTTCGCTGGCTACGGTTTTTTTTGCGCGCGTTCTTCTGCCAAGCACGGTAGAACTTAACCGGGTTCATGCTGACTCGCCTGCTTTCATGCAGGAACGAGTAAAGGTTCGCGATCACGCTCAGCGCCCTCTCCACCGAGGTAGAGGAAAGCCCTGCGCTGGCAAAGGGACGCCAATCTGGCGAGCCAATCGGCCGTCGAGGACCGATCAGATCGGCAGGAGGGTTCCGGAGCCACTCTTCGAAATCCTGGAGATCTTCATAGACAAGTCCATCAAGCGAAATTGACCGCGTCTTCATCCATGCCAGAAAGCGCAGTGTTTCTGCCTTGTACGCAGCCATGGTGTTTTCAGAGGCGGCGCCTACGGCGTCGAGCCAGAGGCGAATTAGCTCTTCGTCGCTGTTGGCGCGTACCAAGGCTCGAGGCAGACGATCGGGAGCGGCCTCCTCCAGCCTTGTAACCTGCCCCTTCTGAACCAGATCCACATCACCGATCATCAAGCACCTTCCTCCCGGCCGGTTTCGACCATGCAGGACCACAAATCCTCTTCCGATTCGAACCAGACCAGATCGTCACCATCCCATCGTCGCACAGCCACCATGCACCCGCCGGCGAAGAGTTTTTTTACTTCCGCAACGACCCACTCCTCACCCTCCTCGATCTCCCCTCTCGACTCCGTGGCAATCAGGATCGCTCCTGGACAAAGGAATGAGTAGAGCGGCTCGCCAGAAACTGTTTCCTCAGCCGGTTCATCCTCGAAGATCCCAGTGGCACCTGGGCCCACCTCGAGATCGGGCTTGGTCTTCTGCTGTGCAAGCCGACTGATCTTCATGAACCGCGCTTCGGCCCGCGTAAGAACAGGCAACCCATTAACCGCATCGACCCATCGCTGCTCAACTTCATCTCCCGTGAAGACGCGGCTCAGATGACGGACCGTAACCCCCCATCGATACGCAAGGTTCGAGAGCGACCAGCCTTTCGCGGAAGCTGCTTCGCGCAGTTCGTTCCTGGCCAACCGTTGCGTGCGCTCTCTGATCATCGGCGATCAACCCGCGGGTCACTGAATTCTGAACTTACGGCCATCTGTGTCACTGAATCTTGAAATCTAGGCCTCTATTTTAGACATAGGCGTCTATTAATACAAACTTAAACATTTGATTTTAATTGATTCATGGGCAATCAAAGGCCACCGCCTTAAGTGTTTTAGAACCGCCATCTTCCATGCCCCCCCTTCCAAAGTTCCCATAATGGGGGGTTATGGGAACCGACTGACCATAACTAATAAGTTTTGGACGTTTGACGTCCGAAAAACGTTTGGAAAAATCCGATACAATCAGAGTCCTTAGCACTACAATCAGATCGAGAATCCAGTGAGCGCACTGACGCAAAATGCAGCAACCGACGAACCCAAGGGGCGACAAGGGCTACCGGCTCTTTCCCACACACTTATCCACACAAATCTGAGGACAACGGAACGTGCGCAGCGCTTTTTCCGCTTGGCTCAGGCTAGTGCGAGCCTTCCTGCATCACGGCGCCCTGCTTTTGGCTGGCCGTGCGGTCTCGAGGCGTCCACCGACCGCTCACCGAGGCCTGTTCATCCACCTGTTCACGCTCAACGTGCTGACGCTCGCACTTGGCTCAGCCCTTCGATCCTGGCCCCTGACGGTGATGCAGCTGGTGGCCACAGTCCTGCTAGCAGCTTTGTTCCTGGTGGCGTGCGTTCGCCTATGCGAGTACCTGTGTCGCTACCTGGCAGGCAGCTCCGCGTTGAGCGATGGCGCTTCATGGCTGCTCCTGCTCACGCTCCTCCCTGCCACGACGATCGAAACGATCTCGTCAGCGCTCGGCGCATCAGTCTCTCCGCTGCTGACGGCATTGGCCCTCACCCGGCTGCCGCAGCAAATACGTGAACTCCAAAAACTCAAGGACAAGGACCCAAGCCATGACCTCTGAACAGACAGCAAACACCTATAGCGGCCTCACCGTGACATGGCACTTCGTGGCAGCCACCGTATTCGTCTTCTTGAGCACGATGCTGGCGGCGATGGCCGTGCGCGGTTACGCCCCGCTCCTGAGCGGTAGCCTCTCTGCTGCGTTCCTCGGGACCACCGTCCTAAGCGCCTTTGCGGGCTACGGCCTGCAACAGAGGAAGCGCTGGGCGGTAGGCCTGAGCCACATCCTTACAGGAGTGATCGCCATCGGCGCTTTGGCCCTGATCCTGATGCCGCACTACGCGCCCGAGATCGCCCCGCGTACCAACCTGCCCTTCTGTGCGGTAGTACTCCTCACCTCGATGGCCTGCCTTGTCTCAGGGCACCTCGCCATTCGCTCGAAAGGGGCCACTCGATGAGAGCCACCGCAGTTTCCTTCGAGGACGTTCGGAACGCCTTCTTCGAAGTTCTCGCCGAAGGAGGAAATCCAACATTCGAGGCGATCTACACCAAAATCGGCCGCAGAGGCGGCGCAGATGTGGTCAGGAAGCTCATTGCCGAGGTCAAGACAGAAGCGGCAAACCTGCACGAAAAGCTCACGCTCTCACGCATGCCAGGAGTGCCTGACCCCTTGGTCGATCTGCTCAATGAGTTCGCGCGTACATCATGGGATCTGGCCCTGGACGGAGCCACCAAGAATCTCGAGGCAGCTCGGGCTGACCTGGAGCGTAAGGAAGACGCGCTCGAGGAAGAAAACAAGGCCCTACGGGCGACCGCAGATGATTTCGTGCAGAAGGCTCTACTGCTGCAGAAGGAGCTTGCCGGCCTCGAGCGTATGTGTGCTGAGCGCACAGAGCGCATCCAGGCGCTCACAGAAGAGGTCCAGCACCTCACGGAGCGCAACGAGAACCTGCACGCCGAGATCGCCCATTACCAGAGACGGATTGGCGAACTTGAGGGCAGCGTCCAGGCTGAACGCGAGCGTGGTGATCGCTTGCTCGCATCAGCGACGGAACGTCACGAGCTCGCGCTCGCCTCCCTGACTGAGCGTCACCAAGCCTTGGTTGCTGAGCTAAGGGCGGAAGCCGAGCGGCAGATGAAGCTTGCCGATGACCGAGCAGACGGCGACCGAAAGCATCTTTTGAAGCAAACAGACGACCTTCGACAGGAGTTCGTCAGGAAAGAAAGCTCGCTTAAACAAGCGCTTGAAGGCGCTCAAATAAATGAGAAAAAAGCACGGGAAGAACTGCGAGATTGCCGCAAGGAGAGCGCCGGACTGAGAGAACAGCTTGCGGAAGCCAATGGAAAAATTACAGCGCTATCAAGCATTGAGGCCTTGATCGGGTCGCTTAGGACGGCAAATAACACACCGGAACGTAAGGAGCAGGACTGATGAGGTACGACGAAATTGAGCGTTCGCTAGGGGTAGGCTCTGAGGACAGTGATCGCGTTATCGATGCCGAGCTCGTATCACCCGGGCGACTGAGGCTGATCACGATTGCATCGTTGGTCATCTCCATGGGAGCAGTGGCGACCGCTGCATGGTTTGCAGCCGTCGCCACGACTCGGCCAGCAGAGCAGAGTGCTGTCCATCAGTCCTCGCAACCCCTTGTTGATGTGGTTCGTCAGGATGCATTTGATGCGCTACACGCCTCAATTGATGACCGGGAAGAAACATACAAGGCCCTGTTCGAAGCCAACCAGGATCGCGTCTCAAGCCTCGAGGCACGCACGAAGCAACTTGAAACCGCGCTTGCCGCTCTGCTGCCGCTGATCGGGAACGCAATGAGTGCGATTGAGGAGTCTCCACGCTCCGAAGCCGCGACGAAAACAACACCTCAGAAACCTGTTGAAAAAAAACCGCAAGTAGCGATGCCTGCCAGACAAGCAGCTCCTCAACCGTCCGTAGCCACAATCGCTCCTCCTCCCCCGCGCCCGGCTCAAATGGTCGTGCCGCCCATCGCCCCTACACCAACGCAGACCTCAACAATCGACGAGACCTCGCTGCCGATGCGCGTCATCAGCAAACAGGCTGCTGGCATTCAATTCAAGGGAGAAAGCGAGATTATGGACTCGAGTGGCAAGTCCGTACGAGCTGGGCAGACTGCAGCAGGTCTCGACGGAAAGGTCCTACGAATCAGCCCAGAAGAAGGCTTGGTCATCACCGACCAACGAATCTACGTACTCGAGTGAGGCGCCCCATGTTCAAACTTCCAGGCAAAGGGAAAGACCGTAAGCAAACTTCTCATGAGACAGCCCAAGGTCTTGGCATCACTTCTCTGATCGCGAAGGGTGTGACCGTCAAGGGAGCTATGGACCTCCAGGCGGGAATCAAGATTCACGGCCGCGTGCTGGGCGACGTCACGATCGCGGACGGATCAGGCGTCGTTCTGTTGCACGCAGAATCAGAGGTCTTTGGTTCAATCCTCGCTGAGCGCGTATTTGTGGCCGGAACAGTTCAAGGTGACATTCGCGCTCGGGAAGTTCACCTGTACGGGACTGCCAACGTCACTGGAGAAGTGAGCTACGGCACGATTGTGATACACGATGGCGCCATCCTGAACGGCTACGCGCATCACAAAAACGCTGATCGGTCCTTACTTCGCGAGAAGGTCGAAGCCGGCGTCGTTATCGACGCAAAATAGATTCAATTACCTTCAAATAAGGTTGCTTTGTAAAAGATTTCCGTCGACATAAGCTAACTGATAGAATCGCAAACGCGCCTTTTTAGGCCAGATGGATACCGAAAACCAAACAATCAAAATCTCTGCGAGACACCATCTAGCGAAGAAAACCAGACACTGAAAACACAAAGCCCTGGGATCGAGGTACGAACTCGAGCCCAGGGCTTATGTGCACAACTTGCGATTACGTGTGATACGTGATCTGTACTTGCTAAGAAAAATCGGTTGGCGCCGATAGATCCCACAACGATGGAGCTATCTTAGCAAGTGCAAATTACGCGTCAAGGGTTTCTATCGACTTTTTTCCAGAAAAAGGGAAAAGTCGGCCTCTTGGACCGTTTTTGTGGCCTCCTCATACTCTGCTGCCCCGCTGTCTTCACAGCCACGGCGGCTTCCCAAGCTCCTCGTCGACGCTAAAGCACGCGTCTTCGATTCGCTCAAGTTTCTAGACTTGAGCACCCTTGCCCGGCGCACGTTGTCGGGGCTCCTCACATTCCTGAATATCCGGAAGCTTGATCAGCCTTTGTGGCCTGAGAGAGAAGTGTTACGCAAGGAGTGCCATCTGGGCAGCGTTGAAACGCTCAGTCGCGGCATTCGAGAACTCTCCGATCGCGGCTACCTGGTCAGGGAGCAATGGCGACGACGCGACGCAGCTCGCCATGGACAGTTCGCTTATTCCAAAACCTGGCTCACCAATCGCTGCCTGATCGAGCTCGAGCTCCTCTGCCCTGCTCCACAGACCCCCCCCTCGCAAGACCAGCTCGATGCTATCGAGGCATGGGAGGCCATTCAGGCAGCAGTTCCTGTCACCGATCTGATTCTGGACGCACAAGAAGGCGCTGGAGACGACGAAAAGCATTCAGACGTCGCATCCTATTCCGACGGACCCTTCGAGGCGCCACAGGCCTCAGAATCGCTGCCTGCCACGGATATACGCGATGACAGGGAGACACATCCCCTCGAAAAATTTTGTCCACAGGCACCGTCGGTCAATTTGACCCTCGGTATACAAGAGATTGAACGTCCTACTAAACCTCAACTCTTAAGAGAACAACCCGGAACCGCCATAGCTGAATCAACCGCCAGGTCTTCAGGGGATCTTTCTGAAAAACCTCAACCCCAGATAGACCCGTCAAGCCGTTTGCCAGTCGAACTGACCCCACTGTTCGACTACGGGTTAAACAAACCGGCCATTGCTTACCTCATGCGGCTTGCCAGAGAAGCCAACAAAGCAGGAGCCCTCGGGTCGATCTGGATGCTTGCAAAGTCTCGAATCGATGCGCTGAAACTACGAGGGAGAGCGGTCTTCAAATACCTTCGGGCCATGATCCACAAGCCAACCGACTTCGCATGGGTCGCGGCGAAAAACGCCCAAACTGAAGCTATCAGGCGGGCGCAGTCTGAAGCTGGGCGACACGTTGATATCAAGTGCGCTGAGCTCGAGGGCCAGCTTTTCAGGGGCGAAGAAGGGACACTGATTAAAGTCGAAACCAACGGGCTGCTGCGTGTCCAGAGACCTGGAGATGTGGTGCGATACGGCCGGATGAACGCAGAGTTTCTAGAAGCACTTGCAGCAGGGCGCTTACGTCGGATCGTAGCGGATTGATCGAGCTGGATCATCGGAGCGTGTGGAAAACCGCTTCGCGATCGAGATCCCGCGCCTCGGGAGCCTGATTCTCACGCACAGCTGAGACTGCCAGTTTTCCGGGCTGAAGGAATTCCCGCGCGAAGACCGGCGGCCGGTGGCCGTGATGTTCTGGTCCTTCTGCATCAGAGTCGGGCTCGGGGTGCTGATGATCCTGCTCGGGGCCTGGAGCCTGCTGTTGCGAAGCGGTGGTTTGCAACCGTCCCCCTGCTGGTGGTCCTGTGTGCGGCCGGTCTGCTGCGGGCCCTGCGGGGAGCACCGCATTTTGCGTCCGTTGGCTACGTGCTTGGCCTGGTCTTTCTGGACTACACCGGGCTGGCGATCCGGCCAGAATCAGCGCGGGAAGGGTGCCGACTGTGGTTTCTGCCATGTCCGTTCTCCTGTCTCTCGAGCCGCGTGCGGGCTCAGGCGGCCATCGGACGTAGGTGAATGCGCCCTTCTTCAACAGCTTGCATGACGCGCAGATTCACCGGGATCGCCACACGGCCGCGTCGCGGATCGACCCCTTCGATATAGCCGTTTTCACCGCGAACCTGAAGCGTCCCAAGCACCCTCCCTTCCGCATTGCGCGCGAGCCAGCCGTGGCACCGGGACAGCAACAGCGTGAGCTTTTCCTGCAGACGCGTTGTGGCGTGCGGGGTGAGCTGGCCGTCGAGTTCAGTGGCGGTCTGCTGGTTGAGCAGATGCTTGAAGTCGCGCTTCTGGCTCAGGATCTTGCGCAGGTAGGCAAAGACTGAACGCCCCCGCAGCCCTTCGATGTACGGCCAGAAGAGCTTCACCGCAGCACCGAGCACCCCTTGCTGGCCTTGGCGTCTGGCGTAGGCCATGAGCGTGCAGATGAGCATTCTCGAGACACCGAGCTGCATGAGTGGCAGCACGTCTTTGGGCAAGCGGGTTTGGGGGTCGATGTTTTCGGGAGAATCCTTCAACGACGACACGTTGGGCGTGCGCTCGCGCGTGGGAAGTTGTCCTTTTAGCTGTAGATCAAGGGTAGGTTCACTCTCTTGTAAACCGTGTCTCACGGTGGGACACGGCACCTGTGGATAAGTGTCACGGAGGCCGACAGCCGTAGGCTCCCGGGGAGCCGTGTCCGCCTCCCAGCCTGTTTCGTCATCCTCCCAGTCGGTGCGACCGTCTTCCCACGACTCGATGATCTCTGCCTGGTGCCGTGCGTCGTAGGCTTCAAGTGAGTCCTCGAGCTCGAGCAGGCCAGCGGTACTTAGAGAATCGACTGAGCAGGTGAGGGCGTCGAACGCAGCGGAGGAGGAGGAGGGGGAGGGGGATACGCCTGCTCCTGTGTGCTGTTCGACCTCGATCGAGGTCGCTTGCGTTGAGGCGGGCGCGGTCGAGAGTATCCGAGGGCCTGTCAGCCCGAGCATCAACAAGGTCTTCTCGAGCACGTAGATGTTGCTTCGACTGAACTGCCCATAGCAGCGGCGTCCCCAAGTGCGGACTTGCTCGCGACGGATGTAGCCTTTGTCTTCAGCTTCCTGGAGTCCACGGTACAGCGAGGCTCGGCTGCCGAGCAGGGTTTCAGCTTGAAGCGTGTCACGAAAGGCAAAAACAGGTTGCTCAGGATGGCCAAGCTTAAAAAAAGCCAGCACACCGTAAAGCACCTGGCGGCCGGTCTGCGATAGGTCCTGGCAGAACAAGCGGTTCATCACCGCGGCTCGTGCGTTGATCAGCGGGGCAGGGAGAAAGCGCGGCCGTGGGCCGTCGCAGCCCCCACGGCCCGCATTAGGGCGAATTGAGGTAGTCACGTGAAAAAGTCCGGATCTGCCCGTTTTCACGGGCAACAGAAATCCTTGACGTTTTTCCGCTGTTTGGTACCATTCGCCTCAGTGATTGGAGGCTTATTGACCGGTTGGCGCCGGTTGGTACAAGTCAGCAGAAAAGCATCACCCCTTTAAGATCTACCCCGCACGGTTGGCGCCGATGCGGGGTTTTTCTTTTTCAGCAGGATGTGTTCGTTTTGGTCGCTACATCGCGATCTCCAGTCTATAAACGTGCGAAACCCCGCTCGGGGCGGGGTTGCGTGATGGTCAGCAGGCTGTCAGAGGCTTGGTGACGTGGCCGTCCAACAGGTCTCGCCGTAGTATCCGTTTTGCCATTTCCACGTTCATCGAAAAAAATTCTATAAAAATCATCGAGTTGCCCGTGGCAACTCAGTCTTTGGTCGCATTGGCGTACCTACTGACCACTTCCTCGATCTCTGCTTTCAGCGCCTTCGCATCGGATTCATCAACAAAGTCCAGTCGAAGAGAGTGTCCGCTTAGCCGAAAAGAGCAGAACGCTGCTTTTCCCCTTCGGATTGTTGATATCTCTGGCTCTGCTTTCTCTTTTCCTCTGTTTGCTCCTGAAGTCTTGATCAGAGAAATCGCTTGTTTCAGAGTGATCTCTTCAGAGGCGACTTTTTCAAGGGCCTGTGCGATCGCCTCAGCAGAATGCTGCTCAACAAGCTTCGCCAGCTCTACGATCGCACGGGCCCCAAACTTATCTGGACTCTTCTCAATGACGTTCAGCGCCAAAGACGGTAGCGATCCGAACGACATGAGACGAGAAACGATACTTTTGTTGATCCCGGCCTCTTCAGCAATCTCCGTTTGATTCTTGCCGGTTGAAGCCATTCTTGCCTTAAATCCCAAGTACTTTTGGTAGTCCGGCAAGTCAACAGACAGCAAATTCGCGTAGAAAGCTGCTCGCTCGACGCCGTCCTCATCGAGATCCAATACATGGACATCGATCTCTGTGCGCTCAAGCTCTCTGTATGCAGCGACCCGGTTGTGACCTGAAATGATCTCGAACTTCCCACTGTCGAGACGTCGAACGGTGATCGGGGTGGCCAGTGGGTTGTTCGCGAGATTTTCAACGAGTTGCTCGTATTGCTCGGGAGT
This sequence comes from Thauera sp. ZXT1-4, assembly GCF_052598215.2. Lineage (NCBI taxonomy): Bacteria > Pseudomonadati > Pseudomonadota > Betaproteobacteria > Rhodocyclales > Zoogloeaceae > Thauera > Thauera sp. ZXT1-4. Next base: position 34,486 of record NZ_JBQWSN020000015.1, on the reverse strand, counting down.
AAGCTTCCTGCGTCGGCCAGGGACTTCTTCAAGGAGGTCCAGGCTGATCTTTGCGGTTACGGTAAATCGATCTGCTGGAGGCTTACCGAACTCGTCATCAGCTGGCATCGTACGAAGAACTAACCCGACTCGGTCGCGTTCGCGCGTTTTCATTTCTTATCCCCCTTGGTTTTCGAGAGTCGGTCGACAATCTTTTCGCGGATGTAAGCTGCGAACGCTCTGTACTCACAAGCGGATGTTGATGTCGGTTTCGTAATGGAGAGCGGCATGCTGCGCTCTTGAGAGTTAGGCAGATCTTCACTTACGGAGATCACGTAGGGTGAAACGCTTTCGCTGTAAGTCTCGAGCTCACGCCTCATGCGGCTAATGCGGCCGACATTTGTAGAGTAATGCGTCGGGAGGATGATGAGTTCAGGCTTCAGCACCCATTCATCCTTGAACACATGGATCTCGGAAATCATCTTGCTGATGCCCTTGATCGAAAAAACATCCATCCGGATCGGCGCGATCAGTAGGTCAGCGGCGACCATTCCCGAGGAGGTGGTAGTCGAAACGGTAGGCGGGCAGTCAAGAATGATGACGTCATAGCCGCTGGTGTCGAACCCGGGGATCGCCCCTTTTGCGGCTTCATCGAGCATGTTGCGCAAGAATCGCTCTCGGTTTCCTGTTGCCACAAGAAGAGTCCGTTCGATGCTGCTCAGAAATGTGTCGGCTGGGACGAGATGAGGCCCGTGTTCCCCAAAGGGCTTTTTGATGAGGCCTTTCAGGTCATAGGGCATCTGCCGAACGCGGCCTCCTTGCTGGGAGCTCACGTATGCCTCCAGGACATTCGCGAGCGTTTCGCGAACCACTGCCTTCTCACTCAAGCCGAAGCTTTCGGCTTCCTCCACCATGATGTCAGGCTCGTAACCCATGATTTGTGTTGCGGAGGCCTGGGAGTCAAGGTCGACCAGCAGCGTCCGAAAGCCTAGCAGCTGAAGCTCTACGGCCAGCTCAACAGAGGTGACTGTTTTGCCTGTCCCGCCTTTGCACACGGTCACGGCAATGACGAACGGCTTTCCATGAGTCTGAGGAACCTTGAGGTAACCCTGCGCCCGTCGCCAGAGCGCAATCTCGAAAATCTGCGAAGGCTCATAGATCCGGATAGGGGGTGCCCCAGGGTTCGTATCGGAAGCTCTCCGAATATCGAAGTTCTCCGAATAACCCCGGAGCGTGACATCTGTGACGCCAAGCATCGCCGCCGCCTGTCGAATCCGATAGGTCACGCTTCCGATGTCCGCAAATGTGTCTCGAGGTTGGCTCATGGTGTTTCTTCGTTGTTGAACTATGGTTGCATTTATAGCCAAAAGAGAGACTTGATGCAAATACCTTCTAAGTGAATGTTAGCAGAGAGACCCTGATCAAGGTCATAGTGGCAGTCCTGCAGTAGCGCTTGCCCTGCTGGACGGTTGTTGGGATCTGCGTTGCTCGAGCAGCTTCGCCCGTTTGCTCTTCGCGATCTCCTTGTCGCCGACGATCGCCTTTTTTCCGACCGACTCACGCACGTCGTCGACGAATTGCTTGCACATACCCCTGACGCGCTGCATGTAGTCGCCTGGCTTCATTTCTCCGGCCGCAATCAAGCCGAGCGCATCTTCCCAGAGCGCTGTCAGGCAAGGGTCCGTCAAACGCTCGGGGAGACCATGAACCACAGCACGGCCAAATGGGGTCGAGATGAGTTCTCGGTTCTTAACCGCGACGTAGCCGCGCTCCTTGAGCGTCTCGATGATCTTCGCCTGGGTCGCCGCGGTTCCGATTCCTGACGTTTCCTTCAGGATCGCCCTGAGCTTGGGGTCTTCGACGTACTTGGCCACCGAGCTCATGTCGTCCAGCAGCGTCTTCTCGGTGTAGCGTTTCGGAGGCGCAGTTTTCCCCTTCACAACGCGCACGCCGGCGATCTGAAGTGAGGCACCGTCCGACACCTGGGGCAGGGCCTTGTAGGTATGCGGTTCCAGCGCTCGCCAGCTCTTGGCCATGTTGAGCGACACCTCGCCCTTAGTCGAAAGCTCGATCTCTCCGTGAGTAAACGACACGAGCGTTTCCTCGATCTCGTGTGAAGGAAGGAGACTCATCAGGAAGCGTTCGGCCAGAACCAGCCATGCCTTTTGCTCGTCTGCGCTGAGGGTCGTGAAGTCGGCAGGCTTAACGGTCGGTGTCAGCGCGTGATGCTCTGTTACCTTCGACGAGTCGTAGATCGACTTTCGCGGCGCAGCCAGAGAGAGGAGGGGGGCGAAACGCGAAAACTGAGCTTGCTGGACGATGTGTTGAGCGATCGTGAGCGCATCGCCTGCCTGCCCTGCCGGCATGTACTCGCAGTCGGTTCGTGGGTAGCTCGCAAGCTGGTTCTTGGAGTCGTAGAGGGACTGAGCCATCTCGAGCGTTTTGGAGGCGGACCAGCCATAACGCGTGTTGCACTCACCCTGGAACGTGCGGAGCATGAACAGCCGGTGAGGGCTTTCCTTTTTCACCCCAGTCTTAACCGTTACAGTAACGGACTGCTGTTTCTTGATCTCCTCCGCGATCCGCTTCGCGTCAGCTTCATTCCAGATCCGCTTGTCTTCGTCCGAGGGGTTATAGGTCAGCACGATAGGGCCGCTCGGGGATTGAAGCGTGACTTCCAGACTGAAGAAAGGACGCGCCCCGAACTTCTCGATTGTTTCGTCACGACGGACAACGAGGGCCAGCGTCGGGGTCTGCACGCGACCGACGGAGACGAGCTCGTCGTCGGCCAGAAGCTTCGTTGCGGCCACCGTCAGGTTCATGCCGATGATCCAGTCGGCTTCGGACCGGCACTTCGCAGCCTGGTACAGGTTGGCAAATTCCGCGTTCGGCCGCATCGAGCTCAGTGCTTTTTTGACCGTGACCGGATCGGTCGCATTGATCAGCAGCCGCAACGTCGGCCCGTTCCAGCCACTCACTTCGAGGATTTCGTCGACCAACATCTGGCCTTCCCGATCCGGGTCGCCCGCATTGACTACCTCGGATGCCTCCAGCAGTAGCGACTGGATGACGCGCAGCTGCGCCTTGGAGTCGGGCTTGGGCAGAAGCTTGAACTGCTCGATTGGATAGGGGATGACCTTAACCGCCGTGTTCCAGCTCTTCCACGTCGGATCATATGCTTCCGGAGGCGCAAGCTCGAGGATGTGTCCGTGCGCCCACGTAACCACGTCGGCACCTGCCCGAATGAATCCATCCTCGCGGGACTTCAGGCCAGGAAGATTCTCTGCGATTGCCTTGCCCAGGGACGGCTTTTCGGCGATGTACAGGCGCATAGTCGATTCTGTTTAGTCGTGGGTGGTTCGAGATCGGTCTTTGCCAAGCATCTTGGAGACCATCTCCTTAGTCTGCATGGGGCGGCTAACCGACTTGAAAACGATCTCCGACTCGTCGCTGCCTGCCGAAGAAAACTCCAAGTCGCCGTAGCCAAAGAGCCGGCCAACGAGCGACTGCGTAACGGAGATCGAGCGTACGTGGGCGACCTGGATTTGGTGAGACTTGCGTGCGATGAGGCCGTATCGAGCAGTGATCGCATCGGGCGTCACCGTGTAGAGCGCCGAAAACTTCAAGTAAGCGATCCTGAGCCCCGCGAACCCTACGCAAGCAAAGCCAGCTGTAGCGAGGACGGAAGCCTCAACCCCCGATGTCTCGGACACCCCAGGGAGGAAAAGCACAAAGGCGACCGCGAGCATGGATAGACCTGCCAGCAAAAGTGCCCACAGCGGGTAGATCGACCGATTGGCGACCCGTAGGTTAAGAGAACGCCCTTCGATCACTGACGAATCCATGACTTTCCTCCTAAAATTTGACTAGCATCCTTCCTTCGGTTAGAACTGACTCCGTACACCAAGGAGCAACGGGAAATGCTGCCTCGGTATCACCTCGACGCCGAACCATCAAGGGCAGGTTCGGTGAGGAGAGCTAAATGGATGCCAAGTCCCTCTTGGGCTTCATCATGATTGCCGGTTTGTTTTATTTCATAGCTAAGGTGCTGATCTCGCTATCCAATACCTGGGTCGGAGATTTTCTCCTTGGTTCTGGCGCTGGATATCGCAAGAAGAACGGATACAGGCGTGTTCTATACAGTGGAAACGACGATCTCAATGACGCAAACCACATGAGCAAACTTGGAGTCGGTCCGATGACTTTTAGGGCTGATGACGATTACTAAGAGATGGCCGGGTTAGAACCCGGCCTTTTTTTATCTCCCGCCCCCAGAGGTTGAGGTATCGGTATTCACTTTGGTGTTTGTGCCGATCCCGAAGAAATCGTTAACCGCATTTGCAAAAGGAGCGCCAATATTTTCATTGTATTGCCTAGCGACAAAATTAACTGCATCACCAGCTGCGTCAACCGCTTTCCCTGCTGTATTAATTGTTTCATCAACAACATAAGCTCCTGCACCAAATACACCCTGAGTTGCGTTGACGTCCGCGCCGCGCATAAATCGCTCCCCGTCATCGGAGGAGAATGTTCTAACTCCCCCAGGATTTGCCGGAGAACTGTTGGAAGGCCGAGAAGGAATAGGGTCAATAGGAGCGTCGCGCTCACCTGCCGCCTCACGTGCGAAGTTGGGATTAACTTGGGGAGCAGCGGGACCTGCAGGGGCAGCTCCATGCCGTGCCTTGAGCTCTTCTACTGTCTTCCCTTCAAGAGTTGTAACCGGACTGCCGACACCCTTGTTGCTGCCAAGCTCAGGCGTATCGAGACCTTGGCTCCCCGTGATCTGTTGTCCTACGCTCATAACGTTGTCGTACTGGCCGGATGAAAGCATCGCACCCATAACCCAGCCAAGTTGAGCATCGAATGCTTGGACGCCGAGACCTTTCTCATGGCTTTCGATCTTGTTGTAGGCCTCACGGTATCGATCGGACGCCTCTCCTGTACCGTTATAAAGCGATGCATGCATACCCATCACTGTTTCGTACATTCCGGCCGCCATCAAGTTCCTATTAAGTTCGCCCGCATTGCCAGAATAAGTTCCGGCAATACCCGATGCGACCTGCGTTGCTTCCTCGTAGGCGCTAACGGTTGAGGCCTGACGGGACACACTCTCACGAACTCCGGCAGCCTCATCCTCAGAGAAACCAGCTTTCTTCGTCAAAGAGTCCGTGCCTTGCAAAGAGCTGTACTGCTGCTTGCTGTACTCATTCCGTATCTGGTTCGCCCACTCTTTGCCTTCACTTGTGGAGGTTAGCCATTCTTTAGCTTCTTGGCTGACCCCGGAGTAGTTTCCGGCAAGAACGCCACTAATACCATTTCCCATCATGGCGGCAGACATGCTGGCTTTGACTTGAGCGCCAAGCTCACTACGTACTGCGTCAGAAACCTTGTTTCCGAACGAGTCGTTTTGAACCATCTTGTCCGCAAACGAAACCCCTTGCGCCCAAGTTTGACCAACCTGAGATACATCTGATCTAGCGGTTTGTACGGCGCGATCCCATCCGCTGCTAAAGCGACCGCCTTTCGACCAGTCTTGCGTAACTTCAGAACCCACCCTAAGGGCTTCTTGTTCCTTGTCAGCGACGGACTGAGAGAGGCCATCTTGGAGGTTGTACTTGACGCGTGCGGCGCCTGTCATTTGTCCGCCGGCTCCAAGCGAATAATCCCGTACTGCCGCGTTGCTACTAACCGCACCCACATTCGATAGGCTGGGGGCGGCCATCTTCTCGTCTGAATAATCCTTGCCACTCCAGCGCTCACCAAGTTTGGCTAAGGCGAAATACGAGCCTGTCATGGCAGCCAGGGTGATCAACGGTACTGCCGCAAGCAAATCGGAAGCCACCGCGATCTTATCCATCGTCTCGGAAAAGAAGAGCGGCACCGCTTCGATGGGGAGGGCCGCGTTAGCGGGAGCTGGAACTGGAAGAAACATTTTCTTCAGGTTAGCCATGCTTTCCGTCCAGGTGTACACGATGAAGTAATTCACCATGTAGGCCGCAGGCAGCCAACTCTGCGTCCAGGCACCGAAGAGGATGTACTTACCCAAGAGAGGAAGGGCATTGGCACCGGACATCAGTGCCACGATGATTACTAGCGGTGCCAACCCAATAAAGATCGCCAGCAAGAACCCCATGGATGTGATCACTGTACGAGTGAAACCCGCGCCCGAAGCCGCTGAGTCAACCGTGAACGCTTGCTGTTGGCCCGATAGCACCTGGGTGCACTGGAAGTAAGCAGTCGGATCGCTAGAGTTGTTGCCACACTTGAAAACATCATTTGTCGTTTGGTGCATCATGATGTTCGCGCTCGTCCGCTGGGCGCTAAGGCCAGCAAGAGTGGAGTTCGTGGCGTAGAAATTCGACAGATCAGTCCACGTTTTATCGGTCGACGTAGAGTTCCTTCCGGTAGCGTCACGCATAGCGCGGTTCAAAGCCGGATTCGTTTCATTGAAATACGCGATGAAATCAGATTGGATCTGAGGGCCTGCGTCAGCGCAACTCATGACAGTCGGACTAACCGCATTGGCTGCGTAATAATTCGTGTGCCGATGTGCAGTCAAATTAGCGGCGTTAGTCAAAGCGCCATAAACACCGTCGGTACTTGATAACAGTTGCTGCGGCGATGAGGCTCCAATCATGCAGTTCCGGACAAAGCCCCCCCAGTTCTGCGTCATGTGGGGACTGTAGGATGCGGCCTGACGAACGGAAAGCATCAGCTTGAGCGGATTGACAAAGCCATCCGTCGTCAGCTCCGTAGCATTGGCGTCAGCTGCTTGAAAAGCGGTCTGCGAAAGACGGCCGAGATCCATTGCTACAGTTGTGATGATCGAAGCGGGTACCGCTACCATTAGAGGTACATTATCAACAGCTCGCGAGCTACCAGAGTAGATGTCCTCGATCACAACTGTTGCCTTCGTGTAACCCCCAACCATCCAAACGATGAACAAAACGAGCAGCATCGTTGGGTTGTTGCCAGACTTCCATTGACTCATCAGGCCATTCATTAGAACAGCAATCAAAGCAAACAGAAAAGCCAGGTAGATGAGGGTGCCACCGAAGTCGGAAGCATCGCCCCTGAATGCACTAGACCCGAAGATCATTGCAATGGCGTTGAACAGCCCGGCAAAAAAGCCAGCGTCACCTAGTGTGTAAACCATCCATGAAGACATGGCTATTCCTCAACGCGGGGTCGTGAACGTCAGAATCGACGGGTCGCGCCTGGAGATCGTTCTGACGTATTCGTCAAGCGCAACAAATTCCTGAGCGTTCGCCTTCCGGTTAGTGACGATTCTCGAGTACTGATTGCCAAGCTCTCTCACTCGATCATGGATCTCGGGCGGAATGGTCGTTGATCCTTTCGTTGAAAGAACCTGCCTCGCTGCACGCAAAACCGCTTCCGATAGAACGATGTGCAGCTCCTCAGCAATCAAAGGGGCCGCTTGTGCGGCAACAGCCGAGGCTGCTCCTTCTTGACTCTGAACCTCGAGCATCATGGAGATGAAAGGAACAGAGGTCGCATTGACGAATTTCTGTTGTGTCGGAGACAGTGTGCAATCAACCGCGCACGCAGGGCTCATCTTTCCAACGATCGAATCAGCCGTGGTACTGGTTCCATCAATTGACCCAAAAAGCATACGATTGGTATAGCCAACCGTCCCCTCCCAGTCCCAAGCGACTTCATCCATCGAACGGCAGCCGCCGCGGGCCGGCGCCGAACTGCACGAGTACTTGATCTTCTGGGCACCGCTTGACCTTCCTGTCTTGAGGTCATGAAGATCAATTTTCCCTGGCCTTTGCGCCATGCGAGGAGTCTCCGATGCACTCGGAGCCGACTCAGGGTCGTAGATTGCGGTCCCCGTCATCGTCATCACAAGCTCTGCCGCGTATTTCGTTGAAAGGCCGGCGAAGTATCCTCCCCCGAGAAGTTCACCAACCCTGTTGTCGGCCATCAAATCCCAAACAACGTTGCCGCAGAACTCGATCGAGCCGGCCTCGCAAGCCTGCTTAATCTTTGCCTTAGGGGATGCTTTCACTGCTTCTTGAGACTCGAACAGATCGCCAACACCCCCCGCAATCGCTTCAAAAAAAGCAGCTCCACTTTCGGCGCTCGTGGACGCACGTTCAACGCTATTGAACACGGTGTCTACGGACTGCTTTGCGATCGCACACGTATTAGAGCTAAGTTGGTTAAGAGATTGAAGCTTCGACTGAATTGTGCTGACGAGGCTTTGAAGCTTCGGATCAATCGCAGCGAGCGCGCGCATGAAAATGAGCCCGAGCGCATTTTGTGCGATTGACCGAAATACCGCGATAAGCTGATCGGAGTCGATGAACGAGAAGCTTCCAGCAAATAGGTCGATTCCCCCACAGCCGGCAGACATTCGGGGCGGATCGAAGGACACGATGTTAACGTTCCGAATAGGACTTCTCATGGCAACGTTGCCTCCGACGAAGCCGCGTCGCGTTTGTGATTGATAAGCTACCGGATCTGTTACGTTGATGAGCATTCCATCGAGTGCTCCACCCAGACTCGCGTGCGTCGGAGTCATCATGGTGTAAAGACTCAAGCCGACAGCAAGGGCGGCGATTTGAATCTTTGGCATTTTTAGTATCTCCCTTGTAGTCGTTCTTTCAACAAGTTAACCCATTCGGCTGGATCATCAGACGCACCATCAACCATGTCTTCAAATCGTGCGACGCCCCGCATGGCAGGATTGACCGCTGCGATCATTTCATCTGATATCAGCTTCTCAGACTCAGCCACAACTAGAAGGCGATCAACGAGCCCACTTGCGGACATGGCGCCTTGAGCAACGACGTAAAAATTGTTCGGCGGGACAGCATAAACAACGGTCGGTGTGAGTTTTAGGTTGAGTGACTGAAACTGCCCTGCGTCTGGTATCCAGTTATCCATACCTGGAAGGGGCTTGCCATCAACAGATACAAACCGAGTTTCAAAACCATACCTTTCTTTAAGCATGCCAATGACAGGAAACTGCTTCTCGCAATGAGAGCAGGACGAGTCGAAGAACATGAAGATGCCACCCTTTGATGCAAGGTGCTTCGTTACTTCGTCTTTTTGTTCCTTGTTCGTAGCAAGTACTGTTTGCCTGATGAACGTATCAAGGGGCATCCGGTTATTTTCATCGAGAATGGGGTCAGTCTTGACGACGAGTTGTTGAAGATGTGCAAAATTCTGCGCCTTGTCGAGCGCGATTCTTTGGGCGTACAGATACGCTTCCATGTCTTCACGCTTTCCTGAATCCATCGCTTTCTCAAGAAGAACCGGCAAGTTATCTCTGAGCCACGCTGTAGAGAAAGGCTGAGTCCCCGTATTAGCTGCTGTTTCAGTGGCTGGAGAGGCCGAAGCTGGAGGTTCGGGTTCTTTTTCCAATTGAACGGGTTCAGCCGGAGGGGGAGGGGTCTCATACCAGAAATAGCCTTCTCCTCCCCGCTTGAAGAAGCTTTGAGCGTGAACGCTCGAGGTTGCGGCTACGATCGCTAAAGAAACAAGAATCGCCCGTACAGGCTTACCAGATCGGATAAACGACACCGACGACCTCGTCAACATTGATTGGACCCCAATATCTCGCATCGAAACTTCTCGGCTCAGTACCCATCATTGCAAGCTGTCCATCGACCAATACTTGGGTCCGGTCATAGCTACCTGGCGCGCGATTTAGCTTTTCCAGCAGATCGAGATCACCGAATTTACGCCCAGCTACGGTGACTTCATCGTTTTCTACCTTGATGATGTCGCCTGCGACACCTGCGAGATATTTAACAACAAGTATCGAGCCGTTTCCATCAAGTAGGCGTTGATTCAATTGATCAGTTAGCCTTCCGTATGGAAGGAACGCGAGTAGCTGACCCCGCTCGAAATCAATGTTCTCTGGACGGGTCATTTTGACGACAACGAGTTTGTAAGGGATGCAGCTGAGATCACCAACCAGAAGAAGAAGGCGATACTTTCCAGAGACGTGTGACGTCGCTGCAAAAAGCAAAGCGAGGAGTACCGACGCAAGGAAAACCACCCTTATAAAAAGAGTGGCCTTTTCCGGGCGAGTAGTCTCATTCGAGATTGAGGCCGAGTTCATCTGCGACGAGCTGTGTGATTTCCAACTGGGGTGCGTAACCAAGAACTGCCGTCCGGTGTACGACGACGTAGCCTGCATCGACGTATCGCTGCGTTGCGGTCTTCAATTGGTCAGCAAACCTAATGGCCGCGTCCCTTGCTGCACTCTCGTCGAGGCCCTTTCCTCGAAGGTCGTTCATGGAAGCAGTAACAAGTTTTCCAGAGTCGATGACAACGAAGGGAACACTGCTCTGCTGAGGTGCAAGGTAAGGGCTCGCTACAAACAAAGTGCCAGCGGTCAGGACAGCAGACAGTACTGCTGCCATGATGACTGGGCCAACGTTGGAACCGTCAGCTGTCTTTAAGGAAGCAGTACTGTCGCTCATTTCGATGCCTCGGCCGCGACTTCTACGCCAGCGGGACGCTCAATCGGGCGACGCGCACGACCGAAAAAGAACATGCTCCCGGAACCGAAGCAGACGCCGGATATGAGAACCAGTGGATCAAAATTGCTGAAGAACGGAATCAGAAGGATCGCACCACAATAAAGAGCAAAGACCAGGATCAAGTCTTTCTGGGTCAGGGTTTTCTGTTTGGACATTTTCAGTTTCCTTTTTCGAGACGTTTCTGCGTGTAGAAATCAATTACTTTTTCAGGGTCGGCTCCTTGTTCAATGGCTGCGATTGCTTCATCACGTTCCTCACCGTTACTTGCAAACAACGTGAACATGAATGGATCTGGCCTGAATCGAACAATCCCATAGTCTGAATCCGAGCGTTTGATCATCAATTCGGAATACTCACCAGGCACAACATGAAGAGACTTGACCTGATGAATCCCGAACGCATCCATAGAAAACTGTCCGGACGCAACGGCCGCATCGACGGATTCAGCACGCTGCTCGAGAACAATCTGCCATGCGCTATTGGCGTAAATCGCTCGGCCGTTCGGTGACTGGAAGAGATCGCCAACGTCCTGGGTGATGAAGATGACTGCCCCTGAATTTTTCCGCACTTTGCGATAAAGCGCTTCGATCGCTTTCGCCATCAGGGGGTCATCCATAAGCTCCCATGCTTCGTCCAGCACGAGAATCTTACGACCCGGGGTCGTGTACATCTCGGTCGCGATGCGGTTCATCAGTTGCAGGAGAACGACCTTTTGAAGAATCGGACGTGACTTGAGATGCAGGAGATCAAGAACGGTAAAGCGATTACTGACATCGATTGTGGCCTCACCCTCGAACCAACGCCCGTAGCTGCCGCTAACGGTGAATGGGTAAAGCTGCTGACCAAGGTCACGAACGCGCGGATCAGGCTGTTGCATGCACCATTGAGCGACAGCGGTCACGGTCGAGTTATGGGCATATCGGTCCCACGTGGCCTTGATCCCTTCTTCGAGAGCCGCCATTTGATAGTCATCAAGACCGTCCTCTGGTGCAGCCATCTTGGCGATCGTGGCCTTGATGATGTCGATGTCTTCATCAATCTCGCTGACGAAGGTAAAAGGGTTCAAGATGATCTGCGACTCTTCGGAGAATTCGATGTAATCCCCCTTGAGGGCACGGTTGAGCTTAAAAAATGACTTGCCAACGTCAATGACCCACACCTTGCAGCCTTCAGCAAGGTTATCGACGATCAGAAGCTGTGCCAGGAAGGATTTACCCCCGCCGGTGCCAGCAAAAACGACTACGTTGTATCCAGTATTCGAGTCCCAAACCGAGAATGCGGACACCTGACCACGCCTCGTTACAAAGAGACTCGTAGCGTTCGCGCCGCTGCCTTTGTAGTCAGCGAACAGCGGGACCAGCGGTGCAGCCTGTCGCGCACTCATGGTGTTGGTGCGGAAGGTCCGGGTCATGGCATCAGCCGACGCGTTCATCGGCAGGGCGTTGTGCCAGAGGAAATCCAAAATGCGCTTGTCTTCGCGCATGTCGAAGCTAAGCGTGGAAAGGTAGGAGTTCAACGAAGCGGTTTGACGTGCCAGTCGATCCCTGTTCTTCGAGAAGATCATCAGGCTAAGGTTGACCTCGAGAGCCATCCCTCCTTGACCGTCAATTTCATGAATGAAGGTCTCGATGCCTTCCTTCTTGTAACCGAGGATGGGGAACCAGTTTGCGGAGTTTCCAATGCATTGCTGGGTAATCCACATGTGACGCTGTCGAACCTCACCTTTCTTCTTGACCTGGTCGGGATAGTGGGCCGTGAATTGAAAGAAAAATGGCTCAGTGATTTGGTTTGCTCCGCCCATCTGATCACCGATCAGAAGATTGGCAACACCAAAAACAGTTCGTTTTGGAAACAGCTTCGGGCTCATTACACGCACAAAGAATTCTTGATCACTCCCTTGGTGAAAGAGGATCTCTTTTTCTTTGAACTCAATATCGTCGCCCGGATAGAAGGCTTGCTCTCGAATTGGTATAAGTTCGTCGTAGCTGAACTCAGGCTTCTCCCACATGTGGTAGAACTTCCGAATCAAGTGCAGATATCCATGTGGGTCAAGCATCCTGAACTGGAAGCCAATGGAGCTAAAGCCTTCCATCACACGTGTGACATCAGATCGGACCGACTGGCGTTCCTCAAGACCCGGAAACTGAGAACACGGAATTTTGACAGTGAAGATCAACCGGAAATCACGGTTGAGCACGCCATTTGTCTTGAATTGAGGCTTATGGACGGCATCCTGGAACATCTTGACGCGGGTGCGAACGAGCTTCTCCAGAAGACCCGAAGCCTGTTCTTTCCCATCGGTATAGGCGTCAAGATAGGGCTCAATATCGGGAGAGCCGAGAAGACCTACTTGTACGAAGGAGCCTGCCGGAAGCGGGCAAGCTAATGCAGCTTTGAATTTCTCAAAAACTGACCCCCCGCCCCCAAGGAGCGGGGTGGTCATGAACGTGGCTCCAAGATGTCTTTCGCCAGACGGCGAAACGCAGTAAAACAGGCCGGTTTCGTCGTCAAAACCCTCTGCGCCAAGATATTGCCAAGGAAGGCGCCTCTGATCCGCAACGGTACCGCGGACAGGGGTTTGCGAGGACTTCGTGAAGCCAAACATGGGCTAACTCCGTGTTAGAGGGTGGCGGTGAACATGGAGTCGAGGATGCCCGGGCCCATGGTGGCTGCCAGAGCAACGCCGACGGCCAGGACCAACCACATCAGCGAGTGCTTGACGATGGTCATAGCCAGGCCGGTCGCCAGAACCCCAAATGCGACGAGCAGACCGAACGTTCCTTCAGTCCAGTCACGAACCTGCTCGGATGCGACCTCGAACGTGGTGTCGGTAACGGCCATCGCGAAAATGGCGTACGCAGCGAGTGCGATCAGCAGGTAGGCTTGCTTTTCGAAACGGGCGAAGCCGGCGGACAGGTTTTGAGCGTATTGCATGTGAAACTCCTTATCGTTACTCGAGGGTTAAGGTGCTGAGGTCGGTCGAAGGCGCGTTACGTGACGCCTGCGGCCGGGTCGGGGGAGTGATCGTCTGCGATGCAGCAGACTGACCATTTTGCGCATCACCAGTTGGCGATCCCGAATGCGCAACACCGGTAGTTACACGGTGAGGAATTCTTGCATTACGCAAGGTGCCTTCCTCGTGCACTCCAAAAGTCCATTTTCTTTGCTCGATTTCTGTATATACATACCCTCCCGAGTGCAAATTGTCGTTCTTGTCAGTCCATGGGAATACCCGAATCCGCATTACTTGAGCGGGCATCCGCACCGGTGCAACGCCATCCGAATGGATTGCAAGTTCAGGCGGCATTGTCCCTACAGAGGAGCTTGTGGCCGTAGAAGAAATAACCGATGGAAGCCTTTCGCCTTCTTTCTGCTTGCGAATAACGGCGTCAACATCGATCTTGTTCTCGGTTGTGTGATTGGCAATGCGCTCCTCGAATTCATCAATGCTTCCGCTCGTGATCGCATAAACATCACCAGGAGATGCGCAAGCCCCAGGACCGATGCCAGGGCAGGACGAAGAGTCGCGGCCTGCAGTGTTAAGCGCGGAGGCGCAGCCGGTTAGTGCAATTACCGAAAGAGCAATAGCCAAGGCATGGGGTTTCATTATTGAATCCCCCCCGGAATCCGGCCTTCCGAGACAGCCAGAACTGCGCCCGTCCGCGCATCGACGAGTCGATAGGAAACCACCGTCTCGCCACCCAGATGGTGATAGGAGCCAAGTGCGATCACTCCAGCGTTTGCGGCTTCGGCGCGTCGTTTGACAACTGCATTAACCGGGTGGCCTGAAGTCCAACCGGAAGACTCGGTTTGCACGACCGGCACACCCGAATTGACAAGTGCGCCGGAGATGAGCGTCGCAAGGCTTTCGCCGTAATAGCTTGGGCGCAACTGTCCGTCATGCTTAACAGCCGGTGCAACAACGACAGTTGCTGGCATTGGCGTGTTCTTGAGGTAGAGTCGCCCGAGATTTGTACCAAGCTCGGAAACCGTGCTCGCCACCCACGGAGTTGGAGCTTCGATTTGAACTTGGGTCGCAGTAGTGCAAGCTCCGACAATGGAGGATGAAATTGCGATTGCGACCAAAATGGACTTCTTCATCATCACTTAACCTCCAGACCCTTCGTCAGCACGATCGTCGCGCGTCGGGCTGCATCAATTTCAACTACAGGGAACATCTCGCGAGCCATTTCCAGATAAAAGTTGGCAACCTGGTTTGCCGCGGAACTTGCACCGCTCATTGCTCCAGCTGTCAGTACGTCACCCATTTCAAAACGCTCGGCCTGACCGACGCTCGTTTGGGTATTGGCCCATTGATCCGGGGTACCCCATGGCTGAAGACCCTTCGCAATGCCGCCCAGGAATCCCGCAGTGAGTGATCGGGCGATCATCTGGCCTTGTTTGGATACCAGTTCGCCTTTGATACCTACGCGACCATCGTCACCGACGACATACCCTTCCATCGGACCTTCGATAACCGCACCGTCGTCCTTGATGCACGAGAAACCTTCGGTGCGCATAACGGCTCGTTCGCTCGAAAGGTCACCGAATCCGGAAATGATCACGAAGCACTCACGAACGTCATGAGTGAAGTGATTGGGGAGAATTGCATCGGTTTTCACACGAAGGACTGCCGGAACGGGATCTTTGCTCTTCGCGTTGGAGGTCGGAACGTCCATACCGTTGAGCAAGAAACCTTCGAACTGACTTCCCATTGGCAGGTAGGCAATCCGCTCCTTGTCGTCTTTTGACTTCTTTTCCTCTTTGGGGGTCGCTGCCCCTACTACACGCAGAGTTGGGGGCGGTGGTGCGAACACTGGCGCCGCACTGACTGAAGGTTGAGGAAGCGCTGCAGACGAGAAAGCATCTGCAGGGTTGTCGGCAGAAAGCGGTTTCCCATCCTCACCAACAACAGGCAGGCCATCAGGTCCCACGAGGCCTTGTGCCACTGCGCCGCCACCGGAAAACTTCAGCCTTTCGAGCTCGCGGCTCAACCGCTGGACCTCATCCACAAGGTCTACGGTCACACCGTTTGAACCCTGAGTGCCGCGCATCTCCTGAAGCTGACGGAACAGCAACTGGCGATCGGCCTCCATCTTCTTGACTCTGTTATCCATGCCCACGGTGCTCTTCTCGATACTTTCGAGCTTCGCAGCGAGGTCATCGACGCCAGTTTCCCGAGCAGTAGGGACACGGAAGTTCGCGGGCTTGTTTGCACCGATAGGTTGTCCAGCAATCTCTCGCGTCGGGCCTCGAGTTGATTGAACAACTGCGGCGAGCGCGATAACGCTGACAAAGATCCCGCCCACCATAATGCCCAGCCGAGCGTTCGATGGAAGCTCTTGCCATTTCTCTTTCAGACTCATCGCGCACCATTCTGGAAGGCGGTTTTATCCGAAATCACGTAGACGTAGGCGTGATCACCTTTACGAAGACGCGTACTCGGAAGGATGGCGACAGCACGAACGCCTCGTTCCCAAAATGCTGCTTCATCGAGTTCGATTTCTTCGTCACTAATCGATTCAACTCGGTAACGCCATTGATCCATGGTGGCGCTCGAGTACCGCATTTCCGGCCGGATCAATAAAGGGCCACGGCGACCCACAGCGCGAGGCAGGGCTGCTTCGGACATGCCGACGGGAACCTGATTGACGGCAGCCTGGCGCATCATCTGGATCAGCCGCTGCTGGTAGTTGTCGGGTTCATTGTTTTGATCTGGCTGTAGTCCAGGCTCCGGAACATCGAACTGAAGAATCGCTGTCTGTGACGGGATCGCCTGGGGAACCAGAATCAGTGAGATAACCGGATCGTTCGGACGAGATCCGGTCACAAAGAGTGACTGCGGGTCCGTGCTAGTGCTGGGCATCTGAATGTAGAGGCTCTGCCCGACAGCCTCCACGATCATCCCTTCGGGGATGATTCCAACGGCCTTAGGTGCGGCAAATGGAGTGCCGACTCGGTTGGCCTGAACCATTGAGACGTTGACGACTTCGTTCTGCCCAGGCGTTACGCGGATTGTCTGCGCTTTAAGCGCATTAACGTCGCCCGAGAGGCTCGAACCGAACCCCGGCATGGGCAAAGGCGCAGTTGCGCGGGGCTGTACATCAAGTCGCGGTTGCGGCGGAACTGTCCCTGCCACAAATGGAACTGCGGGCGGCTGGTCCGGAGTCGGCGGACGAATTGTCGTCTGTGCAAGAACCGATGAGGAAATCAGCGTTGCAACAGCAGTCAGTACGAGTCTTTTCATTTTCCAGCCTCCTCGCGGAAGTTCGGATGCTGTTGTCTCCATTTCTGGGTACGCATTTCTCGGCCGTCGTAAGTTTCAATGCTGGTAATCCATGGGCGGCCAGTTCTCATCTCGACGCCCAGCTCGTAAATCATTTCGGTATCTGTCTTTCGCCCTGCAGCATCTCGGTGAGTTGCAGTGCCACCAACGAAAACCTTCATGGTTTCGGGTTCGAAGAGAATTTCGTTCGGCTGGAATACAAGCGAGCTGCCCGTCCCTCTGAATTGAGGGTTTTCGGCAGTTGCTTTTAGTGTTCGACGAACGTCCGGGAAGATTCTTGAATCCACGAAGAGCTCGAGGTTCTGAGCGACGAAATCGATGTTGTTCGGGGTTACGTTCGCAGCCAGAGTCGTGAAGTACATCCCAAACGATTTAAGGTAGTCGGCTGACGCTGCCGACCAACCGAGCTGAACTTGTCGATCCAGGTACGGAGGAATGAGGATGATTCGTTCGCGTTGTTCCATCGCCCGGGTGACGGCTATGCCGCCGACTGCTACAGCGATCACCAATCCAACGGTAAGGACGATGACCATCGCTGTTGCAGCCTGCAGGCTACGAAAAAGCATCGGAACTTTCATAGCCAGAACCTCCGACGCATCCCGTCTGTGTACACTTTATTCATTCCGCCAAAACCCTTTGCATAGAAGACATGCATGATTGCGCCTTCGAGTTCCCCTTCCTTCCAGCGCCTCATTATTCGAATAGAGATAAGCATCACTGCAACGCCGAGAAATAGGCCGATCGTTGATCGCGAGAGAATGCCAACAGAGAACAGAGTAAACCCGACAATAAATTCGTCAAATTCCCATGCGTAAAACTGTTGTTGGGAATCGACATAACGGGGGATATCAACCTCGAGCGCCATTATTGCTTCCTCAATTCAATGAGAACTTGTCGATTCTTTTGGCGACCAGACTCGGTATCAGTTGGAGCAATTGGCGACCGTGCGCCCAAGGAAACAAGTTCCATCTGGGATTGCTTCATGCCTTTCAGCTTAAAGAGAGAGGCAACTGAGGCCGCGCGTTTGTAGGCAAGACGATCGTTGTACGAGTTGGTGCCGATCGGATCTGTACGCCCAATAAGACGAATCTTGGTGTCATCCCCAAACTGGAAGCTGGATATGACCTCGGGGTTCAACGGAACCGTAGAGTCAAAGGCAAAGAAAACGGTGGCTCCAGGAATGAGGTCATAGTCACCCGGGTTCGATCCAGTCCCGTCTGACTTGGCTGATGTCGAGGCGGTACGAAGTGGAGTGCGCTCCATTTCGACCCACTGAGTTTCACCTTTCTGAACGGGGCGCTTAATAAGAGTTGTTGCCGTGTCCTGGCCCACGCCGTAAGAGAACTGGCTAGGTTCGTATTCAGTAGCCTCGAACGGATACACGCTATGCCGGTCTTGTGCGATTACCGATGTCGCGCCGATGAACGCCGCGGCAGCCAACAGAATATTCAGAGGTACTTGGGGTTTCACAGCTTTCTGCCTTCGATCACAGCAGAAGTGATCCCGTTGAGCAGTTGAATAAAGATCCCTTCATGCCCATTGGCGTTGTCGGGAGTAACGAGGTACTGGCCTCCGATCGTGATCGACGGTGTTGCCTGAACCTGATTCCGGAAAAAGATGTGGGCAAGTGGCTCAAGGCTGTCCTTGGTGATCTTTGCCCACGCAGCAGCGTAGGCCGCATGAGGGATACCGGCGTCTCGAGCAACAACAGACCAGGTAGCGGGCTTGACTGGATCGAGCCCCCCGCTTTGCAACGCCTTGTAGGCCGCAGTTTCAAAAGCTCTCAACGATGCTGCGTCAAGAAGAGAAGCTGCAAGCCAAGCTCTCGCGGAAGCAATGACAGACATGTCAGGATAGATGACCGGAACAAACTCGAAGGTCATTGGACTAGGGACCGTCGCACCCCAACGATGGAGCATCTCGTGCGATGCACGACATGCAGGGCAACTGAACTGGAAGAAAGCAAGAATCTTGTTCTTGTCTTCCGGATTTGGGCCGATTCGACGAAACGGTTCAACAGGCGCTTCTTGAGCAAACAAGGTGGGCGCAGCAAGCGCAGCTGTAGCAGCCATAGAACCGTTAAACAGAAATTGGCGACGATTCAAAGTTCACCTCCTCAAGCTTATCGTCGTGACCGAGGGCCCGACGAATTTCTATTTCAGAGCAAACGCCCATTTCAATGAGTACTCGACCAATAGGGCGCAAAACACCGCTACGCTTGTACTCAGTCTGCCTGCTGATGGCCTGTTCAATTTCGGATGAAGTGGCAACACCAGATTCAATCAGGGCATAGCCCAGGCGTTTGTACTCAAGCTTCAATGCATCCGCCGACGAGGTGACGCGTCGAGCTTCATCCAGCGTCGTCAAGCCCCGAGTTGCTTTGGAAGCGGCTTCGAATGCGAGTAACTCGAACTGGGGCTGACGAGAAGCGGCTGCGACGATCTCTTCTGGGCTCCCTCCGCGAGAAATAACCCGCCGGACGGCCTCGTCGCCAACAATCATCTCGACAAGTGGGACGTTCCCTTTGTAGGAAAGGGCGTTTGGAACACGGGGAAACGATTCGCCCTCGAACGGCAATCCATGGATTCGCATCCATTCGAGCTCGATCTCATTCGCCGAGCCCCATGAAGGCTTGAGCTCCGGATCAATTCGACGAACTAGCCGTTGCGCAGTGATTCCGCGCAATGACGCAGCTAGCGTACCTGGATCGACGCCGAGCTCTATCAGTCGAGTGCATCCCATCGCTGCGTTGTTTGCGTGCATCGATGCAATGACGAGGTGGCCCGTATTCGCCGCTTCAACGGCTATACGCGCCGTCTCAGCGTCGCGAATCTCGCCGATCATGATCACATCCGGGTCCTGACGAAGAACTGCTCGCAGTGCGGCCGGGTAAGGCATGTGAATTGGATCGATGTTGATCTGGTTCAAGCCAGCAAGTCGATACTCAACCGGGTTCTCGATCGTGATGATGTTCAGGCTGTGCTCGTTGATCTCGTTGACCAGTGCGTACAGCGTCGTGGTTTTTCCAGACCCCGTTGGACCGGTCACGACAAATAGCCCGTGCGGTTCTTGGAGGATTACCCGCATCGCCTCGTCAACTGCGGGAGGGAGCGCGAGCTCCGTAAGATCCATAGATACGTTCGCCTGATCCAGGAGCCGGCAGACAACGCTTTGCCCGTCGACTGTCGGCACAATCGAAACGCGAATATCGATGACTTTTCCGTTTTCGGGGAAACGAAGACCCATGCGCCCATCGAGAGGGGTGTGGTGGTCAGACAGCGAAAGACGGGACCGACTACGCACTTTCTGGTCGAAGACCCCTGCGTAGTAAGACGAGTACTGCCCAATTTCCATTAGAGCGCCGCCAGGCGCGCGTCGCCTAACGCGAACACCTCTAGAGTCTTCCTGAAAATGAACGTCGGCAGATCGAGTTAGCGCAGCTTCGAGAAAAAGATCGTTCAGTACCTGTACTGCTTCGCGCTCATTCGGATTGTTTGAGATGAAATTGTCTGGCTCTTTCACGGCTGCTGCTCCGGTTCTTGTTTCTTCCGATCGTCTTGATTACTCGCGCCGAGGTCCGTCGCTGCAGAATCCTGAAGAAGTTCCAAGAGACGCTCCCTGAATTCATCTCGGCCATGCCACGTTGAACAGTCGAGGCGGTTGAAAAACTGGTTTGCGACAAAACCCTTGAAACCGTTCTCCGCTTGGATCGACCATCGAATCATGTCGAGCTTGGTATCGGAGCTAACTCTTGGCTCCAGCGTGTCGCGCAATACGTTCCCAATCCCTCTGATGACACTCCCAGATCTTTCGATACGTTCACACGAGTCCTGCGGGACGATTACCCATACAAACCATCCAACCGTTAGGACGAGGCCCGCACCACCAAGAAGACTTTTGATAATCATCAGGATGACCTGTACGCGACCCACACCTTACGGATGTAGATGTCACGCTTATCTCGAGATCGCGCGTTGTAGCTTCCGACGGCTTCCCATGTAGGCCCGTATCGCTGAATCTTTGTTGCCAACACCCACGCTCCCATTCGAACGTTGAAACACGGATCGAACAAATCCTGCCTAGTGATCTGCACCCCAAATCGCGATCTCAGGTCGTCGATGTGGATCGTTCGAACTTGCATCAGGCCCAGATCCTTACCGTCAGGTCCGATCGCCTGGGGATCAAAACCGCTCTCAACCTTTGCAATTGCCCACAACAGCCGGCTATCCACACCGAACTCGCGTCCCGCAGCATCAAAACAAAACGCATGTGCCGGCCCCGACAGGTAGAGCAGGAGCGATGCGAGAGTGAGAGCGGTTCGGCTAGGATTACTAAGCATTGCGGATTGCATTATCATGCGTTCAAACAAGATTATCAACCGACGCAGGGAGAATCACAAATGTTTCTACGAAGACTGCCGACATCCCTACTGGCTGCAGCGCTTACAGTGAGCTTTCCTGTCATTGCCGAGGAGCCCAGGGGTCTTGTGGATCGTGGAATACAGGCCGCTGCCGATGCGGCGAGCTCTGTAAGTTCGTGGGCGACGACAGGGGTTGAGAGCACTGAAGCCACAAGCGCCTGGAGGGCATTCAAGGGACGCAACAAGAACGCACTGGCGCGGCTCGAGCGGCTGGCCGACCGAGGGAACGCTGACGCGCAGAACTACGTGGGGCACATTTATGCAGAGGGGCTTAGCCGCCAAAAGAAAGCGGAAGATGTGGCTGCGATTGCCGCACGTTATTTCGCTCAGGCAGCTCAGTCCGGGCACGCGGTGGGAACATACAACTTCGCGCTCATGCAGCTGAAGGGGTCAGGCATACAGTTCGATGAGAAGCGAGCGATGTACGCGATGAACATCGTCAAGGATCAGATACCCGCAGCTGCCGTCCACTTGGCTCTTTATCATTACAAGCGAAATGAGTACGGTATCGCTTGGCAGAATGCGCAGTTTGCAGCGTCGCGAGGCGAGGCGATGGGTGCCTATATCGCAGGGAAAATGCTTCACGAAGGGACGGCGAGTGGTGGATCGAGCCGTCAGATTCGGGGATACCTACTGGATGCTGCGAAGTCGTACATTTCAGATGCGGCCTGGATCGTGGCCACCACCTATGATGACGATGCATCAACGGCAGACAGCCTTATGCTATCCCGAGCGTACCGTCTTATTGCAGTGGGGATGGAGCGAAGCGGATCGAAACAGACTCCACAGATCCTCGCTGGACTTTCCACTCAGGAAGCCCGTAGGGCTCAGAACTTTGCTCAGAACTGGTTCAAGCGCTTCAAAAAGCCCGAAGATACGTCGTACATGAGAACGCTTGCGGAGCAGCCCGCGATCCTTCCGCCTCGAACCTACTAAAAACCGCCCCGGCGTCCCTACGCGCTACGATTTTCTCAATCTGCGACGCCCTTCGTCTCTTCGTAGTTCTGCATGAGGCGCTTGTACATATCGGGCGGAAGAAAGCCTGGAGGCGGCAAGCCGTTCTCGCATACGGGCACCCTTATAGGCTGCTCGTAAGGGGTCACGCCACCCTGTTGCGTTTTCACGCTCATCTTCAAGCGCACATCAAAAACTCGGCATCCGGCCTCTCTTCCGGCGTCAACGACCAGTGCGTGAATATCACCAACTGCCTGAGTGTAGTCGCGAATATTGCGCTCAAAGCGGCCGGTAACCACCCCTTCTGCCCTGCCCCTCTCTGACGCAATATCGAACAGATCTGCAATCTCACCAGCATGGATAGAGGGTGCAACAACAAGAAAAGTAATCGCCATCAAGCTCAGTTTCAGTCTCTGCATTATTTTCTCCAAAATGGAGCCTCATTGTCGGATGAGGCTCCACATCAAGGGTTAGTCGTACCCGCTCATCGACTCAATGACACGCTGTCGGGCGAAATCCGCCCCAGGCTGGCCCGTCGAATTCATCAAATCGGCGTAGAAAGGACTGAAGTCGATTGCGCTGAAGTTAAGACTTTGGAACTGGGATGCAGTAAGCCCTGCGCAGCTAGCCCCAGTTCCCAGCTGTTCTCTACCAGCGTCACCGATAATCTTTGCTAGCTCTGAGTTGTAGCAACAGTAGTTCCTCCGGCAAGTTTTGAGAATACGACCGCTACATCGGCTTCCCACTTCCGAACACAGTCCAGCCCCTTTCTTCATTGAAAGCATCTGCTCGTCCTCTGTGCAGGATGTCAATTCAAAGTAGACATATAGCAATACCGCCAAGGCGAAGAGGTACGGGTTGAAGTAAAGATTGAAATTGGTTCCAGCGACATTTGACACCAATGTCGTTGTGCCAGGTAAAGTCCCGCCGATAAGAGGAATAGTCGGCATGTTATAGGCAAAGGTGAATCCATAGAAACTGAAGCTCGGATTGAAAGTGACATTTGTCCAGCTATTGGAAATCCATCCCTCCATACCAACCGCAGAAAGAAATGGTTGAGTCGAGCTGTACATGAAGTCATAAACGTAGGGCGCAGACTTGTACCAGACGTAGTCGATGCCCGTCATTACAGCTGATACCGTAGCCGCCGATACGAACTGAGAGACAACATCGTTATTGCTTTGAGCTCCAACTGAACTTTGGCAACATTTGATTGAGATGCCTTTGTTACGGTAACGGCATCGCTCAGAGCTTCCTGAAAAGAGGAGGTGCGTTTCTGGATTCAGATAAGTGCCGGCCTCTTTTGCAAACTCCATTGCTGCGGCAGCCTGCAGGAAATCTTCTTGGTTAGATGTGTATCCGGAGTCCCAGCAGTTCGTAACACCATTGTTATCAGTGACACACACTTGCTGTGATGAGCAGTTGTCGACCGGGATGGAAGCACTATCAAGAGGGCACTCATAATTCCTTGCAAAGGTTTCACACTGGTTAGCGTATGGGTTTGCAACAATTACTCCATCAAGCCCCCGCTTCGTCGCTGGGAATGTTTTGGCACATGTCCGTTCTCCTTGCTGCTGGCAAGAGAGCGCCTCCATCGCGCCGCAGCCTTCCTCGAATCGATCAGTGATGCATCCGAAGGGTAGCGATTGCGACCAGCACCGTGTTATTGCACGGCCGTTGATAATTCGTGTGCCGTAATCACTGCAGTGTGCTTCCGGAACAAGGCCAGGGTTATCCGGGTCAGGCTCATTCTCAAAGTCGCACCGTGGATTTGACTCGAGGTGGCCGCAATTATTCACCCATGTTTCGGAGGAGATAGTCCTGCAAACGTAGGTGTCTTGCTCGGTCGTACATACCCAGGTTTCGCCGACTTGAACTTGTTCAGTACCGGTAACCGCGCCAGTTTCTGGATCGACGATGTTGCGCGTTTCGTAGATCGGGTCCCAATAGCCGCCAACGCAGGTCGTACCAGTTTTGGTACAAACCGGGCTTTCCATACGGCATGTCGTTTCAAGGGGTTTTTGCCACGTGTTCGTGCATACCTGTATCGGGGCCGGGGGCGTAATCGAGCATGAACCCCCAACAGGGCGGGTGCAGCTACGATTAACGCTCGACACGGTGACATTCAGGTTGTAAGAGCACCAGGCTTCATCAACGATCCGCCCCTCATTACATGTCTCAGTCCGGAAAGTAGCTCGTTCGAAATCCTCAGCAACACATGCGTTCGGCGAAGCGGTAATTCCGAAGCCCATCGTGCTCAATTGCGAATTCGGACTCTGTTGGATTACCCTAGATTGCGTAAAGATTGGATCGGTTGGAGCCGGCCCTTTAGACATGTCGATATTGGCTTGCGTTGAGGTATTTACCGCAAAGCACTCCATATGCGCGGGATTGTTGGGGTCGAGTGTTGCAGAGCCGCATGCGTCGATACGGGCTTGTCCTCCAGGGCCCGGATCAAAGTTCGAACTAAAGTTCAGGGCTTGCGGTACGTCCGCTGTTGCGTCCGGAAAAGACAGGGCTTCTTCGGCTTGTTGATAGATGTCAAAAGTTGATCCGGGGCGGACGAGATTCGAGAGGTTACTTGCTTCCGAGTATGGATCGACTGCATAAACAACAGACGTGAAGCAAACCCAGAAGGCCATGAACCTTGCCAAGAACTTGAAGAAAGCACTCTCTATGAACACGGCTATTTCTCCTTGATCATCGCAAGCCGCTTAGCTGCAAGTTGTCGAATCTCTGGCTTGGTTGCGCTCTGGGATATTTTCTCGAGAGAACCGATGATCGATATATCTCCAAAAACGGAGGCGTACTCGCCAACTGGAAAACAGCCTTCGTCGTCGACATTCAGATTGTCACGGGACAGGACTAACGCGGGTACAGCGTCGATCTTGTAGCCGGTGAACACCTCGGGATTGATAATCCACCCAGCACCGCCGGCGTTTAGTGCGCCGGCCTGCTCCGTGGTGCGTCGAACCGTCCCGCCCTTGTAGTTACCTCGAAGCACGAGCGTTGCCCCAGCGGCTTGTGCCTGCCGCGAGTACTCGCGGATAACGTCGGGTGGCATTGAGAACGAGACAAACAGCATGAGGGTGCCGTCGGAGTTTGTCGGCGCAGCCTCGGAGGTGCGTGCACTCTCGTACCGCTTGACGAGTTCGTTGAGGTCAGAGAAATCCTTTTCCCCTGCAGCCTTCTTTGCTGCTGCGTCGGTTGTAACGCCGAGCTGATTCGTGCCTTTGAGGGCCCGTGCTGCCCGCATGGCCTTATTCATTGAGTCCATGCCTTCGACACGAAGCTGTGCTTCATCGTCTTTAAGCTTTACGTCGGCTTTGTCAAAAAGCTCTTTCGATTCCGTTCTGATCCTGTCGTATTCGGTAGATGTCGGATGGAGATTCTCTGAGAACGCATAAGCAGAAAGCGTTGAGAGAAATAAGGTCGCGAGTTGTTTTTTCATTGCAGGTCTACAACTCCCTGGCAGCAATGACGTTTGCGGAAAATGGTGTAGCCCATGTCTTTGCCATAGACGGGAACTTCTGCTCCTATTTCGGCAAGATCAGTCATTCGGCCCAGAGGATCGCAACACCGGCCGGCAACCTTTCTTTGGGGAATGTAAAAGGTGCGGGACACCTTATAGGCACGCTTATCCATCATCAGCATCGGATACCCTACACGGCACATCGCGTCGCTACCATGTGTGGCCCAGATCATTCCAGATGCATGCATCTTTGCCAGCAACCGCTGAGTCAGCAGTCGTCCCGTTTGCTCGGCGGAAAGATGCGATGTGTTATCGCCTGTCAGTGGATATGTTCCGCCGTTGCAACCTGCGCACCAGAACAGACTGGAGATCGGAAAGCCCACCGCGGCAGCCCCACAGTCGACTGCGCAGGCATTTTGAGCAGCAGTGTCAGCGAAGGCATACATGTATGGGGTGATGATTCCCGCGAGCTCCGGATCGTCCCACATAGGGTCAAGGTTCGATGTGTAGGCCAGGTCGAAGTTGAGTTTCTCCATGCAATCGTTGTCCATCACCGTTTGCATGATGAACATGAAGGGCGAGACGTAATAGTTGATATTGCGGAACGACTTTTCGCCGGAACGGATGGCACCTTGGTCATAGTCTGTAGCGGTTGTGATCTCTTCTGTTGTTCCGCCAATCAGGCCTCGAAAAGAGATGTCCAACTGCATACCGCCAAGCATCGGGTAGCAATAAGGCTCGTTGACGACCTCTGCAAAGCGCGATTGCTCCCAGAATTCCACTGGAACGCCAAAAACCGTACTACCCCCTTTATCCAGACAGCTGCATAGCAGAGAGCTGTCTCGAGTCAGAGCATCTTCTTGTCCCATAGAAAGGACGTTTGCATTGAAGATGCGAATTGGAAACATGCAACTCCAACAGATATCCGTTAGTGGATTTGGAAATTTACCGGGGCAGGTTTGCGCGAAGGACGGGAGAGGCGTCAACAGCGCAAGAACGAATGCGATGAGGGGCAAGAGACGCTTGATCATTGGGTTACCTCATCGACGCGTATCTTCATTCCATCTTGAGAGAGGACTGCTGGAACGCGCTTGATACCGAAGTGCTGGGTCAGTTTTCCGTGCTGGTCGTAGTAGATCTTCACTTTCCAGCGGTCTTGGAGCTCACGCCAGGAGCCTCCGACCAGCACCACTCGATTGAGCGGATTTTCCTCAAGGTAGCGAGCAGCGATAGAAACCTGCTTCTCATCCCGAGCATCGATAAAGACGAGTGACTTGGAGAGGGCGATGTAGTTGAAGGGGTTGTAGACGACGCCCGCTTTTGCTACGACCCGCCCTTGTTCGTCGACTACATCCTCGGAAAAACTGACAGACGGATCGAAGTGCCAAGTCTTGTTCTCTGTGGCGTAACTGATCCCTGGAACTGGGGGAGGGTCAGAGAATGCCGCAAGCGTTTCTTCTTGAAAGCGCCGTTGCATTGCATCCATCTCGCCATTCGACTGAAGCCGTTTGATGAGATCCTTGATCTGTTCAACCATGTCTGGCTCAGCGATCGGCCATGTTTGCCCATACGTTGAGCCGATGCGCTCGGCGGAAGCTGAGGAGCACATTAGCGCGGTCAAGCAGGCGAGCAGGATCTTGGTTCCTGGCCGCACTGGATTCATCGTTTCGCGCTCGAGTCGTTAAGCCATGCGTCCATGGCGGCCACGGGCATGTAGCCGGCCTTGAAGGTGCCGTCGTCGCGGACCAAGGACGGGGTTCCGGAAACACCAATTTCGCGTGACAGGCGCTCGATCTTCTCAAGGGGGTTGTCGCACGTCGCGACGGGGGGGGTCACCCCTTCTACCATCATTGCCGTCCAGGCCTGTGCTCTGTCTTTGGAGCACCACACGGATTCAGCCTTCTCTTTGGCGTTCGGATGCAAGGACGCGATCGGACTCAGGAAGACATGCATGGTGTAGTTGTCCAGCTTCATGAGTTCCTGCTCGAATCGCTTGCAGAACGGACAATCAGGGTCGGTGAATACGGCGAACTTCCTGCTTCCGTCGCCCTTGACCACCTTGAAAGCAAGATCGAGCGGAAGCGAGTCCCACTTGGCGCGTGACAGGTTGTTGCGGGCCTCTGCGGTCAGGTCGACTTGTTCCTTCATGTCGAACATCGGGCCAAAGATCAAGTAACGCCCCGATTTGTCTGCGAAAGCGACCGTACGCCCCATAGTCACTTGAAAGATCCCAGGCACCGGAGACTGCTTGATTTCAGCGATCGGAGTGTTGGGGTAGGTCTTCTCCAGGTAGGCCTTAAGTTCTGCCTCTTCGGTGGTTGCAGCAAACGCACTGCCCACCACACAAGCGGCGGCCAGAGCGGTAACAGACAGAGTTCGAGCTAATTTCGAAAGCATCGTGTGATAACCTTACAAGAAAAGACAAATGGAATAGTAACTGTCACCCAGAAGGATATCAAATGCTTCCACGACTTGGCGGATGCTCTGATGCGGTTGCCCTTTGCAGTCTCGGCGCAGCAGTCGCCGCAACAACTCCGTTTGTAGGGGTCGATCCACAGCATGCGGCTGCGCTGGCAATGGCCGGTACTACGTGGCTGGGCTATCGGGTGCTGGAGAAGGTGTCTTTCTCAAAGGCTGCGTTCGACTCGAACGTAGCGATCTCGTCGTCAGCCAAAACCCCTGATCTGGCTGGAAAAGCGGGAATGCTTATTGGCTACAAAGTCGAGGACGGAAGGCCCGTGTATGTGCCGGACGAAGACCTCATGCGGCATCTGTTCATTCTGGGTCAAAGCGGCGTTGGCAAGACCGTCCTGGGCGCCAACCTGATCTTTCAGCAGATTGCACGCGGGGGCGGGCTCACGTTCATCGACGGCAAGATGACGGACGAGGAACTGCAAAAAATCTGGCAGATGTGCGCCTGGTGCGGTCGGGAGCGTGACCTTTTCATCATCAACCCCGGCCGGCCCGAAATGAGCAACACCTACAATCCGTTGCTCTATGGTGATCCAGACGAGATTGCTGACCGGCCGATCTCAACCATTCCTCAGAATGACTCCAATCCGGGAACGGACTACTACAGAAAGGCCGCGCACCAAGGCATCGTGACTCTGGTTTCAGCAATGAAAAAGGCCGGATTGGCCTACAACTTCATTGACTTCGCGGTCATGCTGATGAACTCCAAGGCTCTTGAAGAGCTTGAGCGCAAGCTCATGGAGGTCGCCCCAAACTCCGATGAGGCTAGAGCCTTTAGTCTTTTTGTCGATCAGTTTCGGTATTCGGCTAAGCCTGGCGCAGATGCCACCATCGACATGAAACGGCTGAAGGAAGTGTTCGGTGGCATTGGGCAACGCATGTAT
Organism: Thauera sp. ZXT1-4; assembly: GCF_052598215.2. Taxonomy (NCBI): domain Bacteria; kingdom Pseudomonadati; phylum Pseudomonadota; class Betaproteobacteria; order Rhodocyclales; family Zoogloeaceae; genus Thauera; species Thauera sp. ZXT1-4. The sequence goes on along the minus strand of NZ_JBQWSN020000015.1, from coordinate 5,499 downwards.
CTGTTGGGAACAGGAAAATTCGGTGAAGTACTGAACTCGTACACGCCAGATTTGAACCTCTTCGAAGCAATTATGAACAACAAGATCATCTATGTTCAGTTGCCTACGATGGGGAAGAACGAAGCAGCGATGAACTTCGCCAAGATGTTCATCTCTGATTTTAGAACGTCGATCTCGTGGCTTCAGGATCTACCCGAAGAAAACAAGCTTCAGATACCTCACTTCTTCTTCATGGACGAAGCAGGCGGGTACGTTTCCATGAACATGACAAGGCCTTTTGAGCAAGCTCGCTCTGCCCGAGTGATCCTCTGTCCGGCCGCCCAGACCATGGCGAACTTCAAAGCGATCAGTGAAGAGTTTGCCGAGATGGTCATAGGAAACACCTGGACGAAGCTGATTTTCAAGGTCGGAACGCAGGCGTCTGCGGAAGAGATGGCGGAAGTCGCGGGAATGCACATCGTCAACGTACGGCAAGTTGCAGAGGCGCGAAATAAGGGGACCAGCTCCCAGCTTCTTCGTCTCGACCCCGCAGCCAGCGAAAGCGAGGGTCTCAGCGAGACGGTGACCTACAAGGAGCAAGAGGAAAACCGGGTTAGCGCCGATCAGCTCAAGGCGCTTGGGAAAGGTGAGTGCGTGATGCTCTATGGCGGTGATCAGGTGCACCACCTCAAAATACCCATGCTGAAATTCGATTCTCAAGAAGCGAAGAAGTTCGGAAAACCACGTGTGCACAGATTCAGGAAGCGTGCCGTCAAAGGTGCAGACTTCTTCAAGAACGCGGAAAAATATCTCTCCCGGAAAATGTCATGAACGAATGGCCACTCGGAGAGATGTTGGTTGACGGAATTCGCAAGTCACTTTTCTACGGTCTTGCGATATTCCTCATCTTGATGCTCATTCCGGCAACTCGTGAAATGTTTATGAAGTTTGTCGGAGTCGTTGGGGGCGAGACCGGTACTCGCGTCTTCAATACAGTCATCTATCTGATAAAGGGAATTTACAAGGCGCACGTTACGTTGATCTGGCATCTCTTTAATAGCAGAAAGCAAGTCTTTTTGTCTCCCGATGAAAGCCAGATAGGTGGGGCAGCAAAAGAGAAGATCAAGACTTGACCGATGAGGATGGATTGAGACGTGAGCAAAATCAAGAAGGATGCCCTTGAAGAGGCTATTGAAGTTGCAGACGAGGTTGTGTTCAGCGATAAATGGCTTGAAGAGAATAGTCTTGAAGTCTTGAAAGGTGACCCTCCCCCCTTTGAGCAATTTTTTGCAGAAGGGACCGACCTCGAGGAACTGGATGTCGCGGATTCTCTGGACGATTTCGCGGCAGACTTCAGTTTTGATGACTTCGCTGAAGCGGAAGCTGAATCATCTGCAAGTCAGAAGATTCAAGCGGCCCTTAGTGCCCTGAATATCAAGGACACAGAGGGCGTTGTTACGGCAGAAGACTTTGAGGAAGGCCCTCCACGCCAGGCATTCCAGATCATCATGCACTACGCAACTGCACTGTTGCCAGAGCTTGCCTACCCAACGAAGCGCCCGAAGAACATCGTCTACTCGCACGAAAGAGTGATGCAGGCGGTTCGTTTCATCTTTGGCAGAGAAGAGCATGAGGGTGAAGGACGGGAAGGAATTAATTTTGCATTGTGCTGCGAGACGATTGGAGAGTATGTCCGGCCTGATGTAATAAGACTTCGGTTCCACTACGAGTTCTGGCTAAGGCAACTGCGCTTCCAACACGAGTTTCCGTTTCTGATCGACCCGGTGCCAGCATTCATCGAAAATCACGCATATTTCTTGAATGGAAAAAGTGCAGCGATCATTTGCGATTTGCTCTGGTCACACCCCGGACTCAACGTGCATGAGCTTTACCGGCGTGCAATCGATATGGAGCCGACAATCACGCTGAAGGATTGGGAAAAGAGCCTGGTGATGCTGGACGAGGAGTACATCGTCAGCGATTTCGTCGGTCACTGGTATCTCACAGGGAAAAACCCGGTTCGCTCGCATCAAGACGACGTTGCTGCGGGGAGAAGATATCTATCTAAGTACGGCCGACTGAATTGGTCCGCCCACTTTGGGACTCCGGCGTGATGAATCGTCGAGATTTCCTGTTATTTGCAGCCAGCGCTGCTGTTGCCACGGCGCTACCTCTCCCTGCTCAAGCGCAGCAGTTGCCGCGAACGCTTTGGATCGCTCGCGACAACCCTCAGGATGGCGTGCTGCTCGATATCAGCACTGGGAAAGGGATTGCCTACCTCCAATACCTTTTGCGTGATGTTCGTGCAAACCGTCAGGGATTGGTCCATCCCCAGATCGTCAGCAACCTTGCTTGGGTCCAAGCGTGGCTCGCGCACTGGGGGCTGAAGGCGCCGATCGTGGCGACGTCCGGCCTCCGAACGGAGGTGACCAATCGTGAGGTGGGAGGAGCCCATCAGTCTCAGCATCTCCCTGACAATAATGGCGTCTTTCGCGCTGTCGATTTCTGGGTTCCCGGCGCAAACTCTGAGGACGTTGCCAGAATGCTCGAGTGGGCAAGAACGGGAGGTGTCGGCTTCTACCGGTCCTCAAAGCACATTCACCTTGATGCCGGTCGTCCGCGTTCGTGGGGACTGGCTAGAAACTGAAGAACACCATGCTACGAAAACTCAGACTGTGGATTTCGAAGAAAGCTGCCGGAGATATGGATCTAGACATTGCAGGAAACAACACCGTGTCGGAGGCAGAGCTCCACAACACGATGGCGAGCATTCTGCTCGCAGATATCTTGAAGGAACGGCGGTCCGAACGCAGGTGGAAGCTGTTTCGGCGCTTCATGATCGCATCGTTCTTTATCGGTGGCGCTGTGCTATACGCGATGTTTTACACAAGCACCCTTGGCATAAAGGTGAACATATTCGAGCGATTTAAGGAACGCGAGCCCGAGCTGGCAGTGGTGCGTATCTCTGGGACGATTGGCGAAGGGGTGACGGCAGATACCTTGATACCTGCGATCCGATCTGCGTTTGAAGCGCCTACTACCAAAGCGGTCGTTCTTCAGATTGACTCGCCGGGGGGTGCCCCGGGCGACGCAGAGCGAATCGGCAATTTTGTACGCGACATGCGGGTGTCCAGCGAGACTCCGATCCATGCGGTGATCGAGGGCATCGGTGCAAGCGCGGCCTACATGATTGCGATGGAGACCGACAGCATCTACGCCGGCCGGTACAGCTTGGTCGGCTCGATTGGGGCCGTCTTGTCAGCATGGGAGGCTCACCAGCTGCTTGACCGTATCGGGGTGCAGCAGCGGACATTCTCTTCCGGCGAGCTCAAGTCGATGCTCAACCCCTTTGCGCCGCCCAACGACGAAGGCAACGCCAAGGCGCAAGCGCTGGTGAACGAGATGGGCGGGATGTTCCGCGAGGACCTGATGCTCGCCCGGGCAACCAAGCTCAAGAAAGACATCGACTACGGAACGGGAGAAGTCTGGAACGGGGTTGCAGCCAAAGAAATTGGCCTGATCGACGAGATTGGCACCATCGAAGCGGTTCAGACCCGATACGGCGCCACGAAGATCCGGGTGTACCGTCCGCGTGTCCAGTATCGGTTTATGAACATGCTTAGTGACTGGACCAAGGATATGGGCTTGTCACTTCCGTGGGTGGCTGACGGCTTCAGTTATGAGTTGCGCTGAGAGGAAGGAATGATCGGTTTTATGTTTCGCCATCCCATTTTGTCGCTCGCCGCGGCCTCGATTGTGGCGGTCAATGTTTTCGACCTTCCCTTGTCTCATGCCGTCGAAAAGGTCACTTCGGGCGAGGTGCTCGGGTTGGATGTCAATGCGAGCGGCTTGCGGGACGACGTGGAGAACTGGATCCACGGGCTCTACCCTGAAGCGGCACACCCCATCCGGGTCGCAGCAGAGCAACTGGGCAAGGCCTACCAGCTCGGGATGCAAGCCTTCCACGAAAACTCGCCTGAGTTGAAAAACAACGCGATCCAGGCCTATGGAATTGCGCAGGCCTGTGTGGGGAAGCATTTCTCGCCCGAAGCTGCCGCGAAGATCAATGCTGGGATTGAGAAAGCTATGGGGAATACGTCAGAGCGAGCGCAGTACGTTGTTGCACTCAAGGCCCAGCACGCGCGGGTTGTGAATAGCAACCCTGGCACTTACAGCTGCCCGTATTGAGCTCGGGGCGGCACTGGTTCAGGCTTTGCCCGCACGTCAAAGGAAAAACGGTTCGCCGTGAGGAAACGTGATGGCAGGCAAGCCAATTTCCTTGCGTCCCTTGAGATAGGTATCCATATCAACAAAGCCAAACTTTGCAATTCGCGGCAGATGAATAAAAACGCCGTAAGTAAGGTGATACTGCTTCAACAGTTTTTCGATTCCATGATGAGGCGGAAGGCCCGTCTTCATCCAATCTTTGAGCAAGTTGACCTCATCGCTGTCCCAGCAAGGGCAGCCAGGCCTCTCATAGAGATTCATTTCGTTGCAACGCGCACAGATGGTCGCCAGACCCCTGACCAGAATTATTTCGCCCTGCTCGCTTTGGACAAGAAGACGCTCCTGGTTGTAGCCCCGAGCAAAGAAAGGGTCCTGAAGTGCGAGATCGTGAGGCGCGATAAAGCCTTCGCGAGCAGCCCTACGGCCTTCACGAAAATGTTTCAATTCTTCTTCATCAAAGAGTTTTACGGGCTTCTTGTGCGCGTCGATGGGAGTCAACCGTAATCTCGAGATTGCTCATGGCTATGTTTAACGGAGCCTTCATCTTTTTTGCAGCGATGAAGCTTTAGAATCGTCAGAAATCCAAGAGCGAACTCTTCGTAGTTCATCCCTTGGTGTGGCTCTGTGCGTTTGAATTTGCGACACCAGAAAGCGTAATAGCGGAGCCCTTCCTCAGTGAAAAGTGCGCCACCCTCTGTGGTCCTGGATACACCTTCGCGCCAAAAGCCTTTCCAGCGGAATTGGTCGAAGCGGATAGGATTGCTCTGCGTCATTGAGTAAGGCTAACACTGGAAAGGTTTGCCTTCAAGGATTCTTCTTATACAAAAAACCCGACCTCATGAGGCCGGGCTGTGTGTCATCGTTTAGAGATCCGCACGTAGTGCCGACAACGTAACGCTTGGCGGACAGCTGCAGCAGATCCACCGGCATGGGCTACTGCTTCCGAACCCTGGTCATGCAATCCCCGCACTCTCAGTCCAAAGAGTGCATTCGTCGCTTCACCCGTAGTTAGAAGACAACTTTGAATCATCGTCTTGATAAGTCGCCTGTAGCGATTCTCGATTCCAGGAAGATCGATAAAGAATCGACATCCATTCAGTTTGCTCCGTTCGATCTGATGTTCGGAAAGATCGCAAGGTGAAAAGAGGCTGACGACTTCGGAACTGACTCCGCAGATCTCGAAAACCATTCCGTCAATAATGACGCTGTCACCAGAAGCCCAATTATTTAAGGCTCTATGCCGTTTCCAGTGGAAATTGACTTCTCAACAAACATGACGGTAGCGCCCGTAGT
>NZ_JBQWSN020000014.1:0-84684 GCF_052598215.2 Thauera sp. ZXT1-4 | reverse complement strand
CAATTACATCAATGCGTTAGGCTGGATTTCCGGCTAAGCGAACACGGATTCAGGTAGGTGATCGAGGCCACCAGCAGGCAGACCACCGCCACCGTGCTGGCCGTCTTCGAGTAGAAGCGGTCGCCGATGAACTGGGGCACGGTGAACTTGCCGAACTTGCGCAGGTACGGCGCCAGCCACATGGCCAGAATCACGTAGCCGCCGGTCCAGCCCATGAGGAACAGCGAGCCGCCGTAGCCCATGTTGGAGATCAGGCCGGCCATGGAGATGAAGGACGCAGCCGACATCCAGTCAGCGGCCGTTGCCATGCCGTTGGTGACCGGGTGCACACCGCCGCCGGCGACGTAGAAGTCGCTGGTGCTGCCTGCGCGCGCCCAGATTGCGATCCCGATGTAGAGCGCGAAGGACGCGCCCACCACCAGGTAGGTCATAGTTTGAAGATCCATGTGTCCGTCCCCCCGTTTATTCTTCGTGAACGTCGAACTTGCGGTCGATCTCACCCATCTTCTTCGCGTAGAAGAAGATCAGTGCGATGAACACATAGATCGAGCCCTGCTGTGCAAACCAGAACCCGAGCGGATAGCCGCCGAGATGGATGCTGTTGAGCGCGTCTGCGAAAAGGATTCCAGCCCCGTAGGACACCAGGAACCACACGACCATGATCTTGGTCAGGAGGCCCAGTGTGGCTTTCCAGTAGCCAGCTGCACTGTTGTTTTCCATCATGTCTCCTCGTTGTCTGTGAAACACCGCCACTGCGTGAACCGGCAAGAGACAACTCCAGCCCATGCAGCAGTGTGCGAATTATAGAAACATCAGTCTTACTTATCCCTTACAGCGCGTGTCAGGAATGAACCGATCGAATCCGCCGACGCCGACGGGGTGAAGCACAGGCAACAAAAAACCCGCCGGCTCGGGCAGAGCGGGCGGGTTCTTGCGGGGCGGAACGGCTTACATGCGCGCGATCATCGCGTCGCCGAACTCGGAGCACGACACCTCGTTGGCGCCTTCCATCAGGCGGGCGAAGTCGTAGGTGACCTGCTTGTCGGCGATCGCCGCCTCCATGCCCTGGATGACGAGGTCGGCCGCTTCCTTCCAGCCCAGGTGGCGCAGCATCATCTCGGCCGACAGGATCAGCGAGCCCGGATTCACCTTGTCCAGCCCCGCGTACTTGGGCGCGGTGCCGTGGGTGGCCTCGAAGCAGGCGTACTGGTCGGAGATGTTCGCCCCCGGCGCGATGCCGATGCCACCCACCTGCGCTGCGAGCGCGTCCGAGATGTAGTCGCCGTTGAGGTTGAGCGTGGCGATCACGTCGTATTCGGCCGGGCGCAACAGGATCTGCTGCAGGAAGGCGTCGGCGATGGCGTCCTTGACGAGGATCTCGCGGCCGGTCTTAGGGTTGGCGAACTTGCACCACGGGCCGCCGTCGATCGGCTGCGCACCGAATTCCTCCTGCGCCACCTTGTAGCCGACGTCGCGGAACAGGCCCTCGGTGAACTTCATGATGTTGCCCTTGTGCACCAGGGTCACGCTCTTGCGGTCGTTGTCGATCGCATACCGGATCGCGGCGCGCACCAGGCGCGTGGTGCCCTCGACCGAAACCGGCTTGACGCCGATGCCGCAATCCTGCGGGAAGCGGATCTTCTGCACCCCCATCTCTTCGCGCAGGAACTGGATGACCTTGTTGGCCGCATCGGAGCCTGCCTGCCACTCGACGCCGGCATAGATGTCCTCGGTGTTCTCGCGGAAGATGACCATGTCGGTCAGCTCGGGGCGCTTGAGCGGGCTGGGCACGCCCTTGAAGTAGCGCACCGGACGCACGCACTGGTAGAGGTCGAGTTCCTGACGCAGCGCCACGTTGAGCGAGCGGATGCCGCCGCCCACCGGCGTGGTCATCGGGCCCTTGATCGACACCGAGTAGGTCTTGAGGGCGTCGAAGGTTTCCTTCGGCAGCCACTGGTCCGGGCCATAGATCTGCGTCGACTTCTCGCCGGCGTAGACTTCCATCCAGTGGATCTTCTTCTTGCCGCCGTAGGCCTTCTCGACCGCAGCGTCGATGACCTTGATCATCACCGGCGTGATGTCCACGCCGATGCCGTCGCCTTCGATAAACGGGATGATGGGGTGGTCCGGAACCGCTTGCCCCGGGACGATTTTCTGGCCGCCCGCGGGTACCGTGATCTTGGATTCGCTCATGCCTGCTCCCTCTCTCAATGACCGCGAACGGGTCCGCGGTTCTGGTCTGTGGTGACAGCAACGGAAGGGCGCGACGGCGAACCGGGCGCATCGCAGCCCTGTACCGAGGGCGCATTATCCTCCAAAAGAACGCGGCCCGAAAGAAAGCGCCTTCCCGGCAGGGGACGGAAAAACGCACCGCCGCCGTGCCCCAACGCCCCCGCCCGGCACATGAGCGGGTGATAGACTGAGCCACCGTTGGGCGGGCCGGAACGGCCCCCGCCAGACCCCCGAGGAGGCTCGATGGACGTGCAGTTGGGAGAGAACCCGGTCGCACAGGCGATCGCCCAGGCCCTGGTGGAGGGCTTCAACAAGCACTACCGGATCTTTCGCGAAACCTCGCGCCGCGCGAAAGAGCTGTTCGAGGGCGCTCAATGGCAGAAGCAGCTCGATTCGGTGCGCGAACGGGTGCAGTTCTACGACGATCGCGTAGCCGAGACGGTGGCCCGCCTGCTCGACGAGTTCGACGCCGACGCGCTCGATGACGCCACCTGGCAGCAGGTCAAGCTGCAGTTCATCGGCATGCTGATCAATCACCGCCAGCCCGAACTCGCCGAAACCTTCTTCAACTCGGTGACGACCAAGATCCTGCACCGCAGTTACTTCAACAATGACTACCTGTTTGCGCGCCCGGCGATCTCGACTGAGTTCATCGAATCCTACCCGCCGGTGTACTCGAGCTACTACCCGCAGGAGCGCGGCCTGCGCGCCACCATCCGCCGTATCGTCGAGGACTTCGACTGGCAGCGCAGCTTCGAGGACCTGGAGCGCGACGTCCACCAGGTGATGCGCGCCGCGCTGGCGCACCTGGGCGAGTGGCCGCAGATGGAGGTCAACTGCCAGATCCAGGTGCTGTACTCGGCCTTCTATCGCAACAAGACCGCCTACATCATCGGCAAGACGGTCAACGGCTACCAGGAATACCCCTTCGCCATCGCCGTGCGCCACAACGCGCGCGGCCTGCTCTATCTGGACACGCTGATCCTCGACCCGTGGCGGATCTCGGTGCTGTTCTCGCTGTCGCGCGCCTACTTCCTCGTCGACATGGAGGTGCCCTCGGGCTACGTGCAGTTCCTGCGCTCGATCATGCCCAACAAGCCGCGCAGCGAGCTCTACACCATGCTGGGCCTGGGCAAGCAGGGCAAGACCATGTTCTTCCGCGACCTGGTCTCGCACCTGCGCCACTCGAACGACCAGTTCATCATCGCGCCCGGCATCCGCGGCCTGGTGATGCTGGTGTTCACGCTGCCCTCCTTCCCCTACGTGTTCAAGATCATCAAGGACACCTTCGGCAGCTCGAAGAACATGGATCGTGCCACGGTCAAGCGCAAGTACCTGATGGTCAAGCACGTCGACCGCGTCGGCCGCATGGCCGACACGCTGGAGTTCTCCTACGCCGCGCTGCCGCTGTCGCGCTTCCATCCCGAGTTGCTGGACGAGCTGCGCACCCTCGCACCCTCGAGCTTCGAGATCGACGGCGACAAGGTGATCATCAAGCACCTCTACATCGAGCGCCGCATGACGCCGCTCAACATCTACCTGGAGAAGGCGAACGATACGGAACTGGAAGAGGCGGTCCGGGAATACGGCAACGCGATCCGCGAGCTCGCGATCGCCAACATCTTCCCTGGCGACATGCTGTGGAAGAACTTCGGCGTGACGCGCTACGGCCGGGTCGTGTTCTACGACTACGACGAGATCGAGTACATGACCGACATGAACTTCCGCGCCATCCCGCCCGCGCCCTATGAGGAAATGGAGATGTCGGCCGAGCCCTGGTATTCGGCGGGGCCGATGGACGTGTTCCCCGAGGAGTTCGCCACCTTCCTGCTCGGCGTGCCGCGCGTGCGCAAGGCCTTCCTCAAGCACCACCGCGACCTGCTCGCGCCGAAGTTCTGGCAGCAGGCGCAGCAGCGCATCCGCGATGGCTACGTGGAAGACTTTTTCCCCTACCCGCTCGAGTTGCGCTTTTGCAATCTGTTTCCGGCAAACGAGCACATTTAGGAGGGTGCTGCAAAGGATGCAGCCCGTCGCCGTACCGAGCGCACGACGACGGACTGCCTCACTTTCAGCGGGTGGGGCTTAGATCGCCACGCCCGGGTTGCCGTCCATACCCTTGAGCGTGGGCAGGTTGAGCGCGCGCTGGGTGATCACCTTCTGGCCGCGAAGGTAGTCGGCGACCACGTCCCAGACCGCCGGGCCGGAGTCCTTGGCCTCCTCCGACACCGGCGCCCAGCCGGCGACCTTGTAGGTCTTGCCGGCTTCGATCGGCGTGCCCTTGAGCATCATGTTGTCGATGCGCTTGCCCATCGCCGCATTCGGGTCGCAGGTGTATTGCAGCCCGCCCACGCGCACCATGTCGCCGCCCTGCTGGTAGTAGGGGTCGGGGTTGAAGAGGTTGTCGGCGACGTCCTCCAGAATGGTCTTGATCATCTCGCCGCTCATCTCGGTGAGCGTGGTCCACGGGTAGGTGATCGCGGTCTGGTCGAGCAGATGCTCCATGGTGATGGTGTCACCCGGCAACAGCGAGGTGCCCCAGCGGAAGCCGGGCGAGAAGGCAATCTCGGCGTCCTTCTCGGCGATCAGCGCATCGACGATGAGCTGGTCCCACGAACCGTTGAAGTTGCCGCGGCGGTACAGCAGGCCTTCGGTGACGGCGAGCTTTTCGGTGAGCTTCTCGAGGAAGGGCGCGCGCGTCTTGTCGATGAACGCGGCCATCTCGGGGTGGGCAGGCAGCAGGTTGGAGAACACCGGCAGCAGCTTGTAGCGGAAGTCCGCCACCTTGCCGTCGCGCACGTCGAAATCCATCACGCCGAGGAACTTGCCGTTGGAGCCGGCGTTGGTCACCAGCGTCTTGCCGCCCGCGTTCTCGACGATGGTGGGCGCCGGCATGCCGTCGTGGGTGTGGCCGCCGAAGATGGCGTCGATGCCGGTAACGCGGCTTGCCATCTTCAGGTCCACATCCATGCCGTTGTGCGACAGCACCACCACCACCTGGGCGCCCTCGCCGCGTGCGGCGTCCACCGCCTGCTGCATGTCCTCGTCGCGGATGCCGAAGCTCCAGTCCGGCGTATGCCAGCGCGGGTTGGCGATCGGGGTGTAGGGGAAGGCCTGGCCGACGATGGCCACCGGAACGCCGTTGATATTCTTGATGACGTAGGGCTTGAAGACCGGATCCTCGAAGTCGGTGGTCTTCACGTTCTGGGCGACGATGTCGATCTTGCCCGCGAAGTCCTTCTCCTCGATCTCCTTGACGCGATCGGCGCCGTAGCTCGATTCCCAGTGCAGCGTCATCACGTCCACGCCGAGCAGCTTGCAGGCGTCGACCATGTCCTGCGCGTTGGTCCACAGCGCAGTGCCCGAGCCCTGCCAGGTGTCGCCGCCGTCGAGCAGCAGCGCGCCGGGGCGGCTGGCCTTCATCTTCTTGACCAGGGTGGCCAGGTGGGCAAAGCCGCCGACCTTGCCGTAAGTCCTCGCAGCCTCGACGAAGTCGAGATAGGTGAAGGCATGGGCCTCGATGCTGCCCGGCTTGATGCCGAAGTGCCTGAGGAAGCCCTCGCCGACGATGTGCGGCGCGTTGCCCATCATGCCACCCACGCCAAGGTTGACGTTGGGCTCGCGGAAATGGATCGGCAGCAGCTGCGCGTGGCAGTCGGTCATGTGCAGCAGGCTGACGTTGCCGAACGGCGGGAGGTCGTAGAGCGCTTCGGCCGACTTCTCGGCACGCGCGAAGTTCGAATGCAGCGTCATGCCGCCTGCTGCGGCGACCGCGAGCATCTGCATGAATTCACGACGATTCATCGACATGGAATACCCTTTTCGAGTGATCTGGAGACGAAGGCGCGCCAAGCAAAACGGGCCCGGGGCCGAAGCCGCGGGCCCGATCCGGAGCGCCAGCCTGGCGCCGGTTACTGGTTGACCGGTGAGGCCGGGTCAAACAGATAGGCCATGACGTGGCGGATCTGCTCTTCGGTGAGGATGCCGCCATAGCCGTTACGCGGCATGTCGCTGCATGCGTTGTAGGCCTTGGAGTTCCACAGCTTGCCCCAGGTGTACTTGACGACCTCTTCCGAGTTGCCGCGCAGCTTGCCGTAGCCTTCGAGACTCACGCCGATCGTGCCCTCGGACACCTCGTTCGGGTCCATGGCGTGGCAGTTGTAGCAGCCACCGCCATTGTTGTCGGGGCTCTTGTCGGTCCAGGTCAGACCACGGCCGCTGGCCGCGATCTTCTGCCCCTGCTTCCAGTCGCCACCGGTGTAGTTACCGTCGGAAGGCCACTGGATCGTTTCGAACTCGGCGGCCTCGAGGCGTTTCATGGTCTCGGCGTCCAGCGGTGTCAGGCTCGAGCACGCCTTCTGGATCGCATCCTGTTTCTGGCGATCGAGGCTGGCGATGCCGTTCGCCTTGAACGAAGACACCATCATCTGCTCGACCTTGGCCTGAAGCTCGTCAGCCTGGGCGAAGGACGCGGCGAGCGCCAGCGGGATCGCAAACATCAGTTTCTTCATCTCATGTCCTCCTTAGCGCTTCACGCCCGGCCACTGGGCCTCGGCACCGTTGCCCTTGCCCGCCATGAACACCGACAACGCGATGGTCACGTCCGATGCGAACACCGGCTCGGCCGTGCGCTGCTGGCGGAAGCAGTCCCACAGGCGGTGCTGCATGGTCCAGAACTGCGAGTTCGACACACGGTAGGCGGGCCACGACCCCCAGCCGGCGGCCGCGCCCTCGGGCTTGGTGATGTTGGGCAGCTGCGTGGCGCGGATGCGCTTGTCGTCCTGGCTGTGGCAGGAGGAACAGGCGAAATCCATGGCGCCGGTGCGGTAGAAGAAGACGCGCTCACCCATGTCGTACATCTCCTTCATCTTGGGATGCGACAGGTCGACCGCGATCGGCTTGCCCTTGGAGTGGGTGACGACGTAGGCCACCAGCGCCGCGACCTTGGCACGCTCGCCCTGGCCGAACTTGCCCTTGATGATTTCATCGGGCGGGATGCCCTGCTGGGTTTCCATGCAGTGCATCAGGCGCGACTCGAGGTCCTGCACCTTGCCGGTGTCCTCGAAGAAGCGCGGCAGCTGCGCAGCGGCGCCTTCCACCACGCCGGGCCCCATGCCGAGGTCGCACTGCTCGAGCGTGGCGTTCTTGGGGCCACGCGCGGTGCGCCACAGCTCTTCGCCTTCCATCTCGTAGAGCTCGGCCGGGTTGCCGTCGGCGAGCATCTCGCGGTAGGCGTCGAAGTTGAGCTCCTGCTGCGCCGATGCGAGCGGGCCACCCAGCATCGTCGCGGCGCCGAGCGCGGCAAACATGACTTGTCTTTTCATCGTCTCTCCTCCAGGGGCCGTTCGAGCGGTCCCACTTGTTTTCGGGCTGCCGGCCCCTCGCCGGCAACGACCGAGGCTGCGCCCGCGGACGCGCAGCCACCGCCCTCCGATCAGGAAATCTGAACTTCGTCGGTACGGCTGTCGCCCTTGTTGTCGACCCAGCTCACCGAGAGCTTCTCGCCCTTGGCGCCGCCCTTGAACTTGAAGGCGAGGTAGGGGTTTGTGGACACGGAGGGGCCGAACTCGGCGCTGAGCACGACCTTGTCGTTGTGCTTGGCGGTGAGTTCGGTAATGAAGTGGGCCGGGATCGGGGCACCGGACGAGTCCTTGCGCTGGCCGGTTTCCATGACGTGCGACATCAGCACACGGACTTCGGTGACGCCATCCTTGGCGGCGGCGCGAATGCGCATCGGGTTTGCCATATCGATTATCTCCTTGATCTGTACTGAGGATCAGCCGCCGCAGCCGCCGAGGGTGACCTTGACTTCCTTCTTGGCCATGTAGAACTTGCCGTCGGCCTTGACCATCGCATACACGTCCGAGGTCTGGCCCATCTTCACGCGCGTCTGCACGTCTGCGACCGTGCCTTCGGGCAAGGTGAAGGTGGCGGCGACCATGTTCGGATTCTTCTCGATGAGGATCACGATCTGCTCGGTCTTGGGCAGCTTGCTGACCACGCCCACCGGCACCACGGCACCGTTCTCGGCGATGTCCGGCGCGGTGATCACCACGTCCGCGCTCTCGGCCGGCTTGCCGGCGTTGAAGGCGCCAAAGGCCGCGTCCATGTTCTTGGCGTCGAACGCGGCTTGGTTCCAGGCGGCGTGCGCCAGTTCGGGCTTGATGAAGCCGGCCGCTGCGAGCAGACCGAGCATGCCCAGACCGCTGCCGGCCTTGAGGGTGTCCCTGCGTTGATTGTTCATCCCGTCTCTCCTTGTTTAGGGGTTACTGCGCTTTCGCGCCTTCCAGAATCCACTTCACGAGTTGCTGGAGCTCCTCGTCCTTGACGTGCCCTTGCGGCGGCATGGGCACCGCCCCCCAGACACCCTGGCCCCCGGCCTTGGCCTTGGCGACCAGCGTCGCCTGGGCATCGGCCTGGCCCTGGTACTTGGCCGCGATCTCGTTGTAGCCGGGGCCAACGATCTTGTGTGCGACGCCATGGCAGGCCATGCAGCCCTTGGCGTTGGCGAGCGCGAGGCTCGCCGCTGCCCCGGCGGACTCGGGCGCGGCTCCCGCCTCGCCCGAGGCGGCGGGCGCCCCCGTGGGCTTGCCGCGCGCGGGACCGATCGGGCGGTTCTGCTCGGCGAGGTTGCCGTGTGCGTCCTGCGCGTAATCGGGCAGCGCGGAGGCGATCTCGACCGCCTTCTTGCAGTCCTGCATGCAGGCCACGCTCTGCACGTCGGGCGTGCCGCCGTTGCCGATGCCGCCCTTGTCACCCGCCGCACCCGGCCACATGCCGTGATCGGTGGTCATGCCGTTGCGGTTGGGCATGCGTGCCTGTACCTCGCGGATGTTCTCGTCGCTGAGCTCGTAGTCGGCCGGAACCACCTCGGCGAGGTTGAGCAGGTAGGCGAGGATCGCATACACCTCGTCCGGATTCAGGGACTTGGGCGCGGTCCAGGGCATGGCACGCTGAATGTAGTCGAACAGCGTCGACACCGTCGGCACTTTCATCAGCGTGGTGCGCTGCGGAAAGGAGCCGGTGACGAGCGACTCGACGTGGCCGGTCTCGATGTCCTTCAGCGTGGTGCCGCCGACGATGGGGGTGAATACTTCGTTCGACTCGCCGAAGATGCCGTGGCAGCTCGCACAGTGGGTTTCCCACAGCACCATGCCGTCATCGACATTGCCACGCCCCTTGGGCAGGCCGACGAAATCCGGACGCACATCGATGTCCCAGGCCTTCACCTCGGCCGGCGTGGCTTCTCGGCCGATGCCGGGGAAGCGGTCTTCCCAGGCCATGGCTGCGGTGCTGGCGCCGGCGACGAGCAGCGCGATCAGCGTCTTAGAGAACCTGGACATTGCTCACCTCCCCGGACTCGACCACCTTCCAGGACTGGATGGCGTTGTTGTGATAGATGGACTTGGTCCCGCGCGCCGCGCGCAGCTGGCCATAGCTCGGCTGCACGTAGCCAGTCTCGTCGACGGCGCGCGACTGCAGGATCGCGGGCTTGCCGTCCCACACCCAGTCGATGTTGAAGCGCGTGATCGCCTTGGACAGCACCGGCGTCTCAAGGCGCGCCTGGCGCCAGTTGATGCCGCCGTCGGCCGACACATCGACGCGGGTGATCTTGCCGCGCCCCGACCACGCCATGCCGGAGACGTTGTAGAAACCCTTGTCGAGCAACAGCTGGCCGCCCGAGGGGGTCGTGATGACCGACTTGCACTCCTGGATCGAAGTGTACTGACGATGCTGGCCATCGGGCATCAGGTCGATGTAGTGCACCGCCTCGTCCTTCGCCCCCCAGGGCTGGTCGCCCACCTCGATGCGGCGCAGCCACTTCACCCAGCTCACGCCCTGCACGCCCGGCACCACGAGGCGCAGCGGATAGCCATTCTCGGGGCGCAGCATCTCGCCGTTCATGCCGTAGGCGACCAGCACCTCGCCCGACTCGATCATCTCCATCGGGATCGTGCGCGTCATCGACGAACCATCAGCGCCCTCGGCGAGCACGAAGCGGCCGGTCTTGTAGTCGGCGCCGCACATGTCGAGGATTTCCTTCAACGGCACGCCCGTGAATTCCGCACAGGACAGCATGCCGTGCGAATACTGCACGGTCGGCACCGCGACGTTGCCCCACTCCATGCCGGTGTTGGCGCCGCACTCGATGAAGTGGATGCGCGACACCGAGGGCAGACGCATGATGTCGTCCATGGTGAAGACCGCGTTGGTCTTGACCAGGCCGTTGATCATCAGGCGATGCTTCGAGGGATCGATGTCGTGCCAGCCCTGGTGGTGGCGTTCGAAGTGCAGGCCCGAGGGCGTGATGATGCCGAACAGGCCCTGCAGCGGCGTAAAGGCTACCGAGGAACCGCCCACGCGGGTCAGACCCGGGCTCTCGCGACGCTGCAGGCCACGCTCGTACTGTGAAGGCATGCCGTACGGATTGGCCGCCACCGGCAAGCCCAGCGTGGTCGACCACTGCGGCAACTCCAGGATTGCCGGGTCGCCTTCGACGGCAGCGCGAGCCACCGCAGGTACGGCCATGGCGGCCGACGCGGTGACGAACGCCTTGCGCAGGAAATCGCGTCGGCCATCCTTGACCGCGGCGATCTGCGCGTCGGTGAGGAAA
Source organism: Thauera sp. ZXT1-4 (assembly GCF_052598215.2). Lineage (NCBI taxonomy): Bacteria > Pseudomonadati > Pseudomonadota > Betaproteobacteria > Rhodocyclales > Zoogloeaceae > Thauera > Thauera sp. ZXT1-4. Next base: position 73,841 of record NZ_JBQWSN020000014.1, on the reverse strand, counting down.
TTCTCGGGCGCAGGCCTCACCCGGCCGGGCCGGGTCTCGAACATCGTCATGCTTTGTCTCCCCCTTCGTTGTCTCGATGCACGACCAACTATCACTGCCGCAACGGCCCCGCTTGCTGCCCGGTTCCGAGCCCGGGCTTGAGCAACCCGGTGTCACCGACCGCGCCCGGCTGACCCCGCGAGGCGATGCGCACGCACACCGTCCGGCACAGGTCCGTGAAATCGGGGTCGGTCAGGCGATAGAACACCTGAGCGCCGTCCCGGCGACGACCGAGCACCCCGGCCCGGTAGAGCAGGCTCAGGTGGCGGGAAACATTGGCCTGGTTGAGCCCGGACGCCTCGACCACCTCATTGACCGAGCGCTCCCCGTCGCACAGGCAGTGCATGATCTTCAGGCGCGAAGGCTCTGAGAGCAGGCCGAAGTACTGCGCGGCGCTTTCGAAGACTTTTTCGAGCTCATCCATATCAGTCTCTTTTATGAGATCATTTTTGACATGGATCAAATCTAAAAGTCTTCAATCATATAGTCAAGCACTAATATTTGTGCGCCACAGCAAACCGGTTTCCGATGGCAGAATTCAGCACATCCTGCTTGCCCATCCGGCCAGCCAGGCGCGCGATTCGACCAGGCGCGGTCGCGCGGAACAGCGGACGACGGGTCTGGCGTTGTGCAGGCAGTACCACCCCTTGGAACCAAAGACGGAGGGACCATCCATGAGAACAAGAAGCTTCATCGCCGCACTCGGCCTGCTCGCGCTGAGCGGGGGACTGCACGCACAAGACCCGAACCTCGCGCGCAACCTTGCAGCAACCTGCGCGAACTGCCACGGCACAAACGGCCACAGCGTGGGCGGGATGGACTCCCTTGCGGGAGAATCGAAGGAGAAGCTGATGCAGAAGCTCGCCGATTTCCGCTCGGGGGACAAGCCGGCGACGATCATGCACCAGATCGCGGCCGGCTATACCGATGAGCAGCTCGATCTCATCACCACCTGGTTTGCCGAACAGAAATGACGGGGAGACAAGAACGATGCTGAACAGACGCAACTTCCTCAAGGCCTCGGCCATCGCTGCCGCAGCAGGCGCCGGACTCCCCGGACTCTCGGGCAGCGCAACCGCAGCATCCGGTGGCGCGCGCCGCCACGTCGTCATCGTGGGCGGCGGCTATGGCGGCGCCACCACGGCCAAGTACCTGCGCATGTGGAGCAAGGGCAAGGTCGACGTGACGCTCATCGAGCGCAACGCCCAGTTCGTGTCCTGCCCCATTTCCAACCTCGTGATCGGCGGCCTCAAGCAGATCGAGGACATCACGGTCAGCTACGACAACCTCGTATCGAAATGGGGCGTGAAGCTGATCACCGACGAGGCGACTGCGATCGACGTCGAAAAGCAGAGCGTGACCACGGCCAAGCACGGCACGCTCCACTACGACCGTGTCGTGCTCTCCCCCGGCATCGATTTCGTGCCGGAACGCATCGGCGGTCTTGCCGGCAATGAGGAGCGTATCCCCCATGCCTGGAAGGCAGGCCCGCAGACGGTGACGCTGCGCAAGCAGCTCGAGACCATGCCCGACGGCGGCGTGTTCGCCATGCACATCCCGCGCGCGCCCTACCGCTGCCCGCCCGGCCCCTACGAGCGCGCATGCCTGGTGGCCAACTATCTGCGCGAAGCCAAGCCCAAGTCCAAGGTCCTGGTGCTCGACGCCAACGGCGATATCCAGTCCAAGAAAGCCTTGTTCAGCCAGGCGTTCGAGCGCTACGGCGCCCTCGTAGAGTACGTACCCAACAGCGCACTGCAGTCGGTGGATGCCGCCACGCTCACCGCCGAGCTGGAATTCGACTCGATCAAGGCGGACGTGCTCAACGTGATCCCGCCGATGCGCGCGGGCGACATCGCAACGAAGTCCGGCCTGCCGCTGGTCAACGACGCCTGGGTGGACGTGGACTGGCTCACGCTCGAAGCCAAGGGCATGCCAGGTGTTCATGTGATCGGCGACGCCCTCTTCCCGGCGCCGACGATGCCGAAATCGGGGCACATGGCCAACCAGCACGGCAAGGTTGTCGCCGCAGCCATCCTCAACCTGTTCGAGGGTCTGCCGCCCAATCCCACGCCCGTGGTCATGAACACCTGCTACAGCTTCGTCGACAGCCGCAACGTCGTACACGTCGCCTCGGTGCACCAGTACGACGCCGACAAAAAGCAGCCGATGCCGGTCAGTGGCGCGGGCGGGCTCTCGCCGATGGCCAACGAGATCGAGGCCAAGGCCGCGCTCGCGTGGGCGCGCAACATCTGGGCCGACATGCTCGCCTGAGCGCAGCACGCAACAAAACGAAGGGGGCCGCTGGCCCCCTTTCTTCATGCCCCGCGGGACCGCCCTTCGGGCGCGCCGCTGGACTCACTCCAATGTACTGATGTACAGGGCAACCGCCTTGACCTCGAGCTCGGTGAGCTTGGAGGCGATGGAGTGCATGATCTCGTTGTCGTTGGTGCGCTCGCGCTTGTTGAAGGACTTCAACTGCGATTCGGTATATCGCGGCACTTGGCCGGCGAGGCGCGGCAACTCCTCCGTCCCGTGGCCGTTGTCGCCATGGCAGCCGGTGCACGCCGCCACACCCGAGTATTCGTTTCCGCGATGAAAGATGAAGCGCCCGATCGCGGCGAGCTCTTCATCTCGCGCCGGACGGGCCTTGGTCGGCTTCTTCTCGAAATACACGCCGAGGGCGAGCATCTCGTCCTTGGTGAGGTCCTGCGCCATGCCGTTCATGGTGTCGCTCTGGCGCCGCCCGGACTGGAAGTCCGCGAGCTGCTTGGCGATGTACTGATGGTGCTGTCCGGCCAGACGCGGATAGAGCGGCGAAGAGCTGTCACCCTCCGGACCGTGGCAAAGCGCACAGCGCCCGCCGCTGATCTCGGCCGCGCGAGCCAGATCGACCTCGGGCAGTTCGCCCGAAGCGATCGCCAGCGGCGTCGCAAGGCCCACAGCACAGGAAACGGCCAGCCTCTTCCAGATCTTCATCGCGCTCTCCTCGCGGCTCTCCGCTCGCCGCGCACCTGCGTGGCGTCTGATCATCACGGAGGATTATAAGAATTCCGCCATACTTTGGACAAGATCGAAACTAACAGATCAGAACCTGATCGATCAGACTCCGCTGCATCACATTCCGCGTTACCGCCCAAGCAGCACGGTCGCGCCGCCACACGCTTGCACACGGAGATCTCGCCGTTGCCGCGCGCCTGACCTCAGCGCTCTGCGGTCCAGCCCAGCTCCAGCATCCATGGAGCCGCCCCCGCTTGCAGTGCGCAGCGGACGTATTCGACCATTTCGTCCGGCAGGGCATCCTCCGCATACCAGTCGAGCCGGTCACACTTGTCCGGCTCGCAGATCCGCGGCGCACCATCGACATCGGTCGCTTCGAAGAAAAAGTCGATGCGATTGGTGTCTGAAAGCCGGTGCACCACACCCATCCAGGACAGCGACGCGCTCGCGACCCGAAGCCCTGTTTCCTCGAGCAACTCCCGGCAAGCTGCAGCCCGCACCGGCTCGCCCGGCTCCACGTGCCCGCCCGGCAAGCTGTACAGACCGTCGAAAAAGCCCGTCCCTGCGCGGCGCATGAGCAGAATCCGCCCCGCACGCCTGCAGATCACGTGCACCCCGGTGGGAATGCCGGCATGCATCAATGCTTGCCCGTGCTGCCGAAGCCTTCAGCACCGCGCACGCTGTGCTCGAAGCTGTCGACGATGTTGAAGCCCACCTGCAACACCGGCACCACCACCAGTTGGGCAATGCGCTCCATCGGCTGGATCGTGAAGCTGGCCCGCCCCCGATTCCAGACGGATACGAAGACCTGGCCCTGGTAGTCCGAATCGATCAACCCCACCAGGTTGCCAAGCACGATCCCATGCTTGTGCCCCAGGCCGGAGCGCGGCAGCACCATCGCGGCGAGACCGGGGTCCGCGAGATGGATGGCCAGGCCGCTCGGCACCAGCGTCGTCTCGCCGGGGTGAAGGGTGATCGGGCCCGGGAGGCAGGCGCGCAGGTCAAGCCCCGCCGCGCCCTCGGTCGCATACGCGGGCGGGTGTGTCCTGAGGCGCTCATCGAGCAGCTTGACGTCGATGCGGTGCATAAGCGGTTCTCCATCCCGCATGGCTGCGATGGCAGCGCGCGGCTGAGGTTTCAGTGTTCCCGCCGTCCGAGAAGGTCCGCGAGATGGGTAACGATGTCCCGCGCGACCTCGGCCTTGGGCGCGCGCGGCAGGGGGTGACGGCCGGCATCGTCATAGATGATCACGGTGTTGTCGTCCCCCCCCATACCGTCGCTGACCAGATTGCCCACCAGCATCGGCAGCCGCTTGTTGCGCCGCTTGCCTTCCGCGTAGGCGTCCAGGTCGCGGCTTTCGGCCGCAAAACCCACGCAGAAGGGCGGGCGCTCCAGCGCGGCCACTTCAGCGAGGATGTCCGGGTTCGGCGTGAGCGTGATCGTGAGCGTATCCCCACTTTTTTTCATCTTGTGTTCGGCCACCTGCTGCGGGCGGTAATCGGCCACCGCCGCCACGCCAATGAACACGTCAGCGCCCGGCAAGGCCGCGAACACCGCTTCGCGCATCTGCAGCGCCCCGGTCACGTCCACACGTCGCACCCCGACCGGCGCTGGCAGCCCCACCGGCCCGCTCACCAGCGCGACCTCGGCTCCGGCCTGCGCGCAGGCACGTGCCAGCGCATATCCCATCTTGCCCGAACTGATGTTGGTGATGCCACGCACCGGGTCAATCGCCTCGAAGGTCGGCCCCGCAGTGATCACCACCTTGCGGCCGGCGAGCCGCTTGGGCACGAAGAATGCCGAAAGATGCTCCACCAACTCCTCGGCCTCGAGCATGCGCCCCATGCCCGTCTCGCCACAGGCCTGGTCGCCCGCCGCGGGACCGAACACCGTGACCCCATCGGCACGTACCTGCGCCAGGTTGCGCTGCGTCGGCGGTGACGCCCACATCTGGCGGTTCATCGCCGGCGCGACGATCAGCGGTACGTCACGCGCAAGGCACAGGGTGCTGAGCAGATCGTCGGCGCGCCCCTGGGCGAGCCGCGCGATGAAATCGGCAGTCGCGGGCGCCACCAGAATCGCATCCGCATCGCGCCCGAGGTCGATGTGCGCCATGTTGTTGTCCATGCGCACATCCCAGAGCTCGGTCCACACCCGGTTGCCCGAGAGCGCCTGGAAGGTGACCGCGGTGACAAAGCGCGCTCCGCCCTCGCTCAGCACCACGTGCACATCGGCCCCCGCCTTGCCGAGCAGTCGTACGAGCTCGGCAGCCTTGTAGGCGGCGATGCCACCGGTGACCCCGAGAACAATCCTGCGGCCCTTCAGAATATTCATGACGTACGCTTATAATCGATGGCAGTTCATGCCCTTGTCACTGGCGCGGCGCGCGCCCTGAGGAGTCCCGTACGATGGCGATCACCGACTGGCCGGCAGAAGAGCGCCCCCGCGAAAAACTGCTTGCCCGCGGCGCTGCAGCCCTGTCCGACGCCGAGCTGCTGGCGATCTTCCTGCGCGTGGGCATCCCGGGCCAGAGCGCGGTGGATCTGGCACGCGTGCTTCTCGTTCGCTTCGGCAGCCTGACCCGCATGTGCGGCGCGAGTGCACGGGACTTCTCCGCGGTACCCGGCATGGGCCTGGCGAAGTATGCCCAACTGCAGGCCGCGATGGAACTGTCGAGGCGAGCCCTGACCGAAACCCTGCGCGAACGCCCGCTGTTCGATTCGCCGCAGGTCGTGCGCGACTGGTTGCGCCTGCGTCTGGGCCACCTTCCGCACGAAACCTTCTGCATTCTCCTGCTCGATGCGAGACATTGCCTGATCGACGCCGTAGACCTGTTTAGGGGGACCCTCACCCAAACCTCGGTTTACCCGCGCGAGGTCGTCAAACTCGCCCTCGCACACAACGCCGCAGCGGTCATCCTCGCCCACAACCACCCCTCCGGCGCCGCCGAACCCAGCACCGCGGACGAGTTGCTCACCCGCGCACTGAAAGATGCGCTCGGCCTCGTCGATGTGCGCGTACTCGACCATTTCGTGGTCCCGGCACACGGATCTCCGGTATCATTCGCCGAACGCGGCCTGCTGTAAGCCCTTACCGGCCAGCACACCGGCAGTTTTCCCACGAACAGCTCACGAAATTCACGCGCACGATCCCGGCGCGGGGCTTGCCATGAGCGCACATGTTCGTTTATCCTTTTGCGTTTTCCGCAATCAGAATTCCCTGGAGCATCGTATGGCTCGCGTCTGCCAAGTGACCGGTAAAGCACCGATGGTGGGAAATAACGTTTCCCACGCTAACAACAAAACCAAGCGCCGTTTTCTGCCCAACCTGCAGAGCCGTCGCTTCTGGAGCGAAGGCGAGAACCGCTGGATCCGCCTGCGCGTTTCCAACGCCGGTCTTCGCACGATCGACAAGAAAGGCATCGACGTCGTCGTTGCCGAGCTTCGCGCCCGTGGCGAGAAGCTTTAAGCAACCGAACTGAACGGAGAAAGCCATGGCCAAGGGCATCCGCGAGAAGATCAAGCTGGAGTCGACCGCCGGTACGGGTCACTTCTACACGACCACGAAGAACAAGCGCACCACCCCCGGTAAGCTCGAGTTCAACAAGTACGACCCCGTCGCTCGCAAGCACGTGCCGTACAAGGAAATCAAGCTCAAGTAAGGCTTGTGCGGGCGCTTGCCGCCCGCGACGTTGCGCGGAATCTCCCCGCAATGCGCCGGTCGGCAGCGCAAGCTGCGTCAGCTCCAGAATGCACGAAGGCCATCAGCTCGCTGATGGCCTTCGTGTTTCAATACCCGCGTTTCACGCAAGGCCGGCCTGCCGGCCGACCTGCTGCATCATGCACGCTGGATGTTCGAGGCTTGCTTGCCCTTCGGACCCTGGGTCACCTCGAAGGAGACCTTCTCGCCTTCCTTGAGCGACTTGAAGCCGTTCATGTTGATGGCCGAGAAATGCGCAAACAAGTCCTCGCTTCCATCATCCGGCGTGATGAAGCCGAAACCCTTGGAATCGTTGAACCACTTGACGGTACCAGTTGCCATATTGCTTGAATCCTTCAAGGTTGCTCTTTACTCCGCAGCGGTGCTGCTGCGGTTGCTGTGGCGCCGACGAAGGATCAGTACTACCTCGGATCTCCTCGGCATCAAGTCCCGGCCTGCGCACGCAGCCGGTTTTACGCATTCGGCACGGCAGCGTCAACGGTCTTTCGCACCCCCACGGATACCGCAGCGCAGCATCGATCACCCTCCCGATGCGCCCCGCGGACCTCCAGGCCGCGAGGCAAAAGGGCTTCGGCGCATTGCGCATTGCACGATCGATGCCTTCACCTTCGCGCCGAAACAACACCGGCGCGCGCGCCGCAAGATCCATCAGCGCTCGCGTGTGCGCCTGCCTTCAGCCGCTCGTCCGCCTGCCGACGTGCGCGCAGCCAGCGTTTTGACTGATCACAGTTCAAGGCCCGGCTGCCGCTCATTTGCCGCTCATCTGCCGTGTTGCACTCTCGTTCGACTTCATTAGAATGGTTTCATGGGCACCCGAAAACAAGATGAAGTCATTCTCGAAGCAAAGCGGACACAGACGCGTCCGCCCCCCCTTTTCAGGGTGCTTCTGTTGAACGACGATTACACGCCGATGGATTTCGTCATCGCCGTGCTGCAGAAATATTTCGGCATGGATCGCGAACGTGCCACGCGAGTCATGCTCCAAGTCCACAGAGAGGGCATGGGGGTATGCGGCGTCTTCCCAAGAGACATCGCCACGACCAAGGTAGAGCAGGTCACCTCGTTTGCTCGTCAGCATCAGCATCCGCTGGCATGCGTGATGGAGGAGAATTGAATGATCGCGCAAGAGCTTGAAGTCAGCCTGCATATGGCTTTCGTCGAGGCACGTCAGAAACGCCACGAGTTCATCACCGTGGAGCATCTTCTGCTTGCCCTGTTGGATAACCCGTCCGCGGCACAGGTGCTACGCGCCTGCAATGCGGAAGTCGCCGATTTGCGCCGCGAACTGGCGAATTTCATCGAGGAGCACACGCCCCGCATCGAAGGCACCGAGGACATCGACACGCAACCGACGCTTGGCTTCCAGCGCGTCATCCAGCGCGCCATCCTTCACGTCCAGTCCTCCGGCAAGAAGGAGGTCACCGGCGCGAACGTGCTGGTCGCAATCTTCGGTGAGAAGGATTCGCATGCGGTGTATTTCCTGCAGAAGCAGAACATCTCCCGCCTCGACGTGGTGAACTTCATCTCGCACGGCATCGCCAAGACGCCGCCGCAAGGTGGTTCGGCCCCCTCCCGTGGCGAAGCGGAAGCAGGTGAGCAGGAGCAGGAAGACAAGCAAGGCGGCGGCGCACTCGAAGCCTACACGCAGAACCTCAACCAGCAGGCCCTGGTGGGCAAGATCGACCCCCTGATCGGCCGCGAGAAAGAGGTCGAACGCGTCATCCAGACCCTGTGCCGTCGGCGCAAGAACAACCCCTTGCTCGTCGGAGAAGCCGGCGTGGGCAAGACCGCGATTGCCGAAGGACTGGCACGCCGCATTGTCGAAGGCCGCGTACCCGAGATTCTGGAGGATGCCCAGGTCTATGCGCTCGACATGGGCTCGCTGCTCGCGGGCACCAAATACAGGGGTGACTTCGAGCAGCGCCTGAAGGCGGTGCTCAAGCAACTCACCGAGAGCCCGAGCTCCATCCTGTTCATCGACGAGATCCACACGCTGATCGGTGCGGGTGCAGCTTCGGGCGGCACGCTGGACGCATCCAACCTGCTCAAGCCGGCGCTCTCCTCCGGTCAGCTGAAGTGCATCGGCGCCACGACCTACAACGAGTTCCGCCAGGTGTTCGAGAAGGACCACGCCCTCTCCAGGCGCTTCCAGAAGATCGACGTGGTCGAGCCGTCCGTCGCCGAGACCATCGAGATCCTCAAGGGGCTCAAGACCCGTTTCGAGGAGCACCACGGGATCAAGTACAGCAGTTCGGCGCTCTCGAGCGCGGCCGAACTGTCAGCCAAGTACATCAACGACCGCCACCTGCCGGACAAGGCGATCGACGTCATCGACGAGGCCGGCGCGGCACAGCGCATTCTGCCCAAGTCGAAGCAGAAGAAGACCATCGGCAAGAACGAGATCGAGGAGATCGTCGCCAAGATCGCCCGCATCCCGCCGCGCACGGTGTCCAACGACGACAAGGCGGCACTGAAGACACTTGAGCGCGACCTCAAGAATGTCGTTTTCGGCCAGAACGCTGCGATCGAGGCGCTGGCCAAGGCAATCAAGATGTCACGCTCCGGTCTCGGCAACCCCCAGAAGCCGATCGGCTCCTTCCTGTTCTCCGGCCCCACCGGTGTCGGCAAGACCGAGGTCGCCCGACAGCTCGCCTACACCCTGGGCATCGAGCTGGTGCGCTTCGACATGTCCGAGTACATGGAGCGCCATGCCGTCAGCCGCCTGATCGGCGCTCCCCCGGGTTACGTCGGCTTCGACCAGGGTGGCCTGCTGACCGAGCAGATCAGCAAGAAGCCGCACTGCGTCCTGCTGCTCGACGAGATCGAGAAGGCCCACCCGGACATCTATAACATCTTGCTGCAGGTCATGGACCACGGCACGCTGACGGACAACAACGGCCGCCAGGCGGACTTCCGCAATGTGATCCTCGTCATGACCACCAACGCGGGCGCGGAGGCCATGCAGAAGTCGGTGATCGGCTTCTCGGCCAAGCGCGAGGCGGGCGACGAGATGAGCGAGATCAAGCGCCTGTTCACGCCGGAGTTCCGTAACCGGCTGGATGCAATGATTTCCTTCAAGGCGCTCGACAACGAGATCATCCTGCGCGTGGTCGACAAGTTCCTGATGCAGCTCGAGGCGCAGTTGCACGAGAAGAAGGTCGAGGCCCATTTCAGCGAGGAACTCAAGGCCTGGCTGGCGGAAACCGGCTTCGACCCGCTGATGGGCGCCCGTCCGATGGCCCGCCTGATCCAGGACACCATCCGCGCCGCGCTCGCCGACGAGTTGCTGTTCGGTCGCCTGGTCAATGGTGGCAAGGTCACCATCGACCTCGACGAGAACGACAAGGTCAAGCTCGTGTTCGAGGAAACGGAAGCGGCCACCGCCTGATCCATGCGCCTCTGCGGCAAGACGGCACGCCTGCGGTAACGCGGCGTGCCGTTATTTTTCATACCGCTCCGACGCAGCGCCCCAAGCCCAGGCGCACAAGGCACAGAACGCTTCGCGGATCGTCTCGTTTATCATGCCCGCTCCCGCGCCGGTCGCCCGACGCATAGCCCCCTTCTTTCGAGGAGCCAGCATGAATATCCAGACCGCCGACCTTTGCGACGCCCACGAAGACAAGCTCGCCGTCGTGGCACCCATGTTCGCCAGCTACGGAGGCCGCGCCGCCTTCGGCGGACCGATCTCCACGTTGAAGCTGTTCGAGGACAACTCGTTCGTGCGCAAGGCGGTGGAGAGCCCGGGCGAAGGTCGCGTACTCGTCATAGACGGCGGCGCCTCGATGCGCTGCGCGCTCGTCGGCGACCAGCTCGCCGAGCTGGCGGTGAAGAACGGCTGGGCAGGCATCCTCGTCTATGGCTGCATCCGCGACTCGAAAGCGATTGGCGAGATGGACCTCGGCGTGTTCGCGCTCGGTACCCATCCAAAGAAGACGGTCAAGCGCAACACCGGCGAGATTGACGTGCCGGTGAGCTTCGGTGGCGTCACCTTCCAGCCGGGCCACTACGCCTACGCGGACGAGGATGGCGTGATCGTCAGCGCCGAAGCCCTGCTGTAAACCTGTCGCTGCCGAAACGGGCTGGGGCGATCCGGTGGCGGCCCACCGGCTTCGCCACCGGCGCTGCGTGCAGCGCAACACGAAAGAGGCGAAAAACCATTTCACAGCGCTCCACATTCTTTCACGATACAAAAAATAAGATCCAAGCAACTGTTTTTCAAACAGAAGATTTTTTCTTATGTCTTATATAAGACATATTGCTGCTGCGCGGAATGACCCCTATACTTCCGTCCCATCTGCAGCAGGTTTCTCCCTCGAGCCAGCTGCAGCCGTAACACCGCGACCGGTGCCTGAAACCGCCGCGATGGTTGACCCCCTTCTGCACTGACAAGGACGCATCATGACTCTGACCCGCGAACAGCAAATCGCCGCCCTGGAAAAAGACTGGGCCGAGAACCCCCGTTGGAAGGGCGTCAAGCGCGGTTACACCGCCGCCGACGTCGTCCGCCTGCGCGGCAGCCTGCAGCCCGAGTACACGCTGGCCCAGCGTGGCGCCAAGGTGCTGTGGGAGAAGGTCAACGGCGGCGCCAAGAAGGGTTATGTGAACGCCTTCGGCGCGATCACCGCCGGTCAGGCCATGCAGCAGGCCAAGGCTGGCCTGGAAGCCGTGTATCTGTCGGGCTGGCAGGTCGCCGCCGACGGCAACACCTCCGAGACCATGTACCCGGATCAGTCGCTGTACGCCTACGACTCGGTGCCGACCATGGTTCGCCGCATCAACAACACCTTCAAGCGCGCGGACGAAATCCAGTGGTCGCGTGGTGTCAACCCGGGCGACAAGGAATTCATCGACTACTTCCTGCCGATCGTCGCTGACGCTGAAGCCGGTTTCGGCGGCGTGCTGAACGCCTTCGAACTGATGAAGAACATGATCGCCGCGGGTGCCGCCGGGGTGCACTTCGAAGACCAGTTGGCCGCCGCCAAGAAGTGCGGCCACATGGGTGGCAAGGTGCTGGTGCCGACCCGTGAAGCCATCGAGAAGCTGATCTCCGCGCGTTTCGCCGCCGACGTCATGGGTGTGCCCACCCTGATTCTGGCCCGTACCGATGCCGAGGCTGCCAACCTGATCACCTCCGACTACGACGCCAACGACAAGCCCTTCCTCACCGGCGAGCGCACCCAGGAAGGCTTCTACCGCGTCAAGAACGGTCTGGAGCAGTCGATCTCCCGCGGCGTCGCTTACGCCCCCTACGCCGACCTGGTGTGGTGCGAAACCGGCGTGCCCGATATCGGCTTCGCCCGCGAGTTCGCCCAGGCCGTGCTGGCCGCCTGCCCGGGCAAGCTGCTGTCCTACAACTGCTCGCCGTCCTTCAACTGGAAGAAGAACCTCAACGACTCGCAGATCGCCTCCTTCCAGGAAGAGCTGTCGGCGCTGGGCTACAAGTACCAGTTCATCACCCTGGCTGGTATCCACGTCAACTGGTACAACACCTTCAAGTTCGCCCACGCTTACGCTCGCGGCGAAGGCATGAAGCACTACGTCGAAATGGTCCAGGAGCCGGAATTCGCCGCGCGCGAACAAGGCTACACCTTCGTGTCCCACCAGCAGGAAGTCGGCACCGGCTACTTCGACGAAGTCACCACCGTGATCCAGGGCGGCTCCTCCTCGGTCAAGGCGCTGACCGGCTCGACCGAAGAAGAGCAGTTCCACTAAGAAACTGCATCCCCGCATAACAAGGGGGAGGAGACGGGGCCATCCTGCGGGGTGGCCTTTTCTTTGAGCCGGCGATAGCGGGATGCGCCCGCGTTCGAGCCCCGCCCACGACAGGGCCGCCCCGCAGGGCAGCCCTTCTTCGTCAACGCATCCGCGAAATCTGAGGATCAGCCGCGGCCCGGCCCCATGCCGCTACCGTTATGCGGTCCGCCCCTGCCGCCACGCATGCCGCGGTCGCCCTTGCGCCCCATGTTCTGGAACTCGGCGTCGAACACCGTCTTCTGCGCATCACTCAAGGTCGCATAGAAGGTTTCGACCGATTTGCGCGCCTGGGCCATCTCGGTCTGACGCAGGGAGCCCATCTCTTCCATGCGCTGCATGCGCTGCAGCGCAGTCTGCGCCACACCCGCCGCACTACGCTCGGCCATGCCCGTCGCCATACGCTCGGCACGCGCCTTCATGTCGGACTTGAAAGTCTCAAAGGCTGCCTTCTGCTCGGGCTTCAGCGCAAGCGACAACTCCAGGCGGGCCATATGAAGCTCAGCACGCTGGGCCATGCGGGCCTTCACCTGCTCGGGTTCGACCTGCGTCCAGCCCGCCTTGCCGCCGCGCATGCCGTCGCAGTGACCACCCCATGCGAGTACCGCGGTGGAACCCATTGCGCCAGTGGCGATGAGGGCAGCAGCGAGCGAAGTTTTCATCCAGGTTTTCATGATCGTTCTCCTGTGGGTTTCCAAGTGGGTGTTGCCCGTTCGCTTGGGCGACGGAGCCATTACATCACCGCGGTGTAAGCCCCATTTGTCCGGCAGCGGCGCTTTTGCAGCCTCTTGTCTCAGAGGCCGTGTTTGATACGCTGGGATACAAACCTCCCCTCACCCGCGCTTATGATCCCGGCCATGGAGAATCCTGCATGAACACCGCCGACCACATCCTGATCGTCGATGACGACCGCGACATCCGCCAGTTGCTCGCCGACTACCTCGAGAAGCAGGGGCTGCGCTGCACCACTGCGGCCGACGGCCGCGAGATGAAGGCGGCACTCGAGGCACACCGTATCGACATGATCGTGCTCGACGTGATGATGCCCGGTGAGGACGGCCTGAGCCTGTGCCGCAACCTGCGCGCAGGCGGCGGGGCGCACGCGAACACCCCGATCCTGATGCTGACCGCACGCGGCGAGGACATGGACCGCATCATCGGTCTGGAGATGGGCGCGGACGATTACCTGCCCAAACCCTTCCTGCCACGCGAACTGTTCGCGCGCATCCGCGCGGTGCTGCGCCGCACCCGCGCGCTGCCGCCCAATCTGGAGGCCGCGCCGCCGGCCAACGCGCGTACGCTGCGCTTCGCGCACTGGCTGCTAGACACGGTCAACCGTCACCTCATCGATGCGGACGGCAGCGTGGTCGCGCTCTCGGGTGCGGAATACCGCATGTTGAGCGTGTTCCTGTCGCACCCGCAGAAGGTTCTCTCGCGCGACCAACTGATGGAACTCACCCAGGGGCGCGAAGCGGACGTGTTCGATCGCTCGATCGACCTGCTGGTGAGCCGCCTGCGCCAGCGCCTGGGCGACAACGCGCGGGAGTCGTCCATCATCAAGACGGTGCGCAACGAAGGCTATGTGCTCGCCAGCGAAGTCAGCGTCGGCGACACTGCGCCGCTAGGCAGCACCCCATGAACCTGCACGGGCCATCCTGGCTGCACCGCCTCGCGCCGCGCACGCTCTTTGCCCGCCTGATGCTGATCTGGATGGTCGGCATCGCGCTGGTGCTCGCGGTGAGCTTCGCCCTCTTCGTCGGCGAGCGCGAACGCGTGGGGCGCAGTGCGCTGTTCGAAGGTGTCGCTCAGGAGATCGCCACCGCAGCCGATCTGCTCGATTCCATGTCCGGCCCCGAACGCGAGCGCTGGCTCGACGAGATCGGTCGCCGCCGCCTGCGCCTGACGCTGCGGCCGCCGCACGAACACCTTCGCCCACTCGCCGGCGAACACCCGCTGCGCACCGCGCTGCAGGCTGCGATGCCGCAGCGCAGCTTCGACATGTACACCCACCGCCGCAACGAACGCTCGCATCCGATGCTGCTCGTGCTCGTTCATCTGGCCGACGGTACCCCGCTGCAGATCCGCCTGCCTGACATTCCCCCCGCGCCACCGGTGATCCAGCGTGCGCCCGAGCGTCTGTTTGCTGCACTTGCGGCGCTGGTGCTGGGCGTAGGCCTGCTCACCTGGATCGCAGTGCGGCTGGCCACCCGCCCGCTGTCACGCATGGCCGAGGCTGCACGCGCACTGGGCGAAGACCCCGGGCGGGCCCCGATGGCGGTGCGCGGCCCGACCGAGGTCGCACAGGCAGCTGCCGCATTCAACCAGATGCAGCAACGCATCTCGGAACACGTCACCGAGCGCACCCGCATCCTGGCGGCCATCTCGCACGATCTGCAGACCCCAATCACCCGACTGCGATTGCGCGCCGAGATGGTCGAGGACGAAGACCTGCGCACCCGCATCCAGTCGGACCTCGACGCGATGCAGGGGCTGGTCAAGGAGGGCCTGGCCTATGCGCGCAGCCTGGACGAGCGCACCGCACCGCAGCCAATCGAGCTCGGCCCGCTGCTGCAGGCGCTCGCCGAGGATGCGCGCGACATGGGCTGGATGGTGCGGGTGCCCGAGGACTGCAGCGGACGGGTCATCGGCAACCCGCCCGCACTGCGCCGCGCACTGTGGAACCTGATCGAGAACGGGGTGAAGTTCGGCGAGACGGTCGAGCTCACGTTCGCATGCGACGCAGCCCACTGCGAGATCCTCGTCCGCGACCATGGCCCCGGTCTGCCCGAAGCCGAATTCGAGAAGGTGTTCGAGCCCTTCTACCGCACCGAATCGTCGCGCAACCGGGAGACCGGCGGCACCGGGCTGGGGCTGGCGATCGCCCGCAACCTGCTGCGCGGCCAGGGCGGCGAGGTGAGCCTGCGCAATCACCCTCAGGGCGGACTCGAGGCCTGCGTGCAGCTGCCGCTGCGGTAGCGGCCCGCCAGCGCGTGGAAAGCCGCCAGCGACTCGGCACGACGCTCCGCGCTCCAGCCCAGTTCCGCGGCGAGGATGTCCGCCACCGGCGCAGCGGCTGCTTGCGCTGCCGCCGCATCCAGGAACAACACCCGGCTGCGCCGCGCGAGCACGTCCTCCACATCGAGCGCGAAGCCCTCACGCACGGCATGGCGCACCGCATCCACCCCGGGCAGCAGACAGGCATGCTGGCCACCCGGCAGCAGCGCCGCATCATGCGGGGCAGTGCAGCCCCAGGGCATGTCGCAATCCAGCCCCAAGGTGGCCGTCGACGAGGCACGGTGCGCAAGGCCCGCCACCGCCTCCGCGCGGTCGATCGCCTGCTCCGCCATGCTGCGGTACGTGGTCCACTTTCCGCCCAGCACGCTCACCAGACCCTGCGCCGACACCTCAACCCGGTGCTCGCGCGAGACGCGACTGCTCGCCTCGGCGGATGACCCGCCCAGCAGCGGACGCAAGCCGGCGAACACGCTGCGCACATCCGCCATGTCAGGCGCACGCACCAGCCAGCGCCCTGCGGCGGCAAGCAAGCCCTCGATCTCTCCGGCAAGCGGTGCCGGCTCCTCCGGCACACCCTCACGGGGCGTGTCGGTCGTACCGATCAGCAGCTTGCCCTGCCAGGGAATCATGAACAGCACCCGGCCGTCATCAGTGTGCGGCACGAGCAATGCATCTCGCCCCGGGAGGAACGTCGCATCGACCACCAGATGCACGCCCTGGCTGGGCCTGAGCAGCGTATGCGCCCGCGGGTCTGCCATGCGCCGCACCGCATCGCCCCAAACCCCGGTGGCGTTGACCACGACCCGCGCCAACACCTCGAAACTGCGTCCGCTCGCACGCTCGGCCAGCACCGCGCCGCACACGCGGCCACCCGCTTGCAGCAGCCCGTCCGCCCGGCAGTGGTTCAACACCAGCGCCCCATGCTGGCTGGCGCTGCGGGCGAGCGAGAGTGCCAGCGCGGCATCGTCGAACTGCGCATCCCAGTACGCCACGCCACCTGCCCCCGGGGTGAGAACCCCCGGCATCATCGCACCCAGGGCTGCCGGCTCCAGCCCCTCACAGGGTGCAATGCGCAGCCCGCCCGCAAGCCGGTCGTAGAGTCCCAGGCCCACCCGCAAACGCAGGCGGTCGAGCCGCCCACGCGCCGGCACCACGAAGCGCAGCGGGCGTACCAGGGCCGGCGCGTTGCGCAGCAGATGACCACGCTCACGGAGGGCCTCGCGCACGAGCGAAAACCGGCCCTGCGCAAGGTAGCGCACGCCGCCATGGATCAGCTTGGTCGAGCGAGAACTGGTCCCCGCGGCAAAGTCGCGCGCTTCGACCAGCAGCACCGAATACCCGCGCGCCGCGGCATCGAGCGCGCAACCGAGGCCAGTGGCACCGCCGCCGATGACAAGCACGTCCCATGACGGCATCGCTGCCAGCCGCGCCAACAGGGCGTCACGGGAATAGGGGGCGGACATTCAAACGGACTCCGCCCCCTGCCCCACATCTTGCGCCCAATCGCGCGCACGTTCGACCGCTCGTGACCACAATGCACGCGCCTCGGCCCGACGTGCCGGCGACCAGCGAGGCTCGAAGCGGCGGTCGAGTTGCCAGCGCGCGGCGATCTCATCCTCGTCCTGCCACAGGCCGCACCCCAGCGCGGCAAGACACGCCGCGCCCAACGCAGTGGTTTCAAGCAAGCGCGGGCGCAGCACCGGCACCCCCAGCACATCCGCCTGCAACTGCATCAGCAGATCGTTGGCCGCCGCACCGCCGTCTACACGCAGTTCGTTCAACGCAGCCGCTCCATCACGGGCCATGGCATCGACCAGGTCTGCGCTCTGCAGCGCGATTGCCTCCAGCGCCGCGCGCGCGATGTGCGCAGCACCGCTGCCACGCGACAGCCCGAGCAGCGTGCCGCGTGCACGTGCATCCCAGTACGGTGCCCCTAGGCCGGTAAACGCCGGCACCAGCACCACCCCGCCACTGTCGGGCACACTCGCCGCGAGCGCCTCCACCTCGGCAGCCTTCTTCACCAGCCCAAGTCCGTCCCGCAGCCACTGCACCACGGCGCCGCCCATGAACACACTGCCTTCGAGCGCATAACTGGCCTGTCCGCCGGCGCTGCACCAGCCCACCGTGCTCAGCAGCCGGTTGCGCGAGATCACCGGGCGCGTACCGGTGTTCATGAGCAGGAAGCAGCCCGTACCATAGGTGTTCTTCGCCATGCCGGGGCGCAGGCACGCCTGGCCGAAGGTCGCTGCCTGCTGGTCGCCGCCAATGCCGGCGATCGGGATGGCCGCACCGAAAACCCGCGCATCCGTCTCGCCGCAAACACCGCTACTCGGCACCACTCGCGGCAGCAGCGCACGCGGGATGCGAAAGCGCTCGAGCAGCACCGGGTCCCAGTCCAGCGCACGAAGGTTGAAGAGCAGCGTGCGCGAGGCGTTACCGGGATCGGTGACGTGCAGGCGTCCGCCGCTCAGGTGCCACACGAGCCAGCTGTCCACCGTGCCGAAGGCAAGTTCCCCCGCCTCGGCACGCACGCGGGCCCCGGGGACGCTGTCGAGCAACCAGGCCAGTTTGGTCGCGGAAAAATACGGATCGAGTTCCAGCCCCGTGCGCTCACGCAGCTCTTCCGCCCAGCCCAGAGCGCGCAAGCGCTCGCACTCGGCGGCGGTGCGGCGGTCCTGCCACACGATCGCGGGGGCGAGTGCACGTCCGCTTGCACGCTCCCACAACACGGTGGTCTCGCGCTGGTTGGCGATGCCGATCGCGGTCACCGCACGTGCCGGAACACCGGCATTGGCGAGCGCCTCGCGCGCACAATCGAGCTGGGTGCGCAAAATGTCGTTCGCATCATGCTCGACCCGGTCCGGCGCGGGGAAGTGCTGGGCGAACTCGGCCTGCGCGAGGCCACACACGCGCAAGCCCTCATCGAACACGATGGCGCGCGAACTGGTCGTGCCCTGGTCGAGGGCGAGCAGGTAAGCCATGGCGATCTCCGGTTGGTGCGTGCGATGACGCAAGCCTAACGCCGAAACACGGTTCTGGGGCGACTCCGGCCAAGCGCGGCCGCGCCCCCCGGCAAATGTTCGCGGCAGCGGCCCCGCGCGCGCCCCTATACGCGCCAACAGGCCCCTACACGCCGCAAAACGCCTCGCACGCCGTCTCCGTGCGCTCGCTATCAATTGCCGCTGCTCCTCCGCACAGGGCTGCATTGTGTTCCAATGAGCGGCTTCCACGCTGCAATGCAACAATCGCCATGCCCGCCTTCTGGATGATCATTTCGTGCTTCCTCTTCGCCTGCATGGGCGTATGCGTGAAGCTTGCCTCGGCCGAGTTCTCGACCGGAGAGATCGTCTTCTACCGCGGCTTCGTGAGCGGGCTGATGATGCTCGCCCTCGCCGCCACGCGCGGCATACCGCTGCGCACACCGAACTGGCGCATGCATGTTTCGCGCAGCCTGTCGGGTTCGATCGCACTGGGTTGCTACTTCTTCGCGATCGGCCTGCTGCCCCTGGCCACCGCGGTCACGCTCAACTACACGTCGCCGCTGTTCGTCGCCCTGCTGCTCGCGCTCTTCTTCGGCGAACGCCTGCGCTGGCCGGCCAGCCTCGCCGTTCTCGCGGGCTTTGCGGGGGTGATTTTGCTGCTGCGCCCCACCCTGCAGCCCGAGCAATGGGTCGGTGCCGCAGTTGGTCTGGGCTCGGGCGCCATGGCAAGCCTGGCTTACATCAGCCTGCGCGAGCTCGGCCGGGCCGGTGAGCCGGAGGTGCGGACGGTGTTCTGGTTCTCGGTGATGACCACCGTCGTCGGCCTGAGCTGGGCGCTGACCGGAGAGATCCACACCCCCGACGGCACGGAGTTCGCGACCCTGGCCGGCGTGGGCCTCTTCGGCGGCCTCGCCCAACTCGCGATGACACGCTCCTACCGCTACGGCCGCACGGTGGTGTCGGCAAACCTCAGCTACGCCACAGTGATCTTCGCCAGCCTGTTCGGCATGCTGCTGTGGGACGAACGCATGCCATGGTCGTCCTGGGCCGCCATCTGCCTGATCATCGCCGGCGCCATCACGGTGTCACTGGCCACCCGCAGCAGGCCCGCGCCGACCACCGCACCTACGCCGGAGCACGCATCGACGCGCAATTGAGCCCGTTCCCGGTCGCGGCTATAGTGGAGCCATCCTTGGCCATCCTCGTACGGCCACCCTTCGCGGCGAACTCATGGAGGCTGTCATGATCAGTACCGAGCACACGGACAAGCTGGTTTCCGTCACCGTATTCGGTGAATTCACTCTGGCCGACTACAAGGAATTCGAGGAACTGGCGAACTAC
Source organism: Thauera sp. ZXT1-4 (assembly GCF_052598215.2). Taxonomy (NCBI): domain Bacteria; kingdom Pseudomonadati; phylum Pseudomonadota; class Betaproteobacteria; order Rhodocyclales; family Zoogloeaceae; genus Thauera; species Thauera sp. ZXT1-4. The sequence continues at coordinate 53,997 of NZ_JBQWSN020000014.1, read as the reverse complement.
CACATCCAGTTCAGCGGCCGCGTAGACGTGCTGCTCGACCTGCGCCAGATGGCGGGTTTCACGCTCGACGTCGCGTGGGAGGAGATCAAGTTCTCGCGCGAACACGCAAAGGACTTCGGCCGCATCGCAGTGATCACCGAAGACGAGTGGCTGACCTGGAGCGCATGGGTTTCGCAGTTCTTCGTCGACGCCGAAGTCAAGGTCTTCGACGACGAGCAGGAAGCACGCGGCTGGCTGGCCGCGGACGCTGAGGCGCCTGCCGAATCGTGAGCGCAGGCCCGGATGCCGCAATGAACGCAGGCTTCTCCACCCTTGTCACGGTAGACGCGCTTGCGCCACGCATCGACAATCCGGGCTGGGTCGTTTTCGATTGCCGCTTCGACCTCGCGGACGCAAGCTTCGGACGCCGGGCCTACGCCGACAGTCATCTGCCCGGCGCGTTCTTCCTCGATTTGGAAGAGGACCTCTCAGGCCCGAAGAGCGGATTCAACGGCCGCCACCCGCTGCCCGATCCCGCGCGATTGTCCGCGCGCCTCGCCGCCTGCGGCGTGGGAAAGGGCAGCCAGGTCGTCGCCTACGACGACGCTGGCGGCATGTCAGCGGCCAGACTATGGTGGCTGCTGCGCTGGCTGGGCCACACCCGCGTCGCTGTGCTGGACGGCGGCTTCCAGGCCTGGCTGGAGGCCAGCCTGCCCGTCACGGCCGCCCCGCCCGCTGCGCGCGCTGCGCAGTTTGACGGCAAGCCAGGACCACAAGGAGTAACGGTCGACGAGGTGCTCGCACACCTCGGCAGCCCGGAGATGCTGCTCGTGGACGCCCGCAGCCCGGACCGTTTCCGCGGCGAGAACGAAATGCTCGATCCGGTGGCCGGCCACATCCCTGGCGCGGTGAACCGCTTCTACCGTGACAACATGGACGAACGCGGACGCTTCAAGGCACCCTTGGACCTGCGCGCGGAATTCCTGAATCTGCTCGGCACACACGACGCGCACGAGATCGTGCATCAGTGCGGCTCGGGCGTTTCAGGCTGCGTGAATGTGCTCGCGATGGAGGTCGCCGGACTCACCGGCTCCCGCCTGTACGCCGGGTCGTGGAGCGAGTGGTGCGCCGACCCTTCGCGCCCCGTGAGCACGCGCCCAGCCTGAAGCCAAGCCTTGGCCGTGCAAGCCCGACCCTGCGCATTGCGCGTGTCCCTCACCAGTCGACCTTCTCCACCTCGCCGAGCGAGCGCCCGAGGAAGCGCTCGCCGATGGTCTGGAAGCGCAGCGGCACGTCGCTGACCACGAATCGATATGCGGCAGGCTCACCCCCAGCGCGCGCCAGACCATCCCGCTGCAGTCGCTGCGCGGCGAATTCGGCGGTGGTCACGGCAGAATCGATGAGTTGCACGCGCGGCCCGATCACGTCGCGCAGCAAGGGCTTCAGCAGCGGATAGTGGGTGCACCCCAGGACCAGACTGTCGACCTCCTCGGCCAGTACCGGCCGCAGATACTCCTGCGCGGTCAGGCGGGTGACGGGATGATCCAGCCAGCCCTCCTCCACCAGCGGCACGAACAGCGGGCAGGCCTGCGAATACACACGCACCGAAGGATCGAGCTCGTGCATGCGACGGGCATAGGCGTTGCTGTTGATGGTCGTGGGCGTCCCGATCACGCCCACGCGGCGCCCGGGCGAACTCGCCACTGCGGCACGTGCGCCCGCCTCGATGACGTCCAGCACCGGAATGCCGGCCGCGAGGCGGTGCACCACCTCGGCAGCGACCGCAGCGATGGTGTTGCAGGCAATGATCAGCATCTTGACGTCGCGCTTCAGCAGGAACTCGGTGATCTGCGCGGTGAAGTGCTCGATCGTGGCGACTGATTTGACGCCGTAGGGCACGCGGGCGGTATCGCCGAAATAGACGATGTCCTCGAGCGGCAGACGCTCCATCAGCGCGCGCACCACGGTAAGCCCGCCCACGCCGGAATCGAACACCCCGATCGGGCGCGCAGGCGCACTCATCGCCCTGCTCCCGGGCGGCACTGGTGACGCATCAAGACAGCACCACCGAGGCGAACTTGCGCTTGCCGACCTGCAGCACGACGGTCTCACCGGCGCGAAGCAGCAAGCCCTTGTCTTCTGCGCGCTCGCCGTCGATGCGCACCCCCCCCTGCTCGATCATGCGCATCGCCTCCGAAGTCGTGCCGGTGAGCCCGGCCTGCTTCAGCACCTGGAACAACGGCATGCCCTCCGCACCGACACGCACGCTCACCTGCGCAATGTCATCGGGGATCGCGTTGCGCTGGAAACGTGCCTGGAAATCGGCGAGCGCCTCTTCGGCGGCACGCTGTCCATGGAAGCGAGCGACGAACTCCATCGCCAGCATCACCTTCACATCACGCGGGTTACGCCCTCCCTCCACATCCGCGCGCAACTGCGCGATCTCGGTGGTAGAGCGGAAGGACAGCAACTCGTAGTAGCGCCACATCAGCGTGTCGGAAACCGACATGGTCTTGCCGAAGATCTCCTTCGCCGGCTCGGCGATGCCGATGTAGTTGCCCAGCGATTTGGACATCTTGTTCACGCCGTCCAGCCCCTCGAGCAGCGGCACCATCACCACGCACTGCGGCGCCTGACCGAAGTGCTTCTGCAGTTCGCGGCCCATGAGCAGATTGAAGCGCTGATCGGTACCACCGAGCTCAACGTCGGACTGCATCGCCACCGAGTCATACCCTTGGCACAAGGGATAGAGGAACTCATGGATCGCGATCGGCTGGTTGTTGCCGTAGCGCTTGGCAAAATCGTCGCGCTCGAGCATGCGCGCTACGGTCTGCTGCGCGGCCAGGCGGATCATGCCGGCGGCGCCGAGATCGTTCATCCAGGCCGAGTTGAAGCAGATCTCGGTCTTCTCCGGGTCTAGGATCTTGAACACCTGCTCCTGGTAGGTCTTCGCGTTCTCCACGATCTGCTCGCGCGACAGCGGCGGCCGCGTGGTGTTCTTGCCGCTCGGGTCACCGATCATGCCGGTGAAGTCGCCAATCAGGAACTGGACGGTGTGGCCGAGTTCCTGGAAATGACGCATCTTGTTGATCAGCACGGTGTGGCCAAGGTGGAGGTCGGGTGCGGTGGGGTCGAAGCCGGCCTTCACCCGCAAAGGCTTGCCGCGCTTGAGCTTCTCGACCAGTTCGGCCTCGATCAGGATGGCATCGGTGCCACGCTTGATCAGGTCGATCGCAGCCTGAACATCAGACATTCAATTTCTCCAAAAATACTTTGCCGAACTGAAGCGCACCTTTGCTACACTTCCGAAAATTTTTCCCAGCGTTCAAGCGAACCGAGCTCATGAAGGCCAGAAAGACCCGAATTCTAGCCGATCTGCCGGCCCGTCTCCTCTCCCGCCCACGGACCTGGATCGCAGCCGGCGTGGCAGGGGCGTCGTTGATGGGCGTCGTCGCAGCCACGGCCGTCACGCCGGACACCCTACCCCCGGACATCCTGTTCGAGCGCGTCGTCGAAAACCTGCCCGCGCCGGAGCTGGAGATCGCCAACACCGACGACCTGCCCTTCATACAGGTCGAGCAGATCCGCACCGGAGACACATTGCAGGCGATCTTCACCCGCCTCGGCATCGACGACGCCGAAGCGCTGAACCACCTTACCGCCTCCGACGAAGGCAAGCAGGCGATCCGCATGATGCGGGCTGATCGTACGGTCACGGCAGTCGTTTCGCCCGCGGGCAAGTTGCTCTCCCTGAACCTTCCGATGGGCAACACCGCGCAGGACCTCGTCCTCGAGCGCGGTGACAAGGGCCTGGCACTACGCAACTCCACGAGTGCCGAGCAGAGCACGATGGTCGAGATGCGCTCGGGCACGATCACGCACTCCCTGTTCGGCGCCACGGAAGCCGCCGGCCTGCCCGACAACGTTGCGACGCAACTCGCCACCCTCTTCGGCACCTGGATCGATTTCCGCTCCGACCTGCGCAAAGGCGACCGCTTCAACGTCGTCTACGAGGCGATCTACGAGGAAGGCAACCCGGTGCGCGCCGGACGCATCCTGGCCGCAGAGTTCATCAACAACGGTGAACGCTACGCCGTCGTCCGTTACAAGGGCCCCAGCGGCAGGGAGCAATACTACAGCGACGACGGCCGCAGCCTGCAGCAGGGCTTCCTGCGTACGCCACTGGAGTTCTCGCGCGTCAGTTCGAACTTCGGCCGCCGCCTGCATCCGATCAAGGGCAAGTGGCGTGAGCACAACGGTACCGATTTCGCAGCACCGACCGGAACCCCGGTGATGGCCTCTTCCGACGCCACGGTCGACTTCGTCGGCAAACAGCGCGGCTTTGGCAACCTGATCATCCTCAAGCACCGCAACGAGATCACCACGTACTACGCACACCTCAACGGCTTTGCCAAGGGCCTCTCCAAGGGTCAGGTCGTGAGTCAGGGCGACGTGATCGGCTTTGTCGGCTGCACCGGCTGGTGCACCGGGCCGCACCTGCACTACGAGGTTCGCATCCAGGGGCGCCCCTCCGATCCGATGACGGTCGCCCTGCCCGCAGCGGATTCGTTCAGCGCCAAGGAACTCGCTGCCTTCAAGCAAGACACGGCACCGCTACGTCAGCGCTTTGCGCTGCTCAACTACGAGTTTGCAGACGCGCGCTGAGCCGCGCCAGCAAGGCTAAAGAACAAACGGGGCGCACAGCGCCCCGTTTTTCCTTCAGCGGCCCAGTTCAGACGGTGAACGAAGAACCGCAGCCGCAGGTGCTGGTAGCGTTCGGATTCCGAATCACGAACTGCGAGCCCTCGAGACCTTCGGTGTAGTCGATCTCCGCGCCGAGCAGGTACTGATAGCTCATCGGGTCGATCAACAACATCACACCATTCTTCTCGTAGGTCGTATCGTCCTCGTTCACCTCCTCATCGAAGGTGAAGCCGTACTGGAAGCCGGAGCAGCCACCACCGGACACGAAGACGCGCAGCTTGAGATCGGGATTGCCTTCTTCCTCGATCAGCTCTCGCACCTTGTTTGCGGCGCTGTCGGTAAAGACAAGGATATCGGGGGTTTCGACTTCTGCGCTCATGTTTTCTCCTCTGTTGGGGGGTGCCGCGAATGATGCGCCTTCCGTGGCCGAATCGTCAAAATCGGATCGTCGTCCGCTGTGCAAGTTCCCGTCAGGGGCTGACCGGAACGATGTCCAGCCCGGCTTGCTCGTCGCAACCGAACATGATGTTGAGGTTCTGCACCGCCTGCCCAGCAGCACCCTTCACCAGGTTGTCGATCACCGAAAGCACCACCACGGTATCGCTGCCCTGCGGACGATGCACCGCGATGCGGCACAGATTGGAGGCGCGCACCGACCGTGTTTCCGGGTGACTGCCAGCAGGCATGACATCGACGAAGGCCTCGCCAGCGTAGCGCTTCTCGTACAGCCCCTGCAGATCGGAAGCATCGACACCCGGCTTTAGCCGACCGTAGAGCGTGGCATGAATGCCGCGAATCATCGGCGTGAGATGCGGAACAAAGGTCAGGCCAACCGGCTTTCCAGCCGCCAGTGAGAGCCCCTGGCGGATTTCCGGCAGATGGCGATGCCCGGGCACCCCATACGCCTTGAAGCTGTCTGCCGCCTCGGGGAGCAGGGTATGCACCTCAGCCTTGCGGCCCGCACCCGATACACCGGACTTGGCGTCCGCGATCAGGTGGTCGATCTCGATCAGACCCGCCTCGACCAGAGGCAGGAAACCGAGTTGCACCGCGGTCGGATAGCAACCGGGGTTAGCCAGCACGCGCGCCTGGCGGATCTGTGCGCGATTGACCTCGGGAAGGCCGTACACCGCCTCGGCGACCAACTCGGGCGCCGCATGCTCCATGCCATACCATTTCTGCCATTCTGCGATGTCACGGATGCGGAAATCGGCTGCGAGGTCGATCACGCGCACACCGGCAGCGACCAGCTCGGTCGCCTGTTTCATGGCGATGCCGTTGGGGGTCGCAAAAAAGACGGCGTCGCACTTCTCGAGTTCGGCATCCTGCGGTGTCACGAACTTCAGGTTCACCCGCCCGCGCAAGCTCGGGAACATGTCTGCAACCGCCATGCCCGCCTCACCACGCGAGGTGATGGCGACCAGCTCCACCTGCGGGTGGCGCGAAAGCAGGCGCAGCAGTTCCACGCCGGTGTATCCGGTACCGCCTACGACTCCAACCTTGACCATGCTAACTCCTCGCAGCAAATGACTTCAGACGGGGGATTATCGCACTCCTGATACCGCTGCGCAGCGCGCGTCCACACCGCTCGCCTCGAACCCCACTCCAGAAGCGCAAAAGCCGCCCCAAGGGACGGCTTTTGACTGCACCACAAAACCGGGAACCGGATCAGCGCTTGGAGAACTGCTTCGCGCGGCGGGCCTTGCGCAGACCGACCTTCTTACGCTCCACCTCGCGAGCATCGCGGGTTACGAAGCCTGCGGAACGGAGTTCACCCTTCAGCTCGGCGTTGTAGTCCACCAGCGCACGGGTGATGCCGTGACGCACGGCGCCGGCCTGACCGGACTCGCCACCGCCGACGACGTTGACCATGATGTCGAACTTGCCTTCGTTGCCGGTGAGAACCAGCGGCTGACGCACGATCATGCGGCCGGTTTCACGCGAGAAAAACTCGTCGACCGGCTTGCCGTTGACGACGATGTTGCCGGTACCCGGCTTGATGAACACACGAGCGACCGCAGTCTTGCGACGACCGGTACCGTAGTTGTAAGTCACAGCCATTGTCGGCTCCTTCAGATCTCGAGAACTTGCGGCTGCTGAGCGGTGTGCGGGTGAGCGGGACCCGCGTAGCACTTCAGCTTCTTCAGCATGGCGTAGCCCAGCGGGCCCTTCGGCAGCATGCCCTTCACCGCCTTCTCGAGCACGCGCTCGGGGAAGCGCTGCTGGAGCTTGGTGAAGTTGGTTTCGTAGATACCGCCCGGGTAACCCGAGTGACGGTAGTACTTCTTGTCCTGCGCCTTGTTACCGGTTACGCGCAGCTTGTCCACGTTGACCACGACGATGTAGTCGCCGGTATCCACGTGCGGGGTGTAGATGGCCTTGTGCTTGCCACGCAGGCGACGGGCGACTTCGGCGGCGAGACGGCCAAGCACCTTGTCCGTGCCGTCGACAACGAACCAGTCGCGCTTGACCTCGTGCGGCTTGGCGGAAAACGTCTTCATGTGAATCCTCGATCTTGTCGGGCCGTAAGAGATGGCCGTCAAACGGAAAGCTCGCAATCCTACGTCCAATAGGTAGCACCTGTCAATCGCCGAAAACGGCGTCGACGGTTTTGCGGGCAGCGCATACCAAAAAAAACGCAGTCCGACTGGACTGCGTTAAATCCACACCAAAGGAGGAGGGTGGAGGAGACATCGTTTGGACCGGCGCGAGCACTTGAAACGTCTTGCCGCGTCAGCGATCCGACTGGGACGAATTATCCATGTCTCACGCAGCGCGTGCAAGAGCGCTTTTGTGCATTGCGTAAGAAAATTTTTGATTTTCCCATAAGCAGCCTCTATTTTAATCAAACGCCTTGTTTTAGATCAAATTTCTCCACCAAGGAGCGTCCCACAGAAGCGCCTCTGACAATTCCTTTGTCATTCCAAGCGGTACTTTTTGCGCAGTGCGGCACTACGCTACCGTATGGCGGACCGGCCGCCACCTTCAATCCACGGCGGCCGGCAGCCACCCCCTCTACTGCCCGCCCCTGCGGTAAGATCGCGCCTCCCTGACAACCCAGAGCGAGAAGAGGGCCCTGCCCCAGGAGTGAAAACCTATGGAATGCACCGTCAAATGGTTCGACGGCATGAGCTTTGTCGCAGAAACCGGATCGGGTCACCTTCTTGCCATGGACGGAGCCCCCGAAGCGGGCGGGCGCAACCTCGCACCACGGCCGATGGAGCTTCTTCTTGCTGGCGCGGGCGGCTGTACGGCTTTCGACGTGGTGATGATCCTCAAGCGCGGCCGTCACGACATTCGCGGCTGCAGTGTGCGCCTCGAAGCTGAGCGGGCAGACGCGGACCCGAAGGTGTTCACCCGGATCCGATTCATCTACACCGTAAGCGGGCGCCACCTGAAGCGCGAAAGCGTGGAGCGTGCTGTCCACCTCTCCGCTGACAAATACTGCTCGGCTTCGATCATGCTGGCGAAGACGGCCGAGATCACCCACGAGGTCGAGCTCGTCGAGCTGGATTGACTGCCCCTGCGCCCCGCCCCCGAGGCTGCAGCCGAGCCCGGGGCTGGATCAGACGCGGTAGGCGAGCGTCGTCATCACCCGCGCGGCGAGCTTCATCGCTGTCCTTGCCGGCGCAGGCAGCGCATGCGCACCCAGCCGAACCGCCATCTCGGCATGCTCGGCTTCATCCACCTTCATCTGCTCGACGATCGCGCGCGAACGCTGATCCGTTGGCGGCAGCGTGTCGAGATGGCCCTTCAGGTGCTGCTCGACCTGACGCTCGGTTTCGGCGAGGAAGCCCAGGTTCCAGCGCTCCCCGAAGCGTCCCGCGAGCATCCCGAGCGCGAGCGCGCCGCCGTACCAAACGGGATTGAGCAGACTCTTGCGCCCCCCCAGTTCGGAGATGCGGCGCTCGGTCCAGGCCAGGTGCTCCGTTTCTTCCTGCGAGGCCTCGCGCATCGCATCCCGAATCACCGCATCGCGCGACATGATCGCCTGCCCCTGGTAGAGCGCCTGCGCGCACACTTCTCCAACGTGGTTCACCCGCATCAACGCTGCCGCATGCGCGCGCTCGGCATCGCTCATCTCCGATTCTGGTATCCCATCGCCAGGTAGGGGACGAACGCTTCGCGCCTGCGCAAAGACGGTGCGCAGGGCTTTGTCGAACTCGATGATGGCCTGATCGATCATCATTGGCGGACTCCAAGAGGATCAGTGGGCTCACGCCTCTGCTGCAGCAGACGCAAGGCCTGTTTGCGGTCGCGCGGACCAGCCGCCCCATCGCAAAAGTAATCATAGGCCAGCGCGGCACGCGGACGGTTGTACCGGTTGTCGCGGATCGGCTGCCAGTCGCTGTTCTTCAGCAACGTCCAACTTCCGTCCTTGCGCCCGCTCGCATAGATGCGGCGCTCGCCGGTCGCACAGCGGATGCCCTCGAAGGTCACATTCTCCGCACCTCCCGGCGTGCGCACCACCAGCGTGTAGCGCACCACGCCATCCGTGCCGACGCGAACGCTTTCCTCGTCCACAAAGAAGCGGTTGGGTGAAGGCGAGCCAATGTCGAATGTGCGCAGACCGGCCTCCGCAGGCGCCGCCGGCAGTTCCACCTCCCCCTCCTGCCAGTCGGGATCAGCCTCCACGAGCAGGCCCGCCACCGCGGGCGCCACCATGCCGGCGGCCAGCGCCAGGCCGGCAAGCCAGCCACGAACAAAAGATGTCTTCAAGAGTGCAGATCTCCGCATGATTGGCGCGCAGGCCCTCCCGCGCGGCCCCGACTCCGACTCGACTAGCCTTTGTGTGCCAAGTCCCGTCGCTCCCGCTGACCCAGCATGACGCGCACCGGTTCCGGCGCGACCGGCGGCTCCGGCAGGCGATACGCGTCAGGCAGTTCGAACGCACGGGAACGGAACAGGATGCGCGCCAGTTCGATCAGCGCGAGCTGGTACACCTGCCGTTTGAACTCGATCACCGCCTCGAGCGGTACCCAGTAGTTGCTCCAGCGCCAGGCATCGAATTCCGGATGGGTGCTCGCACGCAGACAGACGTCCGAATCTCGCCCCACCAGCCGCAGCAGGAACCAGATCTGTTTCTGGCCGCGGTAGGTGTTGCGCCATTCACGCCGTATCCAGTGCTTGGGCACCTCGTAGCGCAGCCAGCCGCGCGTGCGGCCGAGGATCTTGACGTGTTCCGGGCGCAGCCCGACTTCCTCGAAAAGCTCCCGGTACATGGCCTGCTCCGGCGACTCGCCGTGCTTGATGCCACCCTGCGGGAACTGCCAGGAATGTTCGCGGATACGCTTGCCCCAGAACACCTCATTGCGCGCATTGACCAGAATGATGCCGACGTTCGGGCGAAAGCCTTCACGATCAAGCATGACAAACCTTCAATTTCGGTTGATTGGATGCGATTTTTTCACACTTGCGCATGCTTTGAAAGCACACCACTGACGTGCATCGACTAAGCTCATGACGCACGGAGCGTTGCGCGGCGGTGCCATGCGCTAAAATCTCGCGCTCCTGTCCCACCAAGCCATACAGTCAAAGACCCTCATGCGCGCCAGCCAGTTCCACCTGTTCACCCTCAAGGAAGCCCCGTCGGATGCGGAAGTCGTCAGCCAGAAGCTGATGCTGCGTGCCGGCATGATCCGCAAGGTCGCCGCCGGCATCTACAGCTATATGCCGATGGGGCTGCGTGCCATCCGCAAGGTCGAGACCATCGTGCGCGAGGAGATGGATCGCGCCGGCGCAATGGAGCTGATCATGCCGATGGTGCAGCCCGCCGAGCTGTGGAACGAGACCGGGCGCTGGGACAAGATGGGCGACGAGCTGCTGCGCTTCAAGGACCGCCACGAACGCGACTTCGCACTGCAGCCCACCTCCGAGGAGGTCGTCACCGACATCGCGCGCCAGGAGCTCAAGAGCTATCGCCAGTTGCCGAAGAACTTCTACCAGATCCAGACCAAGTTCCGAGACGAACGCCGGCCGCGCTTCGGCATCATGCGCGGGCGCGAGTTCACGATGAAGGACGCCTACTCCTTCGACCGCAGCGAGGAAGCAGCAGGCCGCAGCTACGACATCATGTTCGCCGCCTACAAGCGCATCTTCGACCGCCTGGGTCTGGAGTACCGCGCCGTGGCGGCCGACACCGGTGCCATCGGCGGCGACCGCTCGCACGAGTTCCAGGTCATCGCCGACACCGGCGAGGACGCCATCGTCTACTGCCCCGACTCCGACTACGCCGCCAACATCGAGCTCGCCGAGGCCGTGTCTTTGCTCGCGCGCCGCGCCGAACCGGCCAAGGCGCTCGAGAAGACCCCCACACCGGGCAAGGCCACCTGCGAGGACGTCGCCAAACTGCTCGGTGTACCGCTCGCGACCACGGTGAAGTCGCTGGTGCTCGCCACCGACGACATCGACGAAAAGGGCAAACCCGCTGGCGTCACCGTGTGGCTGCTGCTGGTGCGCGGCGACCATGCGCTGAACGAGGTCAAGGCCGGCAAGCTGGAAGGCCTGAAGGCGGGCTTCCGCTTCGCGACCGAAGCCGAGATCCTCGAGCACTTCGGCTGCAAGCCGGGCTATCTCGGCCCCCTCGGCCTGAAGAAGCCGGTCAAGGTCATTGCCGACCGCACCGTCGCCCACATGGCCGATTTCATCTGCGGCGCCAACGACGCGGATTTCCACTTCACCGGCGTCAACTGGGGCCGCGACCTGCCCGAGCCCGACCTGGTCGCCGACCTCCGCAACGTGGTCGAAGGCGACCCCAGCCCCGACGGCAAGGGCGTGCTCGCCATCCAGCGCGGCATCGAGGTCGGCCACGTGTTCTACCTCGGCACCAAGTACTCCAAGGCGATGAATGCCACCTTCCTCGACGAGGACGGCAAGCCCAAGCACTTCGAAATGGGCTGCTACGGCATCGGTGTCACCCGCATTCTGGGCGCCGCGATCGAGCAGAACCACGACGCCCGCGGCATCCTCTGGCCGCGCGCGATCGCGCCCTTCGAGGTGGTGATCTGCCCGGTGGGCTGGGGCAAGTCCGAGGCCGTGCGCGACGAGGCGCAAAAGCTCTACGACGCGCTTATCGCCGCTGGCGTGGACGCCATCCTCGACGACCGCGACGAGCGTCCCGGGGTGATGTTCGCCGACTGGGAACTGATCGGCGTGCCGCACCGCGTCACCATCGGCGACCGCGGCCTCAAGGAAGGCGTGGTCGAGTACCAGGGCCGGCGCGACGCCGAAGCGGTCAAGCCGCCCGCCGGGGAAATCCTGGGCCATGTGCTCGAGCGCCTGAACCAGGGCTGAGCGCGGGAAGATCCGCATGCGCCCTTTACCCGCCCCGTTCCGCCAGTTCGCCGCCGCATGTGCGTTCGCGGTGGCGGCCGGCGGCGCACACGCCGGGGCGCAGCAGTACGAGCCCATGGCCGCGAGCGTACGCGCCGCGCTATATGCCGCAGTCAGCGATGCCGCGGCACCGACGCTGCCGATTCCGGATGCTGGCGAGCGCGCGCAATGGCTCGCCGAGATGTCACGCCGGCTGGCGAAGCGCATCCCGGACGAGGCCTACCGCACGGAACTCCTCACCAGCATCCACTACGAGGCCACCCGTGCCGGGCTGGACCCGCAGATGGTGCTGGGCCTGATCCAGGTCGAGAGCGCCTTCCGGAAATACGCGATCTCGTCGGCAGGTGCACGCGGCTACATGCAGGTGATGCCATTCTGGATCAAGGTCATCGGCCGCGAGGACGACAACCTCTTTCACATGCGCACCAACCTGCGTTACGGCTGCACCATCCTGCGCCACTACCTCGACATCGAGAAGGGTGACCTCTTCCGCGCCCTCGGCCGCTACAACGGCAGCCTGGGCAAACCGCAGTACCCCAACCTCGTGCGCACCGCCTGGGAAAAGCACTGGACCTGGACGCCTCAGCAACTCGCCGCGGCGGTCCGCCCCCCGCCCAACGAGGCCACCCGATCTCGCTGAGTGTCGCCTCAGCCCGCCACGGCGGCGAGTGGGCGCGGCTCGGCAGGTTTGCCTTCGATCGCGCGCAACCCCTCCTTGGCGACGGCGCTCAGCGCCTGCACATCGCCCGACAACTCCCCGCCTTCCTCGATCAGGATCTTGCCGTAGCGGATCTTGCCGCTCACGCGCCCGGTGGCGTGAATCAGCAGTTGCTTGCGCGCCGTGAGCTCGCCCTCAAAGTGGCCGTGGATCTCGGCAATGTCGATGCCGACCGTACCCTTGTAGGCGCCCTTCTCCGCGATGCGCAGCACACGGCTGTCCATCGTGGCCTCGACCCGACCTTCCACCACCAGCGTGTCGCAATCCAGGATCTCGGCGCCCTTGAGCTTTACCTCCGGGCCAACGATCAGGCGGCTCTCCCCCGTGCCCTCTGCGGCAGGCGCACCCGCCTTTTCCTCCAACCGCTCGCCGACGTCGTCGCGCCCAGCCGTGGTGCCTGTTTGCGGGCTGGTGCGGGCGGTCTCCGGCGTGGCCGCGGAAGACTGGCGCTCACCGAAAGCCGTCGCTGAACTGGCAGCGGTGCCGCTCCCCGCCGGGCGCCCGTTGCTGCGGCTGGAGGCGGTTTCGCTGCTTTTGTGGAACAGATTGGGCTTGTTGAACATGATTTCTCCTTGAGTCGGGGCTGCAGCCCTGGCGCTACAGACCATACCCTTCTAGCAAACACCATGCCTGCGCAGAAATCGGCATTGTGCTCAGATACTTGGCAACCGCAGTCCGGCGCGGGACGGAGCCTCATCCAGGCTGCAGGGGAAGAACTGTCGGGCGATGGCGACAGTTTTTCTGCGTGGACACGCAAGCCGCTGAAGCGCCCGCGCTTGCACATGTCGCCCGCAGGCGACACCCGCACGGCGCTTACGTTGGCTTGCATTTGCACGCTCTGCCCGGGGCGTTTCCTGGCCTAGACTCGCGCGGGTCGGCTGCTCCAGCGCCACTCGATCGTCATGAATCGAACGAAGCGTGGAGTGGGCGCGCGTTCAAGCAAACCCCACCGTTTTCCGCAGAGCAGCTTCCATGCCACGCCTGTCCTTCCGCGCCATCCTGTTGCTTGGCTTCCTGCTGGTGGCCGGCATCCTGAGCACCATCACGGTGAGTGGGTGGCTGAGCATCGAAGCCCTGGCCCACCGGATCCATGATGAAAACCACACCGCGCTGACGCTGAGCGCCGCTACCGCAAGACTGTCCGAGCGCAGCGTCGATCTCGAGCGCGCGGCGCGCCAGTTCATCGTGCTCGGTGACCACGCGCTCGTCGAGCGCTTCCAGGTAGCGCTCGACGACGCCCAGATCACGATCGCCACCCTCGAATCCAGCGCGGGAAGCCCTTCCGGGCCCCTCGCTGCCTGGCGTGAGGCCGCGATGCGCATCCACCGCGCCATCCTCGCCGGACAGGGCGGCGCCCCCATGCCACTCCTCGACGAGGACTTCACCGCCCTGTCCGTACAGGCCGCAGCGCTGGACCGGCAGCTGCGCGCAAACCTCGCGCAGCGCAACCAGGCGCTGTTGCAGTCCCTGGACGCAGCCCGCGACAGCGTGATCCTCCAGATTGCCATCGCGCTCACCGTCTCCGCCCTGCTCGCCGCGGCGAGCGCCTGGTGGTTGCTGCGCCCCCTCGTGCGTATCGAACAGGCGATCGGCGCGCTCGGCGAGAACCGGCTCAGTGAGCCGATCCGCATCGCCGGCCCGGCCGACCTGCGCCAGCTCGGCGAACGCCTCGACTGGCTGCGCCTGCGCCTCGCCGAACTGGAAGCGAACCGCAACCGGGTGCTGCGCCACGTCTCGCACGAGCTTAAAACCCCGCTGGCCTCGCTACGCGAAGGCATCGCCTTGCTCTCCGACGGCGTGCTCGGCGAGCTCGACGCGCGCCAGCGCGAGGTCGCGAGCATTCTGGAACACAGTACGCAGGCGCTGCAGTCACGCATCGAGCAGCTCCTGCAATACAACGCGAGCCAGTTCGATGCGCGCAGGCTGGATCTGCGTGACACCGCCCTGCTGCCGCTGCTGCGTGAGGTCGGCGCCGAACAGCGCCTGCTTGCCGAGAGCCGGGAGGTCAGCATCCATGTCCGTGGCGACGCCCCGGCCGTGCGCGCCGATGCCGGCAAGCTGCGCATCGCCTTCGCCAACCTGCTGACCAACGCCATCGCCTTCAGCCCGATGGGCGGGCGCATCGAACTGCTCGCCGGCAGCGACGGCGAACAGGTCGTCGTCGACTGTCTGGACGAAGGACCGGGCATCGACCCCGACGAACTCGAACGCGTATTCGAACCCTTCTATCAGGGACGCCACAATCCCCCCGCCCCGGTCCAGGGCAACGGGATCGGCCTGGCCATCGTGCGTGAATTCGTCACGGCCCACCAGGGCAGGGTACGTGCTCTCCCGAGCGCCTGCGGGGCGCATTTCCGAATCGAGCTGCCATATGCCTGAACAGCACCGTGCCCGCCTCACCGGCCACCGCCTCACCGGCCACCACCTCACCGGCCACCGCCTCACCGGCCACCGCCGCCCCGCCACGCTCCTGCTCCGGGCCACGGCGATGGCCTGCATCTCCCTGGCCGGCTGCACCGGCCTCCACGATCGCACGACATCCCCCGGGGCAATCGTCACCGCGCCCGCCGACACCAGCGCACATGAAGCCGCCCAGGAGCGTCTGCATACCGCAGTGCAGGCTCTGCAGCCCGGACAGGCGCGGCTGCAGCAGGCCCGCCGTGCGCTCGAAGGCCTGCTCGCCGATGGCAGCACCGAAGCCCGCGCGCACCACCCCTACGCGCGCGCGCTGCTCGAGCAGATCCGCGAGCGGCAACGCCTGATCGCACACAACGAGCAGCTCGTACGCGAGCGCGACGCGGCCATCGCCGACCGGGACGCAAGGGCCCAGGCGCTGGAGGCGGCGCTGGCAGAAGCCCTGCTCGCGCGGGACGCACTCCAGCACAAGCTCGACGCACTCGGCGAGATCGAACGCCGTCTTCCGGCCCCGGCCACACCCGGACTCGATCGATGAGCGTCGAACTCGCAGGCCGACGGGGTACAACGCAGACGCGCGCGCGCTTGCTGGTGGTCGACGACGACCCCGATCTGCTGCGGCTGCTCGGCATGCGGCTGCGCGCCAGCGGCTATCAGGTGGTCAGCGCCGAGAATGCGGCACAGGCACGCGCGCACCTGAGCATCGACCGCTTCGACCTCGTGCTCAGCGACGTCCGACTGCCGGATGGGGACGGACTGGCGCTGTTCCGGGACATCCGCGCCCAGCACCCTGCACTGCCCGTGATTCTGCTCACCGCGCACGGCAGCATCCCGGACGCCGTCGAGGCCACCTCACACGGCGTGGCCGGCTACCTGACCAAGCCTTTCGACAGCCGCGACCTGCTGCAGCGCATCGCGCAGGCCCTGTCGCACGGCACCCCGGCCGATCAGAGCCCGGCCCAGGTCGATGCCGGCTGGCGTGCGGACATCATCAGCCGCAGCACACGCATGCACGCCCTGCTCGACGAGGCCCGGCTGGTCGCAGCCTCCGACGCCAGCGTGCTGATCCGCGGCGCCAGCGGCACCGGCAAGGAAGTGCTCGCCCGCGCCATCCACCTTGCCAGCCCGCGCGCCGCCGCGCCCTTCATCGCGATCAACTGCGGCGCGATCCCCGAGCCCCTGCTCGAGTCCGAGCTCTTCGGCCACGTGCGCGGCGCCTTCACCGGGGCGAGCACTGCGCACACCGGCCTGGTCCAGGCCGCGCATGGGGGCACGCTGTTCCTCGACGAGATCGGCGACATGCCGCCCGCGCTGCAGGTCAAGCTGCTGCGGGTACTGCAGGAACGCGCGGTACGACCGGTCGGCGCCACACACGCCCAGCCGGTGGACCTGCGCATCCTGTCCGCAACCCATCGCGATCTCGATACCGCGCTGAGCGAGGGGCAGTTCCGTGAGGATCTGTACTACCGCATCAACGTGGTGAGCCTGGAGTTGCCCACGCTGGCCGAGCGCCGCGAGGACATCCCGCTGCTCGCCGCGCACTTCCTGCGCGGCCTGGCGCAGAAATACGGCAAGCGCTTGGGCGGCTTCGCGCCGGAGGCGCTGGAGGCGCTGAGCACCGCCCCCTGGCCGGGCAACGTGCGCCAGCTGCACAACGTCGTCGAGCAGGTGTGCGCGCTTGCAACCACGCCCGTGATCCCGCGCGCCCTGGTTGAGCGCGCGCTGCGGGTGCAACCGATCGAGGCACTCGGCTACACCGAGGCCAAGCGTCGCTTCGAACACAACTACCTGATCCAGTTGCTCAAGCTCACCGCGGGCAACGTCTCCGACGCAGCGCGCCTGGCGGAGCGCAACCGCACCGAGTTCTACCGCCTGCTGCAGCGCCACGGGCTCACGCCCGGCCTCTTCCGCGAGGGGCCGCCGGCTCCCTGAACCTCAGGCCGTCCCACCCACGGTCAGGCCGTCAATGCGAAGGGTCGGCTGGCCGACGCCCACCGGCACGCTCTGGCCGTCCTTGCCGCAGGTGCCCACGCCCGGGTCGAGCGCCATGTCGTTGCCGACCATCTTCACCTTGGTCAGCGCATCCGGCCCATTACCGATCAGCGTCGCACCCTTGACCGGGCGCGTGACCTTGCCGTTCTCGATCAGGTACGCCTCGGAGGTCGAAAACACGAACTTGCCCGAGGTGATGTCCACCTGACCGCCGCCGAAATTGGCCGCATACAGCCCCTTCTTCACGGACTTGATGATCTCCTGCGGGTCCCGGTCGCCGTTGAGCATGTAGGTGTTGGTCATGCGCGGCAACGGCAGGTGGGCAAAGGACTCGCGCCGGCCGTTGCCGGTGAGGCCCATGCCCATCAGACGCGCGTTCATCATGTCCTGCATGTAGCCGGTGAGGACGCCGTCCTCGATCAACACGGTACGCGCGGTAGGGTTGCCCTCGTCGTCGATCGAGAGCGAACCGCGACGGTCGGGCAGCGTACCGTCATCGACCACGGTGACGCCCTTTGCGGCCACCTGCTGGCCGATCCGCCCCGAAAACGCCGAGCTGCCCTTGCGGTTGAAATCACCCTCCAGGCCATGACCGATCGCCTCGTGCAGCAGGATGCCCGGCCAGCCCGGCCCGAGCACCACCGGCATGGTGCCGGCCGGTGCGGGATCGGCGCCCAGGTTCACGCGCGCCTGGTGCACCGCGGCCTGCGCATACTCCTGCAGGCGCTCGTCGGTGAAAAAGCCGTAGTCGTAGCGCCCGCCGCCGCCGGCGCTGCCCTGCTCGCGGCGACCGTTGTCCTCCATGATCACGGTGATCGACACACGCACCAGCGGGCGCACGTCGGCGGCCTGGTGGCCATCGCTGCGCACCACCATCACCACCTCCCAGGAGCCGGCGATGTGCGCCATGACCTGGGACACACGCGCATCCGCATCACGGGCGAACCCCTCCAGGCGCTCAAGCAGCCGGACCTTGGCGGTATCGTCCAGCGAGTCGAGCGGATCATCGGCGCGGTACAGGCGGGTGCGCAGCTTGTGCGGCCGGATGCCGACCTCACGCTGCTCCCCCGCCGCGGCGATCGCGCGCGTGGCGGTGGCCGCGTCGATGAGGGCGTCGACCGAAATGTCGTCGGAGTAGGCGAAGGCGGTCTTCTCGCCGCTGATCGCACGCACACCCACACCCTGCTCGATATCGAAACTGCCCGACTTGACGATGCCCTCTTCCAGACTCCAGGCCTCGGAGCGCTGGTACTGGAAGTACAGGTCGGCAAAATCGATGTCGTGCCGCATCAGCTTGCGGAAGGTCTTCTCGAGTTCTGCCCCGCCCAGGCCGTAAGGCGACAGCAGGTAACGGTCGGCGACCTTGAGGGGGTTCTGGCTCTTGCTCATCGGAATTCCTTGTTGTTCATGCCGGCTTCGACCGGCACGCGACGAAAACGATCATCCAGCGCTACCCACCGCTCACGCGAGCGGCCGTCAACGCATAGGTACTGGCCGGGCGCACGCGCCGTCACCGCGCGGCTCAGCCCAATCGCCGATGCGCCAGCGCCGGGAGACTCTCACGGACTGCGGCGATTCTGGCCGGATCCAGCGCGGCGAGCACCACCCCCGGGCCTTCCTCGCGGCAGGCGAGCACCTCGCCCCAGGGGTCGATGATCATGGTGTGCCCCCAGGTCACGCGTCCGCTCGGGTGCCTGCCACCCTGCGCAGGCGCCATCACGTAGCACTGATTCTCGATCGCGCGCGCGCGCAACAGCACCTCCCAATGTGCGCGGCCGGTGGTGTGGGTGAAGGCCGCGGGCAGCACGATCAGATCGACCGGTCCCATGGCACGGAAGAGTTCGGGAAAGCGCAGGTCGTAGCAGACGGAGAGTCCGACCCGACCGAAGGGCGTGTCGAAGCAACGCACCGCATCGCCCGCCTCGATCGTGGCGGACTCGTCATAACGCTCTTCGCCGCGCTGGAAGCCGAACAGGTGAATCTTGTCGTAGCGCGCGACCTGCCGGCCGCAGTCATCGAACACGAGGGTGGTGTTGCGCACCTTTTCCGGCGCGCCGGACTCGAGCGGGATGGTGCCGCCCACCAGCCACACACCATGGCGCCGCGCCATATCGGCGAGGAAGTCCTGCAGCGGCCCGCCATCCGCGCGCTCACGGATGCGCACCTTGGCGCCCTCATCGGCGCTGATGAGCGGGAAGTACTCCGGCAGCGCGACCAGCCGCGCGCCCGCCGCGGCGGCCTCGGCCACCAGGCCGGCGATCTGTTCCAGGTTGGCCTGTACATCGGGGCCGGATACGGTCTGGATGGCTGCGATGTGCACGGTCGAAGCGGGAGTCTGCTGCGTCATTTCGGTGCTCAATTGCAAACGGTTGGCCTGGCGAAGTTCGCGAGAAGAGGATGGGCCGGAACGGCCCGGGAAACGGGATCGGCAAGGTCTGCACACGATGCCTACTGCGCCGGCCGCGCCTCGGCACCGGTCCGTCGCGCCACCAGCGGATCACTCCAGCTGCCGGTGATCGAATACTCGAAGGTGAAGAGCTTCTCGATCGGATCGCTCAGCACCTTCTGCGCGAGATAGGTCACGACCCCCACGGCCGGGTTCAGCAGCCCCGCCGCTGCACCAATCGCCACCGATTCGGACAGGGTCGGCTGGACGAACACCTGCAGATCCTGGGTTTCGGCGACCACGTCCGCCGTGCCGCTCATGCGCACCCGCGCCGCGGGCCCGCGGATGTCGAGGTCGTCGGTACGCAGGACACCGGAAGCGAGTTCGATGCTACCGGAAATGCGGTCGAAGGCGAATCCCTCCGAGAACACGTCACGGAAATCGAGCGTGATCCGGCGCGGCAGGGACTGCAGGCTTAGGATGCCGAGCAGACGCCCGACGCCGGGCTCGAGCTTGTTGAACTGCCCGGCACCCGTCTCGAACTGGAGCGCACCCGAAAGCGTCGGATGGTCGATGCGCGTAGGCGCCCCGCGCCAGGCAAGGCGGCCGGACAGATCGGCGGCGCCCCCGCGCACAACGTCTGCGTAGCCCAAGCGGCGCACCAGCTGCCCCATGCTGGAAGTCGAGAGGGTGAATTCGAGCTGCGTACGTTGCAGGCCCGATGACCGCCATTCACCGTGGCCGACCACCCGGCCATCCTCGTTGTCGAGCGCAAGGCGCTCGAGCTGCCACAACCTGCCGCGGTTGCGGGCAAGGAGTTCCAGCCGGCCGAGTTCCAGTCCGTCGAGCACGAAACGCTCGGCGACGATGTCAAGCGCAGGCAGACTGCCCGGGTCGCGCCCTTCTGCCGCCACCTCGTCCCCAGCAGGCTCTGGCTCGCCATCCGCCACGGCTGCGTCCTCCGTGCCCTTGCGCGCATCCGCACCGCGCACCAGGCTCAGGTGGCGGAAGCGCGCCAACAGCGCGCCGCTGCCCGCATGGCGCCAGTCGAACTCGCCATCGGCGACATCGCTCTCAAGGCGCGCCTTCCACCCCCCGGCGTCCGCCGTGGCGCGCAGATCGACCGCCTTGAGGGTCTGCCCGAGAACGCTCAGCTCATCCGCCGCCAGGGCAACTTCCGACCACGCAGGCACCTCGCCGATCGCAGGCATCTCGCCGCCCCCCGATTCAAGCGCCCGCTGCCAGGCATCGAGGTCGAGCCGGTCGAGCACGGCCGCAATGCGCACCCCGTCGGCCGAAGCCGGTGGTGCATCGACCGTCGCCCGCCCCAGCGCTACACCGCCACGCAGCGCGGGGTGCGCACCCTCCTGCCGGCTGAGGGCCGCGCGCAGCAGCGCGCCTGCGCGCAAGGCGTAGGTTTCAGCCGCATCAGGCCCGGAATGCTCGAAGCGGAACTCCGTCGCCCATGCCTCACCGGCCGATTTGTTCAGCGGCGCAGGCAGGCTGGAGGACAGACCGACGAGATCGGAGCTCACTTCGACCTGCGTACCCTGCCCCTGCACCGAAACCGCGGCCTTCCAGCCCACATCCCCCGAGATTGCGTTGAGCAGGTGCAGGTCGTAGGCCGCGCGTACCGCATCGGCGCCTGCCCTGCCGCTGGCTTCGAAGCGGACGCCGCCGTCCTTCAGCGTTTTCGCGACCAACCGCAGCGGGTGTCCGAACAAGCGGGCACGCGCCTCGGGGATGGAGAGCGAATCCCCAGTAAACCGGATCTGCCCCGCCGCACCCTCAAGTGCAGGCAACGCCTCCAGCAGGCGGATGCGGTTGCCGGCAAAGCGGAAATCTCCACCCACGCGGGTCTCGGCAACCGCGTGCAACGGCATGTCCAGTTCGAGCGCGAGCACCCCCTCGCCCTGGGCGGCGATACCTGCAGTGAACCGGCCCACGCGCCGGGCGACCGGGCTCTCGGCCACGAAGCGCAGAAAATCTGCAGTCGCGCCGGCTGCTTGCCCCCGGATCTGCATGACGGGCGTCGGCCGCGCATCCAGGTCAGGGATCTCGGCCACCACATCGCGCAGCGCGACCCCGAGGATCCTGCCCTGGCTTGCCGCCATGCGCATGCCCGCTGCCTCGAAGCGAAGCTCGCCGGCGATGCCCTCGATACCGGGCCAGCCCGGCGCGTAGTCAAGCACGGCATCGGTAATCCGCACCGTGACCAGGAACTGTCCACTGCCATCGCGGAAAGGAAAATCCGACAGGGCGCCCTTCAGCCGCAGGCGCGCCTCGGGCACCGTCGCCTGACGGATCGCATGCTGCACCCATGCCCGTGTGTGCGCATTGACCACGCTGGGCAGATAGCGCCAAACCGAGGTGCCCTCGGCCCGGTGCAGTCTGGCCTGCAGGTCGATCTCGCCCGCCCCGCCATCGGGCCAGTAACGACCCGATGCGCTGCCCGCCGCGTCAGCGTTCTCGAACTCGGCTCCGTCCAGCACCACCTCCAGCCTGCCTTCACGCTGCGACCAGCCACCATCGGCACGGAAACGCGCGAAATCGAGCCGCCCCTGTTCGAACACGGCCGGTAGATCGATGTGCATGTCCTCGCCGTCGAGACGGAAGCGGCCACGTTCGCCATCCCCCTCGACACTTCCCGACAGACCGCCCATGCCAGGAAGATTCGCCTGCGCCCGCACCCCCAGCCCCTCGAACCGTGCCGCCAGCGCCCAGTGCGCGGGCGCCGCGGCGGGGCCCTGCCACGACAGACGCAGGTCGTTCACCCGTCCGCGAGGCTCGAAGCCCGCCAGGCGTGCGCGCACCCCCTCGTCGAGCGGCAGGTGTGCGGCAAGCGCCGCCAGCGCGGCGAAATCGAGCCGGTTTGCGCGCAACTGCCCGCCCGCCGCCGCAGCGCCATCCTCCTCGCCGTGCGCGAGCTCGAACATCAGGTCGGCGGGGGCCAGGCGCAAGCCCGCGTCCTGCTCCAGCGCCAGCGCATGTGTGCTCACCCGCCAATGCTTCGCATCACGCGCAAGGCCCAGCCTGCCTTCCAGCCGCTTCAGCGCCAGTTCAGACAGCCCTTCGGCGAGCCGGGTGCGCACGCCGTAGAGCGCGAGATCCGCAGTAAGCGCAAAACCTCCCCTTCCGTCCGCATCGATCCAGGCCCGCGCCGCGCCGCGGCCGTCGAGCGGCAGGGGATAGTCGAGCCATGGCCGCCATGCACCGAGCTCGGCCTCGTCCAGCGCCACATGAAAACTGCCGCGAACGTGCGCGAGCGGCGCGCGCGCGCCGCCAGTCAGATCCAGTTCGCGCACCTCGGCACGTACGCTCAGGCGCGCTGCGATCGCGGGGGGAGGTTCGGCCTCGAACGCCATGCGCGTGGCGAAGCCGCGCCGGTCAAGACGAAACGACACCTTGTCGAGCACGAGCAGCGGCGCGGCCCGGGTCTCGTCCTCCCAGCTCAGCCGCGCGCCATGGATGAAGATCTGGCGCTGTGCGAACAGCCATTGCAGCCCCGCGCCATCCGGCCCGCCTCCACGAACAGGCACGCCGGCGACATGCAGCATGCCTTCTGCATCACGGCGCAGCGCAAGCTCGGGGGCGACGATTTCCAGGCGGTGGAAATAGGGCCGCAGGCGAAGCAGCGAGCTCCACGCCAGCGTGGCATCGACCGCCCGCAGGGTGAGCGCGGGCCGGCCGTCGACGTCGGCGATGCCGATGTCGGCCATGCGCAGGCGCGGACGCCACCCCGCCCAGCCGCCCTCAAGCTGGCCGATGGAGACCGGCAGGCCGATCTGCGCCGCCAGCGCACGCTCGATCGGCCCGCGAAACTCGCCCACCGCGGGCAGCAGGACATGGCGCGCCACGAGCATCAGCGAAGCCCCGGCACACCACAGCAGCACGAGTGCGAACGCAGCGCGCGCGAACGCACGGCGCAGCCGCTCCGCCGTGCGCGGAGGCGACACCGAAACCGCCACGGGGGGCGGAGGAGCTGCGGCCGAGCCAGAATCTTGCGTGTTCAGGGAAATGCTCGATAGCTGTGTGGCACATCGCCACGATCGTCATGCCGGCCGGCTGCGCGGGCGGATAAAATGGACGTCTCTGCGGTACCGGCGGGCATTGCGCCGGAACGGCCGCATTCTACCAACGATCCGCGTCCGCACTGGAGCCACGCCATGTCCACCCTCCCCAGCGCCAGCGCGCCAGGCCTGCCCCCGGAAGTGCAGCAGGCCCGGCGCATGTCGCGCTATCTGTCGCGCATGCTCGACAGCCAGCCCTGGCTCGGACCCGCGCTGGTCGCGAGCATGTCGGCACCGATCGGCGAAGCCCAGATGCAGCGCTTCATTGCCGAACGCGAGCAGGTGCACGGCGGTGGGGACGCCGCGTTGCGCCCCGCCCTGCGCCAGTTGCGGACCTGGGTGCTGTGCCACCTCATCGTGCGCGATCTGGCGCTCGCCGCCCCGCTGGCCGAGGTCACCCAGACCATGACGCTGCTCGCCGAAACCGCGATCCGGCACGCACACGACGTGCTGCACGCTGGACTCGTCGAGCGCTACGGCCAGCCGCTCTCACCCACCGGCTGGGAGCAGGAGCTGCTGGTGATCGGCATGGGCAAGCTCGGCGGGCGAGAGCTCAACGTGTCCTCGGACATCGACCTGATCTTCGTCTACCCGGAAGACGGCGATACCGGCGGCAAGAAGGTC
The DNA here is from genome assembly GCF_052598215.2 of Thauera sp. ZXT1-4. Lineage (NCBI taxonomy): Bacteria > Pseudomonadati > Pseudomonadota > Betaproteobacteria > Rhodocyclales > Zoogloeaceae > Thauera > Thauera sp. ZXT1-4. The sequence continues at coordinate 29,777 of NZ_JBQWSN020000014.1, read as the reverse complement.
ATCAGCAATTTCGAGTTTTTCGAGCGCCTCGGCAAGCAGCTCATCCAGGCCCTGGCCGAGATCACCGAGCACGGCCAGGTGTTCCGGGTCGACATGCGTCTGCGCCCGAACGGCGACTCCGGCCCGCTGGTGTGCTGCTTCGACATGCTGGAGAACTACTTCTTCACCCAGGGCCGCGAGTGGGAACGCTACGCCTGGATCAAGGGGCGCGTGCTGCTCGGTCAGCGCTGGCCCGAGCTGCGCGACATCGCCCGTCCATTCGTATTCCGCAAGTATCTCGATTTCGGCGCGATCAACGCGATGCGCGACCTGCATGCGCAGATCCGCCGCGAGGTGGCTCGCCGCGACCGGGTGAACAACGTCAAGCTCGGCCCGGGCGGCATCCGCGAGATCGAGTTCATCGCCCAGGTGTTCCAGCTCATCCGGGGCGGCCGCGACATCGCGCTCCAGGTGCGCCCAACGCTCAAGGTGCTCGAAATGCTCCCCGAACGCGGCATTCTCTCCCCCGAGGCGGTGGCCGAGCTGTCCTCGGCCTACGTCTTCCTGCGCCGACTCGAGCATCGGTTGCAGTACCTCGACGACGCACAGACGCACGATCTGCCCGCAAACACGGAAGACCAGGCGCGGATCGCGGAGGCCATGGGTTTCGCCGACTACCCTGCCCTGCAGACGGTGCTTGCGGCACATCGCACGGTCGTGAGCCGCCACTTCGACCATGTGTTCGGCGATCCGTCGGAAGAGGATCACAGCCTGGACGCCGTGTGGTCCAACGCGGAGGACCGCGACGCAGCAACCGATGCGCTTGCGGGGCTAGGCTACCTGCATCCCGGCGCCGGCGCCGAGCGTCTCGCCGCAATCCACGCCAGCCCGCGCTACCGCCAGCTGCCCAACAACATCAAGAGCCGCTTCGACGCGCTGGTGCCGCGCATGGTCGAGGCCGCAGCCACCAAGCCCGGAGCGGACGACACCCTGGCGCGGATGCTCGACCTCATCGAGGCAATCGGCCGCCGCGGCGCCTACCTCGCGCTGCTGCAGCAATACCCGCAGGCGCTGCAGCGCGTCGCCGACCTGATGAGCGCATCGCGCTGGGCGGCACAGTTCCTCACCCGGCATCCCATCCTGCTCGACGAGATGCTCGATTCGCGCAATCTCGACACGCCCCCGGACTGGGCCGCCTTCCGCACCAGCCTGGCCGCCGAGCTGGAGACGCTCGAACCCGACATGGAGCGCCAGATGGACGTGATGCGCGAGCAGCACCACGCCCAGGTGTTCCGCCTGCTCACGCAGGACATCGCTGGCCTGCTCACGGTGGAAAAGCTCGCCGATCACCTCTCCGAGCTCGCCGACATCATGCTCGATCTCACGCTGCCGCTGTGCTGGCGTCGGATCAAGATCCGCCACCGCGAGGCGCCGCGTTTCGCCGTCGTCAGCTACGGCAAGCTCGGTGGCAAGGAGCTCGGCTACGCCTCCGACCTGGACATCGTTTTCCTCTTCGACGACGACGCGCCCGAAGCCCCCGAGGTCTACACGCGGCTCGCGCAGCGCACCAACACCTGGCTCTCCAGCCAGACCGCCGCCGGCCAGCTCTTCGATACCGACCTGCGCCTGCGTCCGAACGGCGAGTCCGGCCTGATCGTCACCTCCCTGGACGCCTTCCGCAAGTACCAACGCGAATCGGCCTGGGTGTGGGAGCACCAGGCGCTGACCCGGGCCCGCTTTTCCGCGGGCGACCGCGCCATCGGCGAGGCCTTCGAGCGCATCCGCTGCGAGGTGCTGCGCATGCAGCGCGACCGCAATGCGCTGCGCGCCGAGGTGCTGGCGATGCGCAACAAGATGCGCGATGCGCACGGCAGCAAGGGGGATGGCACATTCGAACTGAAGCACGATCCGGGCGGCCTGATCGACGTCGAGTTCCTGATCCAGTATCTGGTGCTGGGCTTCAGCCACGACCACCCGCAACTGACCGGCAACCTCGGCAACATCGCACTGCTGCGCATCGCCGGCGAGCTCGGCCTGATCCCCCGCGAACTGGCCGCCGCCTGCGCCGACAGCTATCGCGAACTGCGTCGCCTGCAGCACCGCCAGCGCCTGAATGACCGCCCGTCGCGGGTGGTACCCGAAGAAGCCGGGCACGCACGCGCCCCGGTGATCGCCCTGTGGCGGGAGGTGTTCGGCGAGTGAATGCCGAACGCGGACGCGTATGTCACGAAACCGAGCATGACGCACCACAACGGGGCGTCTAGAATTCAGGCGCCCTTTCTTCCGACGCCCCCACGGGGCGATCACCATGAGCCACGAGATCGAACTCAAGCTTGCCCTGCCCCACCGCGCACTGCCCGCACTCCGGCGCCATCCGCTGGTGAGCGCCGCGCAGAAGCTTGGCAACGCGGTGACGCTGGACAACACCTATTTCGACACCCCCGCGCTGCAACTCAAGGCACGCAAGGTGGCGCTGCGCATCCGCCGCCAGGGACGTCGCCAGTTACAGACGGTCAAGTGTGCCGCGGTGTCCAGTGGCGGCCTGTCCCAGCGCCCGGAGTGGGAGCAGGACTACACCGGCGCGTTCGATTTCGGCGCGATCGACCAGCCCGAAGCGGCACAGTTGCTCGCGCGCCACCACGACGCGCTGGTGCCCGTGTTCACCACGCGTTTCCGGCGTGAAACGCGCGTGTACAGCCCGCGCGAAGACCTGCGCATCCTGATGATGATCGACACCGGCGAGGTGAGCCTGCACACACCCGACGGCGTTGAGCGCAGCGCCCCCATCTGCGAGCTCGAACTCGAGCTCGAAGCCGGGCAGCCGCTGGACCTGATCGAACTCGCCGAAACCCTCGCCAGCGACCTGCCGCTGATGCCTGCGGACCTCTCCAAGGCAGAGCGCGGCTACCGGCTGTTCCTCGGCACGCCGTCCACTGCAGTGCGTGCCGAGCCGTCCGCGATCGACGCCACGCAGAACGCGGTCGATGCCTTCCGCACCCTCGCCTTCTCCTGCGTCCGTCAATGGCAGGCCAACGCTGCCGGTGCGCTCGAGCACACGGACCCGGACAGCATCGCAGCCGATTTCATCCACCAGCTGCGCGTATCGCAGCGCCGCCTGCGCGCCCTGCTCAAGCTCTTCGCGCCGGCGCTGCCGGCCACCTTCGTCGCAGACTGGAGCGTGCGCCTGCGCGAGAACGCCAACCGCTTCGGCGACGCCCGCGACCTCGATGTGTTCCACGCCGAACTGCTCGCCCCGGTCGCCCCCGAGGGCCTGGCCGACGAGGCCTCCTTCTCGGCCCTGGCCAACACCGTCCGCCGCGCCCGTGAGGAAGCGCGCGCACACGCCTGTCACAACCTCGATATGGCCACCCAGGGCCGCCTGCTGCTCGGACTCACAGCCGACCTCCACCGCCTCACCATCGACAGCCTGATCCAGGCGGCCGACCTGCGCACCTTTGCGCGTCTGCGCCTGGACCGGCTGCGCAAGCGCACGCGACGGCTCGCAGCGGCGGCCGAGACCCTCGAGCCGACCCGTCTCCACGCGCTGCGCATCGGATACAAGCAACTGCGCTACGCGGTGGAGTTCTTCGCCCCGCTGTTCCCCGCACGGGCGGTGCGGCGCTATCTGGAAGCGGTCGTGGTCGTCCAGGACACACTCGGCTTCCTGCAGGACGTCGACGCTGCACAGCAGCGGCTCGCCGCCTGGGTGGCGGCAGACGCGCGCCTCGCTCCGGCAGCCGCATTCGTGCTGGGCTGGCACGCCGCGCGGTATGCACGCCTGCGGCGGCGTGCGCTGCGCGAGAGCGCACCGCTGCTGTCGGGCAGGAAACCCTGGTAGGCTTCCCCGTCATCAAGCTGCAACAGCCATAGACGAAGATGTCGGCCCTCTCCACCCGGAAGCACGACATGGACCTCCTGCTCTGGCGCCACGCCGAAGCCTTCGACGGCACGCCCGACCACACGCGCGAGCTCACGCCCCGCGGCCACAAGCAGGCGCGACGCATCGCGCAATGGCTGGACGAGCACCGCCCGAAGCAGCTCAAGGTCCTCGCCAGTCCCACGGTGCGCACCCGGCAGACAGCCGCCGCATTCACCGACAGCTTCCAGATCGTCGCCTCGCTCGGGCCGGATGGCAACGTGCCCGACCTGCTCGCCGCCACCGGCTGGCCGGACGCCAGCAGCGCAGCGCTCGTGGTCGGCCACCAGCCCGCGCTCGGCCGCCTGGCGGCCCTGCTGCTCTCCGGCCACGAGGCGGACTGGACGATCAAGAAGGGCGCACTGTGGTGGTTCACCAACCGCGTCCGCGAAGGCGAAACCCAGACCGTGCTGCGCGCAGTGATCCCGAGCGACCTCGCCTGACACGCCTGCTTGCCCTCGGCACCGCGGGGCAGGGGGAAACCCTGCTGCAGGCGTGTGAATTTCTCACGGCGGGAACGGTCACATCGACGGATAATCAGCACCTTGCAGCCGCCTGCGACCGTTTCGTACGGCCATGCGGCGCTACGCTTGTGCTTTGCGGCGCAATGCGTAAGATGCCGCTTTCTGCCCGGACCGGAACATGCTCGAACGCCTTCTGCCCACCCGTGAAAAAATCACGCAAAGCCGGCTCCTGCGCTGGCTGGGGCCGCGCGTTCACGATCCGCTGCTGTGGCATGTGAATCGGCGTTCGGTCGCGCGTGGGGTGGCCATGGGGGTGTTCTTCGGGCTCATGATCCCGATCGCCCAGATCCCGGCCGCCGCGGTCGCCTCATTGTTGCTGCGCGGAAATCTGCTCATCGCTGCGGCATCGACCCTGGTCAGCAATCCGCTGACCTACGGCCCGATCTACTACTTCGCCTATCGCCTGGGTGCGGGCATCATCGGCACGCGCACCCCGCCCGACCTTACCCCGGAAGACGTCGAACGCCCCCTGCGCATGATCGACTCGCTGAACCAGGCGTGGAACTGGGTCACCGGCATCGGCCAGCCACTGCTCGTGGGCATGGTCATCATGGCGGCTACGGGCGCCATCCTCAGTTACTGGGGTACGCAACTCTTCTGGCGCATCCGGGTGAGCGCAAAATGGCGCAAGCACCGGCGCGCACGCCAGATCCGCGCCGCCGCCCGGCAGGGCGCTATTGGAGGCGCCTGAACAGCGGCGTATCCTTCGACCTCTCCCACACGCTCAGGCCTCACACCGCTATGGAAGAGCTCATCCCCGACGGCACCGTCAAGATCATCGACGGTGTTCGGCGCATTCATTACGACGGCTACTGGCTCAAGGTCTACGAGCCGCCGGCGGACTCCCTCGACGCCAAGAAGAAGCTCATCCAGGCGCTGACGCGCCGCCTGTTCAACCACGTCGAGCACGGCATCAACATTCCCGGCAGACGCCTGGACGACGCGCGCCAGTCCTACGCGTCGGAGCAGGACCCCGAGCGCAAGCGCGTCAAGGGCGCGATGTACGCAGGCGCGCTGTTCAACCGCGCCACCGACATCTTCACCAAACTGGTCGAACTGCAGGAACTCGGCGTCGAGATCGCCACCGACAACCCGCTGATGCGCGAGTGCGGGCGCTGCCTGCAGGAGGCCCTCACCCTCGGTCGCCTGGTGCTGCACCGCAGCGGCGAGGAAGGCATCGACGAGCTGTGGGGCGAGCCCTTCCGCGCCTTCTCGATCCCGGTCGAAGCCTTCTACGAGAGCCGCTACATCAAGATCGCCCAGGCGCTGCGTGAGATCGACCGCATCGGCGCGATCATGGCGACCACGTTTTCCGCGGCGCCGCTGTTCGACAACCTCGCCCCGCTGGTGTACGAATTCACCCGCATCGCCAAGATCAAGTGCGAGACATTGCGCACCGACCCCGACATCTTCGACGTGTGGGCTGACTTCGTCGTCGCCTCGGAACATCTGGGCGCGGTCTCTGCGATGCTGTCGCCAGCAGCCAGCGAGCATGAACGTCAGCTTGCGGCGGACGGCCTGCGTCTGATCCTGCACGGACGCAACCTGGTGACCGACATCACACGGGCGCGCGTCACCATGCCCAAGAGCGCGCGCGAATACATCGCACGCTGCGAAACCTACGCCGCGCGCCTGCAGGCGCTGGCACATCCGCCGCTGGCCGTGGCCGGCGGGCCACTGCCCGCCTGAGATTCACCCCGTCCTGCGATGTGCGCACGGGGGATGCCGCGCTGGCCCGGGGCCAGCGCGGTCGCTCGAACGACCTGGCCCCGGGCCTCAGACGATGATGCCGCCGCCCAGGCAGACCTTGGACTCATACACCACCACGCTCTGACCCGGCGTCACCGCCCACTGTGGCTGGGCGAATGCGATCTCGGCACGCCCTTCGGCGATGCGGTCGATCTCGCACGCCTGGTCCGGTGTGCGGTAGCGTGGTTTGGCCGTGTAGACCCAGTTGGTGTGCGGGTCGCGGCCAGCGATCCAGTTCAGGTCAGTGGCCACCAGGCGGTCCTTGAGCAGCGCCGGGTGGTCGTGGCCCTGCACCACGTAGAGCAGGTTGGCCTTCACGTCCTTGCCTGCGACATACCAGGCGTCGTGCTCGCCGGCCTCGTCCTGGTTGCCCTTGAGGCCGCCGATCATGAGCCCCTTGCGCTGGCCGATGGTGTGGTACATCAGGCCCTGGTGCTCACCCAGCACGCGCCCGTCGTCGAGCGCGCGGATCTCGCCCGGCTGCGCCGGCAGATAGCGCATCAGAAACTCGCGGAACGGGCGCTCGCCGATGAAGCAGATGCCGGTCGAGTCCTTCTTGGCTGCGACGTGCAGCCCGGCCTGCTCGGCGCGCCGCCGCACCTCGCGCTTGTACAGCGTGCCGAGCGGAAACATCGTCTTCGCCAATTGCTCCTGGGTCAGGCGGTAGAGGAAATAGCTCTGGTCCTTGGTGCCGTCCTCGGCCTTGAGCAGTTGGTATTCGGTGCGGCCATCGTTGGTCCATTCGCGCACCTGGGCGTAGTGCCCGGTGGCGATGCGCTCGGCGCCCATCTTCATGGCGTGATCGAGGAAGCAGCGGAACTTGATCTCGGAGTTGCACAGCACATCCGGATTGGGCGTGCGGCCGGCCTCGTATTCGCACAGGAAGTCGGCGAACACGCGGTCCTTGTACTCGGCGCTGAAGTTGACCACCTCGAGGTCGATACCGATGACGTCGCACACCGAAGCCACATCGACCAGATCCTGCCGCGTCGAGCAGTACTCGGAATCGTCGTCATCCTCCCAGTTCTTCATGAACAGGCCGGTCACCTGGTAGCCCTGCTGCTTGAGCAGCAGCGCCGTCACCGACGAATCGACCCCGCCGGACATGCCGACCACCACCTTCATGCCATTTCCGTCCTGCTTACTGGACATTCGGTCCACCTCCATTGAGCCATTCCACGAGCGGCAGCACCACCGCCGGCTCGCCATTGTCGCCGAACCAGCTGTCGACGACATACGCGTTGGCGGGCGGCGCGCCATCCGCACCGCCCGGATTCGGACCGGCCTTCTCCACCGACCGCTCCTCGATCACTGCGCTGAAATGCTGGAAGATGAAGCGCGTACGCCGCGCTGGCTCCGCCACACGGTGGAAGCGCAGCCAGCCTCTCGCCTCCAGCAGCCTCAGCAGGCGCGTGGTGGAGGTCGCATGGTCGATGCAGTCCATGCGCCCCTCCACGCCGCCATCCAGGTAATTCCCCGCCCGGTCCGCGGCGACCGGGCTCTGCGTCGCAGCGATCCGGTACAGCATGCCGATCTCCCCTGCGAGGCGGGCGCGCTCTTCCTCAGCGTTCGCGGCCTGTCCCAGCCGCGCACCCAGGCGCAGCAGCCGGGCGCGGTGAAACCGCACCTCAGCTTCGCGACTGCAGCCGTAGTTGTAGCAGATGCTCACCTGAGCGTGCTCCCCGGCCCGCACGCTCACTGCCCCTTCCACCCCTTCTTCCATCGCTCCCGCCCCCTCCGGCCAGGCCGCGGCCGCGCATGCCGGCACAAGGACAAGCAGCAATGCCGCGACGCGCATCAGGCCGACGCGCAGTGATGCACCAGTGACACCGGATGGCGCTGCCCGGCACGCCAGTCCTCGATGCACTGCAGGATCAGCGGACTGCGATGCCGGTCCGCGGTCGCGCGCACCTCGTCCAGCGTCATCCACACTGCACGCACAATCCCCTCGTCGAGCGCGCGGCCGTCCTCCACCCCTTCGACCCGCCCACCGTAGGCGAAACGCAGGTAGGTGATATCGCCCTGCGGCCGGGTCCACTGGTAGACCCCGACCAGATACTCCGGGACGAAGCGGTGCGCGGTTTCCTCCAGCGCCTCGCGGACTGCAGCATCGAGCAGCGACTCCCCCTCCTCGAGGTGACCGGCGGGCTGATTGAAGCGCAGGCCCTCTGGGGTTTCCTCCTCGACGAGCAGGAAACGGCCATCACGCTCGATCACCGCCGCGACGGTGACGTTGGGTTTCCAGGGTCGTTCCTTCACGTTCGGCTCCAGCCACGACAAGCGCCGCATTCTACCGCGGGGCGCGCACGACGCATGCGCGAGCAGGCGCCGCAGAACGCGCCAGGCAACGAGCGGGCGCACGCGGCACGCGTCGCAGGCGGCGCTTTACGCTAGAATTTGCGGGTTCTGCGACGGCCTCACCCTCCGGCGCGACCGACACCATCCAGCGAACCTATTTCAGGCGGAGATCTTCATCATGTCCATGGCTGACCGCGACGGCTTCATCTGGCAGGACGGCAAGCTCGTCCCGTGGCGCGAGGCGACCACGCACGTCCTCACCCACTCGCTGCACTACGGCCTCGCAGTATTCGAGGGCGTCCGGGCCTACAACACCGTCAGCGGCACCGCGATCTTCCGCCTGGCCGAGCACACCCAGCGCCTGATCAACTCCGGCAAGATCTACATGATGGACATCCCCTACTCCAAGGATGAACTCATGGAGGCACAGAAGGAGGTCGTGCGCGCGAACAAGCTCGAGTCGTGCTATCTGCGCCCGATCGCCTTCTACGGCTCGGAAAAGATGGGCATCTCCACCGTCGGCGCCACCGTGCATGTGGCGATCGCCGCCTGGCCCTGGGGCGCCTACCTGGGCGAGGAAGGCCTGCAGAAGGGCATCCGCGTAAAGACCTCGTCCTACACCCGGCACCACGTCAATTCGACGATGCCGCGCGCCAAGCTGGCTGCAACCTATCCGAACTCGATCCTCGCCAACCTCGAAGTCACCCGCATGGGCTACGACGAGGCGCTGCTGCTCGACAACCAGGGCTTCGTCGCCGAAGGCGCGGGCGAGAACCTCTTCATCATCAAGGACGGCCGCATCTACGAGCCCGAGATCGCCTCGGCGCTGACCGGCATCACGCGCGACTCGATCCATGCCATCGCACGCGAACTCGGCTATGAGGTCGGCACCAAGCGCCTCACGCGTGACGACATCTACCTCGCCGACGAAGCCTTCTTCACCGGCACCGCCGCCGAGGTCACGCCGATCCGCGAACTCGACGACCGCAAGATCGGCGAAGGCAAGCGCGGTCCGATCACCGAGAAGATCCAGTCGCGCTTCTTCGACGTCGTCAATGGCCGTGCGCCCGAGTACGCGCACTGGCTCGCCCACGTCTGATCTCCACGCACCGAGGATTGCGACATGGCTGAAACCGCCAACAAGCCCCACGCCATCATGGTCACGGCCAAGGACCTGCCGCTGCACTGCCCGCCCCCGGGCGCGCCGCTGTGGGCCCGCCACCCGCGCGTGTTCCTGGACGTCCTGAAGACCGGTGAGGTCGTCTGCCCATACTGCAGCGCCCAGTACGTCTTCAACGGCGAGCGCCCCAAGGGCCACCACTGAACCCGGCGGCTCGGCCGCGGTCTGTCCTGCACACGGGGGCTTCGGCCCCCGTGCCTTTTCATCGCCCCCAGAACATCGTCGACAAAACTCCATGCCTGCAGAGAGCACAGCCCACTTCACCACGCCACTCGAAGCCGAGGCCGCGTTCTACCGCGCGCTGGCCGAAGGCAACCTCGACGCGCTGATGGCAGTGTGGTCGGAAGAGGAAGAGGTCGTCTGCGTCCACCCCGGTGGCCCGCGCATCGTCGGCCTGGCCGCCGTGCACGAAACCTGGCGGCGCATCCTTGCCGGCGGCACGCGCATCGAGATCGAGGTGAGCCATGCCGTGGGCAGCGCGAGCGCGACCATGGCCATGCATTGCGTCATCGAGCGCCTGACCGTACCGGGGCAGGGCAGCCGCAACGCCTCACTCGCGGCCACGAACGTTTTCGTGCGCGGCGCCCATGGCTGGCGCATGGTGCTGCACCACGCCTCGCCGGTGCAGGAACAGTCCGACTTCGGCGACCTTTCGCCCAGAGTGGTGCACTGACGACGGCCAGCGCGGCTCGAAGCGGGCGTTCAGTGCGCGCCCATCGCGGAGTCAGCCCTCGCTCAGCCTTCATACACCTCAGCTGCAGCCAGGCTCTGGCCCAACCGGTCCTTCGCCGACAACAGCGGCGCCCCCTCCAGCGGCCAGTCGATACCGATCTGCACGTCGTCCCAGGCGATGCAGCGCTCGTGCTCGGGGGCGTAGTAGTCGGTCGTCTTGTAGAGGAAGTCGGCCGACTCGCTCAGCACCAGGAACCCGTGCGCGAAGCCGGGCGGGATCCACAGCTGGCGGTGATCGTCCTCGCTCAGCTCGACCCCCGCCCAGCGCCCGAAGCGCGGCGAGTTGCGGCGCAGGTCGACCGCCACATCGAACACCCGGCCGCGCACCACGCGCACCAGCTTGCCCTGTGGCTGCTGCAACTGGTAATGCAGGCCGCGCAGCACACCGCGCGCCGAGCGCGAATGGTTGTCCTGCACGAAATCAAGGTCGAGCCCGGTCAACTCGCTGAAGCTGCGCGCGTTCCAGCTTTCGAGGAAGAAGCCGCGCGCATCCCCGAACACCTTCGGCTCGAACAGAAGCACCTCGGGCAACACGGTCGGTGTCGCCTTCATCAGAACACCCGATCTTCGAGCAGCCGCAGCAGATACTGGCCGTAGCCGCTCTTGGCCAGCGGCTGAGCGAGCGCGCCCAACTGCACCGCATCGATCCACCCTGCCCGCCAGGCGATCTCTTCCGGGCAGGCAATCTTCAGCCCTTGCCGTTTCTCGATGGTCTGGATGAACATTCCGGCCTCGAGCAGGCTCTCGTGCGTGCCGGTATCCAGCCAGGCATGGCCACGGCCCATCACCTGCACATCGAGCTCGCCGCGCTCCAGATAGATGCGGTTGAGGTCAGTGATCTCCAATTCACCGCGCGTGCTCGGAGCCAGATTGCGCGCAAACCCGGGCGCCTGCCCGTCGTAGAAATAGAGTCCGGTCACGGCGTAACGGCTCTTGGGGCGGGCCGGCTTCTCCTCCAGGCTGATCGCGCGCCCTTCGGCGGAGAACTCCACCACGCCATAGCGCTCGGGATCGTGCACCGGATAAGCGAATACCGTCGCCCCTTCGGTACGCACGGACGCCGCCCGCAGTTCGGAAGCGAAGTCGTGGCCGTAGAAGAGGTTGTCGCCCAGCACCAGCGCTGACGGCGACCCGTCCAGAAAGGGCTCGCCGATGACCAGCGCCTGGGCAAGTCCGTCCGGGCTGGGCTGCACCGCATACTGCAGCTTCAGCCCCCATTGGCTGCCATCCCCCAAAAGCTGCTCGAAGCGCGGCGTGTCCTGCGGCGTGGAGATCAGCAGGATTTCACGGATCCCCGCCAGCATCAGCGTGGCGAGCGGGTAATACACCATTGGTTTGTCGTAGACCGGCAGCAACTGCTTGGAAACCGCCAGCGTGGCCGGATGCAGCCGGGTGCCGGAACCCCCGGCGAGAATGATGCCCTTGCGTGTCGTCATCGGAAGAGGTCTTTCAAGAGAATGAAGTGCGTATGCCGCTGCGCGAACAGCCGGACCGCAATTGTAGACGCTGCGCATGCGCGCCGCCGCAATGCGGCATAGAATTCGCCCCGCGTCCGCCAGTCCCTTCCTGCAGGGACAGGACCGCCGGAGCCGCCAGTCCCGAATCTCGCCCGACCTCCCCAACCACAGCACCCATTACGCCCCATCCCATCATGCGCTACGCCCTGCCCGCCCCCGAAATCTTCAAGGCCTACGACATCCGCGGCATCGTCGACACCGTCCTGACCCCCGACGCCGTGCGCGCAATCGGGCACGCCCTCGGCTCGGAGGCCGCCGCGCGTGGTCAGAAGGCGATCGCGGTCGGCCGCGACGGACGGCTCTCCGGTCCGGCACTGTCTGGCGCGCTCGGCGAGGGCATCCGCGCGGCGGGCATCGACATCATCGACATCGGCTGCGTGCCCACGCCGCTCACCTACTTCGCCGCCTACCAACTCGGTTGCGACTCCTGCGTATCGGTCACCGGCAGCCACAACCCGCCCGACTACAACGGGCTGAAGATGGTGCTCGGCGGCCAGACCCTGTTCGGCGAGCTGATCCAGTCCCTGCGCCGGCGCATCGCCGAGGACGATCTGACCCACGGCGCGGGTGCCCTGCACACGGCCGATGTACGTGCGGCCTATCTGGAACGCATCGTCGGCGACGTGAAGCTCGCACGGCCGATGAAGATCGTCGTCGACTGCGGTAACGGGGTCGCGGGCGGCATCGCGCCCGAGCTCTTCCGCCGCCTGGGGTGCGAGGTCATCGAGCTGTTCTGCGAGGTGGACGGCAGCTTCCCCAACCACCACCCCGACCCCTCCAAGCCGGAGAACCTGCAGGACGTGATCCGCACCCTGCGCGAAACGGACGCCGAACTGGGGCTGGCCTTCGACGGCGACGGCGACCGCCTCGGTGTGGTGACCAAGGACGGCGAGATCATCTTCCCCGACCGCCAGCTCATGCTGTTCGCCGAAGACGTGCTCTCCCGCGTGCCCGGCGGCGAGATCATCTACGACGTCAAATGCACGCGCAACCTCGGCCCCTGGATCCGCGCGCGCGGCGGCAAGCCAACCATGTGGAACACCGGGCACGCGCTGGTCAAGGCCAAGCTCAAGGAGACCGGCGCGCCGCTCGCGGGCGAGATGAGCGGCCACATGTTCTTCAAGGAGCGCTGGTTCGGCTTCGACGACGGCCTGTACTCCGGTGCGCGCCTGCTCGAGATCCTGTCCGCCCGCCCGGACGCCAACGCCGCGCTGAAGGCACTGCCCGACGCGGTGAGCACGCCGGAACTCAACCTCAAGATGAAGGAAGGCGAGCCCTTCGAGCTCGTCCGCCGCCTGCAGCAGGCCGCGCTGGCTGCACCCTCGTGCTTTGCCGCCGCAGATGAAGTCATCACCCTCGACGGCGTGCGGGTGGAGTTCGCGCACGGGTTCGGCCTGGCGCGTGCATCCAACACCACACCGGTGGTGGTGCTGCGCTTCGAAGCCGACAACGCCGCGGCACTGGCGGAGATCCAGGCCGAATTCCGGCGTGCGATCGAGGCGGCCTGGCCGGGGCTGACACTGCCGTTCTGATCCGTATCGGGGGGGCGCATCCGGAGCGCCCCTCGCAACGACACAACTCGCAACGACACAACTCGCAGCCGCGCAACTCGCGCCGCCCCACTCGCAGCCCCACTCGCAGCCCCAACTCGCGGGCCCGCCCCGCACGCAGGCGCGCCCCTGCGGCGGGACGCCCCCAAAAAAGCCCAGCCCCCCGGTTTCAGACCGGGTCGAGCTTCGCCACCCCCAGCAGCAACCACTTCACCCCGGCCGGCCCGAAGTTGATCTGCACCTTGGCGTCGCTGCCGCTGCCCTCGGCAGCGACAATCACCCCCTGGCCGAATTTCGCGTGGCTGACCGCCTGCCCGATGCGCAAGCCATTGGGCAGGGTCGCGAAGTTCGGCCGCGGCGCGCGCTGCACCTGCGCAGGCGCTGAAGGCTTGAAGTAGCCTCCGCCCATGCCCCCCATCGCCCCGCCCGCGGCCGAACGCGGGTTCGGCGGCGTCAGCCACTTGATCAACGCCACCGGAATCTCTTCCAGGAAGCGCGAGCGCAGGTTGTAGCGCGTCTGGCCGTGCAGCATGCGGCTCTGCGCGAAGGAGAGGTACAGCCGCTCACGCGCCCGCGTCACGGCCACGTACATCAGCCGGCGCTCCTCCTCCAGCCCGTCGGTTTCGAGAATGCTGTTCTCGTGCGGGAACAGCCCCTCCTCCAGCCCGGAGAGGAACACCACGTTGAACTCCAGGCCCTTGGCCGAGTGCACCGTCATCAACTGCACCGCATCCGCGCCCTGGTCGGCCTGGTGGTCGCCCGCTTCCAGCGAGGCATGGGCGAGAAAGTCCGCCAGCAGCGCATGCGGCTGGGCGGGCGCCTCGCCACCTGACGTTGCCTGGGCCTGCGACTCGGCGAGGAAGTTCGCCGCGGCGTTGATCAGCTCATCCAGGTTCTCCAGCCGCTCGCGGCCTTCCTTGTCGGCCTTGTAGTGCGCACGCAGGCCGCTGAGGTCGAGCACATGGTCGACCAGCTCGGGCAGCGGCAGGCCGGACGTGTCGCGGCGCAGGTCCTCGATCAGGCGCACGAACTGCGCCAGCGAGGTGCCGGGCTTGCCGCTGAGGTGCGGGACTGTGGCGTACAGGCTCGTGTTCCAGGTACGCGCCGCATCCGTGAGCACCTCGAGCGAGCGCGCACCGATGCCGCGTGTGGGGAAATTCACCACACGCGCGAAGGAGGTGTCGTCGTCCGGGTTGGCGATCAGGCGCAGGTAGGCGAGCGCGTGCTTGATCTCCTGGCGCTCGAAGAAGCGCAGGCCGCCATATACGCGGTAGGGAATGCCGGCCGAGAACAACTGATGCTCGAGCACTCGGGACTGCGCGTTCGAGCGATAGAGCAGCGCGATCTCGCTCCGTAGCGCGCCGTCGCGCACCAGCGACTGGATCTCCTCAACGATCCAGCGCGCTTCGTCTCCGTCCGAGTAGGCCTCGAACACACGGATCGGCTCGCCCGCGCCCTGGTCGGTCCACAGGTTCTTGCCCAGGCGATTGCTGTTGTGGCGGATGATCGCGTTGGCGGCGTCCAGGATGTTGCTGTGCGAGCGGTAGTTCTGCTCCAGCCGGATCACGTTCTGCACCCGGAACTCACGCTCGAAGTCGCGCATGTTGCCGACCTCTGCGCCGCGGAAACGGTAAATGCTCTGGTCGTCGTCGCCGACGCAGAACATCGCCGCGCCGCCCTCGCGCCCCTCATCGGCGAAGAGCTTCAGCCAACGATATTGCAGGCGATTGGTGTCCTGGAACTCATCGACCAGGATGTGGCGGAAGCGGCGCTGGTAGTGGCGGCGCAGCGGTTCGTTGCGTTCGAGCAGCTCGTAGCTGCGTAGCAGCAACTCCGCAAAATCCACAACAGACTCGCGCTGGCACTGTGTTTCATACTCCTGAAACAGTTGTACGCGCTGGCGGGTGTAGTCGTCCCAGGCCTCCACCGCATGCGGCCGGTTGCCGGCTTCCTTCTGGCCGTTGATGAAGTGCTGCAGTTCGCGCGGCGGGAACTTCTCGTCATCGACGTTGAGCGTCTTCAGCAGACGCTTGATGGCGGCGAGCTGGTCGCCCGAGTCGAGAATCTGGAACAGTTGCGGCAGCCCGGCGTCGCGGTGGTGCGCACGCAGCAAGCGGTTGGCGAGGCCATGGAAGGTGCCGATCCACATGCCGCGGGTGCTCACCGGCAGCATCGTGGACAGGCGGGCAAGCATTTCCTTGGCTGCTTTGTTCGTGAATGTAACGCCAAGGAGACCAGCCGGATCGACCTGGCCGGACTGGATCAGCCAGGCGATGCGGGTGGTGAGCACCCGCGTCTTGCCCGAGCCGGCACCGGCGAGGATCAAGGCGTGCTGCGGCGGAAGCGTGACCGCCTGCAGTTGTTCGGTGTTGAGATTGGCGAGCAGCGTGGACATCGGGATTCCTTCTTCGACCCCGCATTGTATCGGCGCAGTGGCCCGGGGCCGAACCCATCCCGGGGCGCGCAAGGACGCGCACAACTGTTGCATCGCAACAACAGTGCGCTTGCGGTACGCCCAGAACGGGCTAAATTTGGATTGTGCAACGCACAAAAAGAGTTTGCGATTGCGGTAAACCGTCACGGACAACCCGCTCTTTTTTGTGCAGAATCAAGTGAAATTTCTGCCGCGCTCGCTACATTGCAGCACAGCATCAAAGCATGAACGAAACGCCATCTGCCCAGAAAGCCGATGGTGCGATGACGGTGCCCTACCTGGCCCGAATGGAGAACACGATGAAGACGCCGAAACTGCTCCCCTGGTATGCCCGCAAGGCGGGTGTTTCACTCGAACGCGCCGAAGCCCTGTGGCGCAAAGCCGTGCGCGAAGCCACGGCCGAGACCGGCTGGGTCGGCAACGCCGAATACTGGGGTGCGGCCATGGACCATTTCGTCCGTCTGCTCGAAGAAGAGCGCAACACCCTGTGCGCGCCGCGCGTGCTGCCCTATGTGCGCAGCCAGAACCGCATGATGCGTCTGCCCCTGCTCGCCATGGAAGACCTGTTCTCGGCCTTCCACGCAAACTGGCAGCGCCAGATCCGCGCCACCCGCCGCGTCGCCTGATTCATCGCGCTGCGCCGCAGCGTGAGCACCTGTTGATTGTCTCCCTCCCTCCTTCAATGGAGATTCGGCACTCCGCACGCGGAGTGCCATTTTTTTGTCCAGCCCGAACGCACACCCTGCACCCACGGTGCGACACGCGTCACTGACAATTCGCGCAGCATGGGGCATCATCCCCGCCGACGATGCAGAATCAGCCCGGCAAGGCGGGCCATGGAGAGACTCGTGCGTGAACGTTTCAGTGGTGTTCTCGGTACACCGGAAGCCGCAACATTCCTTCCCGGGCACATGGCACGGCTGCAGTTCCCCGCTGGCGCCCTGGCCTACCCGCCCGCTGCCAGCATCTACCAGGAAAGCGGACGGGTGTGCCTCGCGCTCGGCCGGCCGCGCTTCCACGACGAAGCGCTGCAGCAGATCAACACCCGCCAGGGCGCCGCTGCCGCCTGGGCGCAGGCCTTCGCCCGCTTCGGCGACGAGGCCGTTCGACAGGCCGCCGGCCGGTTCTGCGTGGTGATGGTCGCCAGTGATGGCCGCGAGGCGGTGCTCGCCACCGACCGCTTCGGCACCTGGCCGATCTGCTACGCCACGCACGACGGCCGCCTGCACTTCTCCGACCGTGCCGACTCGGTACCGGGCATCGATCGCAAGCTCGCGCCGCAGGCGGTGTTCGAGTATCTGTTCTTCCACATGATCCCGGCGCCGACAACGGTTTTCGACGGCATCGCGCGCCTGCCCCACGGCCACCTCATCCAATGGCAGGACGGCAAGGCCGAGCTGCGCCGCTGGTGGAACCCGCAGTTCGACGAGCACGGTTCGCCCGACCTCGAGCAGTCCAAGGCGCGTTTCCTGCAGATCATCGAGGACGGCGTGCGGCGCGAGGCCGAAGGTGCCAGCGTGGGCTGCTTCCTGTCCGGCGGCACCGACAGCTCCACCGTCACCGGCATGCTGTGCAAGGTGCTCGGCCAGCCCGCGCGCGCCTACTCGATCGGCTTCGACGCCAGCGGCTACGACGAAATGGAATACGCCCGCCTCGCCGCCAAGCGCTTCGGCGCCGACCACCGCGAGTACTACGTCACCCCCGACGACCTGGTCGACGGCATTCCCAAGGTCGCGACCCACTACGATCAGCCCTTCGGCAACTCCTCGGCACTGCCCGGCTGGATCTGCGCCACCCGCGCACGCGAGGACGGCGTCGAGCGCATCCTCGCCGGCGACGGTGGCGACGAGCTCTTCGGCGGCAACAGCCGCTACGCCAAGCAGCGCGTGTTCGGCTGGTACGACGGCGTGCCCGGCCTGCTGCGCCGCGGCCTGCTCGAGCCCGCACTGGCGCTGCCCGGCATGGACCGCATCCCCGTCGCGAAGAAAGGCGTGAGCTACGTGGAGCAGGCGCGCGTACCCATGCCCGACCGTATCCACATGTACAACATGCTGGTGCGCCTGGGCATGGAGAACGTGTTCGAGCCCGACTTCCTCGCCCGCGTCGACACCGGCCGCCCGAATATCGAGCAACGTGAGGTGTGGCGTGCGACCAATGCACGCGCACACATCAACCTGATGCTCAACTACGACTGGAAGTACACCCTCGCCGACAACGACCTGCCCAAGGTCATCGGCACCACCCAGCTCGCCGGGGTGGAGGTGGCCTTTCCGCTGCTGTCGGACGAGCTCACCGACTTCTCCACCACGCTGCCGCCCGAATGGAAGCTCAAGCGCCTGACGCTGCGCTGGTTCTTCAAGGAAGCGCTACGCGGCTTCCTGCCCGACGAGATCATCGCCAAGAAGAAGCACGGTTTCGGCCTGCCCTTCGGCGTGTGGGCCTGCCAGCACGCCGGCCTCAAGGCACTCGCCACCGACGCGCTCGGCAGCTTCCGCAAGCGCGGCATCGTCCGCCCCGCCTTCATCGACGATCTGCTCGCCATCCATCTGCCCGCTCACCCCGGCTATTATGGCGAAATGGTCTGGATCCTCACCATGATGGAGCTCTGGATGCGCGAGCACGTCGATGGGGCCGGCATCGACTGATCCGCAAACCGCTCACGACCGCGCCAACGGATCGGGTCGTAGGATCGCGCGGAAGGATGGCGCCGAATTGAACGGCGCGCCGTCCTCGCCCACAATGGCGGCTGACGACAAGGAGCCTCTCGTGAGCACCGCGCACACCCCCGACGCCGAAGCGATCCGCAGCGCCCTGCGCCTGGTCATGGATCCGGAGGTCGGCATGAACATCGTCGACCTCGGCCTCATCTACAAGATCGAGTGCGAGCCCGGCAAGGTTTACATCGAAATGACGATGACCTCGCCCGCCTGCCCGCTCGCCGACATGATCCTCGACGACGTCGATAGCGTGCTCGACCCGATGCTGCCGCCGGAGATCGACATCCGCGTCGAACTCGTCTGGGACCCGCCCTGGACACCGGAGCGCATGGCCCCCGAAGCCCGCGACCACTTCGGCTGGAATCGATGAACACCCTGCCGCCGCTCGCGCGCGTGCCGCTGCTGGTGCTCGGGCTCGCCTCTCTCGTCACCGGCGTGCTGGCCGGGCTTGCCCGGCTCGGTGTCGTGGTGCCCGATTTCGGCGCAATGCAGGCGGGCAACCACGCCGCCCTGATGATCGGCGCCTTCTTCGGCGCGGTGATCTGCCTCGAGCGCGCGGTCGCGCTCGGCGGGCTGTGGCCCTATCTGGGGCCTGCGCTCTCCGGCGGCGCCGGCGTGCTGCTGCTGGCCGGCGGGCCACTCGTGGTCGCGCAGTGCCTGCTGGTGCTCGGCTCGGGCGTGCTCGTGGCCGGCGGCATCATGGTCACCCAGCGCCAGACGGCGCTGTTCACGGTGATGCTCGCGGTGGGCGCGGCCTGCTGGCTGGCGGGCAACCTGGCCTGGATCGCTACCGGCAACGTGCACGCAGCAGTGCCGCTCTGGCTCGCCTTTCTGGTGCTCACCATTGCCGGCGAGCGGCTCGAGCTCACCCGCTTCCTGCCGGTGCGCCCGGCCGCGCCGCCCAGCTTCCTGCTCGTCACCGCAGTGATCCTCGGCGGCGCGATCTTCGCCGCCTTCGACGACGCGCTCGGGCTCCGGGTGTTCTCGGCCGGCATGCTCGCGATGGCGGTCTGGCTGCTGGTGTTCGACATCGCCCGTCACACGGCCGCGCAGCAGGGGCTCACCCGCTTCATCGGCATCTGCCTGCTCACCGGCTACGTGTGGCTGGGCGCGGGGGCGCTCACGGGCCTGGCCGGCGGCTTCAGCCCGTCCAGCCCGCTGCACGACGTCGCGATGCACGCGCTCGCGCTCGGCTTCGTCTTCGCCATGGTGTTCGGCCACGCGGCCATCATCTTCCCGGCCGTGCTCAAGGTGAAGATTCCCTACCACCCCTTCTTCTATGTGCCACTCGCGCTGCTGCATCTGTCGCTCGCGCTGCGCGTGTTCGGCGGTCTCACCGAGAGCCTCGTCCTGCGCCAGTGGGGTGCACTCGCCAACGCCGCGACGCTCCTCGTCTTCATCGCCACCATGCTCGCCAGCGTCCTGCGCGGTGCGCGCCAGCCCAAGGGCCGAAGCGGGCGCAGGCGAACAGCATAGCCGCTACAATCCCGGCCAAGCCCAACCACCCGAGCTCGCCATGACCGAGACCCGCCAGCCCCCCGCCCACACCCCGATGTCGCAATTCCGCAGCGAAGACGGCGAGCTGCTCGTCAACGGCCAACCCATCGGCCGCATCGCCGCGCGCCTGGGACGCACGCCGTTTTACGTGTACGACCGCAGCCTGCTGGACGCGCGCGTGGCGCAGCTGCGCGCGGCGCTGCCCCGGGCGGTCAAGCTGCACTACGCGATGAAGGCCAACCCCATGCCGGCGCTGGTGTGCCACATGGCGCGCCGGGTCGATGGTATCGACGTGGCCTCGGCGGGTGAGTTGCTGGTGGCGCTGGACGCGGGTGCCGACCCGCAGGAGATCAGCTTCGCCGGCCCGGGCAAGACCGAAGCCGAGCTGCACCAGGCCGTCGCCGCCGGCATCCTGATCAACGTCGAGTCCTTCCGCGAGTTGCCCGTACTGGCGGCCGCCCAAGCGGTGCTGGGCCTGCCCGCGCGCGTGGCGGTGCGCGTCAATCCGGATTTCGAGCTCAAGTCCTCGGGCATGAAGATGGGCGGCGGGCCCAAGCAGTTCGGGGTGGATGCCGAGCAGGTGCCCGAACTGCTCGCCGAGATCGGCCGCGCAGGGCTGGCCTTCGAGGGCTTCCACCTCTTCGCGGGCTCGCAGAACCTCAAGCCCGACGCCATCATCGAAGCCCAGCAAAAGAGCTTCGCACTCGCCTGCCGGCTGGCGGAGCATGCGCCCTCGCCGGTCCGCTTCCTCAACCTCGGCGGCGGCTTCGGCATTCCCTACTTCCCGGGCGAACAGCCGCTCGACCTGACCCCGATCGGCGCCAATCTCGCCGACATCGTCGAGCAGGCGAAGACGGCGCTGCCGCAAGCCGAAATCGTCATCGAACTGGGGCGCTACTTCGTCGGCGAAGCGGGCCTGTACGTCGCCAAGGTCCTCGACAGGAAAGTGTCGCGCGGCCTCACCTACCTTGTCACCGACGGCGGCCTGCACCACCACCTGTCGGCCTCGGGCAACTTTGGCCAGGTCATCCGCAAGAACTACCCGGCGGCCATCGCCAACCGCATGGACGCCAGCGAGATGGAAACCGTGTCGGTGGTCGGTCCGCTATGCACGCCGCTGGACCTGCTCGCCGACCGCATGAGCCTGCCTGCGGCCGAGCCTGGCGATCTGGTGGCCATCTATCAGTCAGGCGCCTATGGCGCCACCGCCAGCCCGCAGCGTTTCCTGGGACATCCGGCGGTCATCGAGGCGCTGGTGTGACACGCCCTGCTTGAATGGCATCAGCACGCGACACACCACCTCGAACGGCGCCCCCGCCGCCTCCATGGTCTGCGCCGCTCGCGACACCGACATGAAGCCGCGACGGACCGAGTCGAGGCACAACTCGATCAGGCGCCGCAGCTTCAGGCGCGTACGTTGCTCCATTTCCAGCCCCCTTCCAGAAAGTAGGTGCTCGACCTGGCGCCTCAGGCACCGGTCGGGCATTCTTGCTCGCGCAAGCAAGATTCATTCTCAGCTGCAAAGCCAAACGCTGCGAAGAATGCCGAATCAAGCACTTGTGAGCGGCCCGCCTGGCTGACACGCCCCGACAGACGCCCCGTACTCGCCCGTATGTAAAGAAAGTCGACACGCTCGAACCGGACATCCCATGCGCTTCCTCCTTCTCCTCGTCCTCGCCCTGATCGCCTACGGGTCGCTCTACCCGTTCGATTTCGTCATGCGCCCGGACGCCATGGCAGAGGTCGTGGCGCTGTTTGCCGCGCCTTCCCTGCAGATGCAGCGCGGAGATCTCGTCGGCAACCTGCTGCTCTTCGTGCCCTACGGCTTCCTCGTCGCGCTCGCGGCCAGGTCGGACCGGCGACCTGGGCCGGCGTATCTGCTCCATGCGGCCGCGGGCATGCTGGTCGCGGTAGGTGTTCAGGTCGTGCAGATCTGGCTGCCGAGTCGTGTCCCCGCGCTGGGCGACGCCGTCATCAACGCGGGCGGCATGGCGCTCGGCTTCGTTCTCGGCCAGCTTGCGCTGCGCCTGCGCCCCTCGCTTGCTGACGCACGCCACGTGGCGGCGCTCGTGCCGCTGGGGCTCATGCTGGCGTGGCTGGCTTACCAGTGGTTTCCACTCGTCCCGACACTCGACTGGCAGAACGTCAAGAACGCGCTCAAGCCGCTCCTGCTCAGCCCCCGGCTCGATCCGGTGCGGATCCTGATCACCGCCGTCGCCTGGGCCGCCTTCTTCAAGCTGTGGGATCTGCTCGCCACCGGGCAGCGCTCCGCGCTGCCGCAGGCGCTCACCGGCATTGCGATCCTGTGCGCCAAGGTGCTCATCCTCGGCGCCGGCATATCCGCCAGCAACGTCATCGGCCTCGGGCTGGCGCTCGTGGCGTTGCCCTGGCTGCACCACGCAAGAGCCCTGCCCGCACTGGTCGTCGCGATTCTGCTCAGTGCGTTCCTCGCCGGCCTGCAGCCCTTCACCCCGAGCAGCACACCGGGCAGCTTCGCGTGGGTGCCCTTCACCGGCATGCTCGAAGGCAGCATGGCCACCAATCTCGCCAATCTGCTGGAGAAGACCTTCCTCTACGGCGCGGCAATCCTGTTCATGCAGCGCCACGGCGCGCGTGCCCTGCCTGCCGCCATCGCCGTCGCGCTATGCCTGGCGACGATCGAAGCCGCACAGCTCTTTCTGCCCGGACGCACCGCAGAATCCACCGACCCGGTGCTCGCGCTCCTGCTCGGTGTCGTGATGGCACAGTTGTCGCGGCGGCGCTGAACGCTCACCTGGCCCGCAGCCGTCGCATCAACCCCCGCGGACCCGGCTGCGCCACGCGCCCGGACTGGGATCGGAGAGCAGTTGCCGGACGATCATCCAGCCACAGCGCAGCGCCTCCTCCCCCGCCGGCGAGAGCCCCTCGCCCAGCGCGGTGGAATCCGCGCGCAGCGCGAGCACGAAGGCCGGGGGCGGCGGGCGGCCCTGGGTTCGCACAAAGACCTCGAGCAAGGCTTCGGGCGCCATCGCATGGCTGAAAGCCAGACGCGACGCCTCGGCCCGGGCCTCATGGAGCGCGCAGGGCTCCTCCAGCCCGATCGCCGCATCGCAGAACAGCACGCACGCTGCGCCGGCAAGGTCCAGCACGTGCTCGATCTGCAGCTGGAATACCTCCAGCGTCCCGACCGCCGGGTAGTGCTGCCTCACCCGCTCGAGCAGGCGCACGCCGAGCGCATCATCGCCCCGCGCCGTATTGCCGATCCCGATCACCAGCGTACGCTCGACCCCGCTCAATCGCGCACCAGCCGGTCGAGGGTCGAACCGTCGGCGTCCTTCAGCTCGAGCACCAGCGGCATCTGCCCGAGCGCATGGGTCGCGCACGACAGGCACGGGTCGAAAGCCCGTATCGCCACTTCGATATGGTTGAGCAGCCCTTCGGTGAGCGTGCGCCCGTCGAGATAGCGGCGCGCCACCGCGCGGACCGCGGTATTCATGGCCTGGTTGTTGTGCGTGGTCGACACGATCAGGTTGCACAGGCTCACCAGGTCGTCGTCATCGACCTGGTAGTGATGGATCAGCGTTCCGCGCGGCGCCTCGATGATGCCCACCCCCTCGCTCCGGCGCTCGCCAGTGGCCATGCGCTCGCCGCTCAGCAGGTCCGGGTCTTCGAGCAGTTCGCGGATCACCTCGGCCGCATGCAGCATCTCGATCATGCGCGCCCAGTGGTAGGCGAGCGTAGCCTGCACCGGCCGACCCTCGCCATGATCGAGAAACTCGCGCCGCTCCGCCTCGGCAAAGGTGCTCGGGATGAAGTCGCAGTTCTGCACCCGGGCCAGCGGCCCCACCTTGTACCAGCCCGCATCCGGCCCCAGCTCGCGCAGATAGGGGAACTTCATGTAGCTCCACGGCTTGACCTGCTCGCAGATCACCGAGCGGTAGTCCTGGTCGGGCACGCTGTCCCGCAGGATGCGCCCCTCCGCGTCACGGAAGCGCAGGTGGCCGTGGTACAGATCCATCGCCCCATCGTCGCGCACGATGCTCATGAAGCCCGAGTCGAAGCGACCAAACACGTCGTACAGGGCCGGATCGGCCCGATGCAGGCGCTTCACCAACTCGACCGCCGCGCGCGACCACTCCACCACGCGGCCAACCTCCGCCCGCAGCAGCGCGTGGTCCTCGGCGGACAGGTGGCGGTTCACACCGCCCGGCACGGCGCCGGTGCCATGGATGCGCTTGCCGGCCGTCGCGCGGATCACCTCCTGCCCGAACTTGCGCAACAGCACGCCCTGGCGCGCAATCTCGGGATGTGCCTCCGCCACCCCGACGATGTTGCGGCGGCCGGCCTCGCTCTCGAAACCGAACAGCAGGTCTGGCGAGGACAGATGGAAGAAGTGCAGCGCATGGGACTGCAGGATCTGCCCGTAATGCATCAGCCGCCGCAGCTTCTCGGCGGTGGGGGTAATCGGCACGCCGCCGACCACCCGATCCAGCGCCTTCGAAGCCGCCAGGTGGTGGCTGACCGGGCAGATGCCGCACAGCCGCTGCACCATGACCGGCACCTCCCAGTACGGCCGCCCCTTGATGAACACCTCGAAGCCACGGAACTCGACGATGTGCAGCCGCGCCTCGCGCACATGGCCCGCATCGTCCAGCAGCAGCGTGACCTTGCCATGTCCCTCCACGCGGGAGACCGGGTCGATGACCACACGGCGCAGGGTTTCGCGGTCGTTTGCGGTTTCGAGTCTGGAAAGTGCGTCGTTCATGATGGGTTTCCCGGGGAAGCGACGCTCAATCGAAACGCAGGAGTTCGCGGGACAGGCGCGGCGTGCGCCCGGCGATCAGGTCGGAGAGGAATTTCCAGATCGCCTCACCCGAAGGCGGGCAGCCGGGAATGAAGTAATCCACCCGCACGATCTCATGGATCGGGTGCACCTTGTCGAGCAGCAGGGGCAACTCGGGGTCGTTCGGCACGCCGGGGGTCTGCATCCCCTCGCGGGATGCGTACACCTCGCGCAGGCAGGCGTCCAGGTCGAGGTGGTTGCGTTGCGCCGGCAGCCCGCCATTGATCGCACAGGCCCCCACCGCCACCAGCGTCTTGCAGTGGGCACGGAACTCGCGCAGCACATGCACGTTCTCGGCGTTGCACACCCCGCCTTCGATCAGGCCGATATCACACGGGCCGCAGTGCTTGATGTCGGTGAGCGGAGAGCGGTCGAATTCGACCAGCTCGGCAAGCTCGAAGAAGTGCTCGTCGATGTCCAGAAAGGACATGTGGCAGCCGAAGCAGCCCGCGAGCGACGTGGTCGCGATGCGCAGCCGGGGCTTCATGGGCACCGTGCTCATGGCGTGTCCTCCCGCCCGCGCATCGACACCACCGAGATCGGCGCTTCGTCGTAGGTTCGGCTGCCGATCGGGACCTCGAAGCCCACACGCTTGCGCAGGATCACCCCCACCGGACAGATGCGCGCAGCCAGGTCGTCGGCCGAGAAATCGGTATCGCCGAGCCGCCCGGACTCGGCATTCACCACCAGGTGCTTGTGGATGCCGCGGTTCGTCAGCGCGAACACGCTCTTGCCATCCACGTCGCGACTCGCGCGCACGCACAGCTCGCAGAAGATGCAGCGGTTGAAGTCGAGCAGGATGTCCGGGTGCGAGGCATCGACGGGGCGCACCGGGAAGAAGTGGTCGAAGCGCGTGCTCGTCATTTCCAGCTCGTAGGCCTGCGCCTGAAGCTCGCAGTTGCCGCTCTTCTCGCAGCTGGGACAGAAGTGGTTGCCCTCGACGAACAGCATCTGCAGCAGGGCGCGGCGCTCGCCGTTCATCTCCGGCGTATTGCTCTCCACCTCCATGCCCTCCTTGGCCGCAAGCGCGCACGAAGACACGTGCCGCCCGCCCACCTTGACCATGCACAGCTTGCACGAGCCATGCGGCGGAAAGTCTGGATGCCAGCACAGGTGCGGAATGTAGTAGCCCGCCGCGCGCGCCGCCTCGAGGATGGTCTGCCCCGCCTCGAAGGGAACCGGCCGGCCGTCCAGCATGAAGTGGTGGCTCATCCCTCACTCCCGTTCTCGGTATGGTTGCCGTTGTCGAGCCGCGCCGCCGGATCGTTGCGCCCGGTGATGCGGCGGGCAGTCTCCAGCTCGGCATCCAGGTCGAAAGCCGGCTCGAAATCCAGCGTCTTCAGCCGCCGCTCGTACGCGGGCCGGAACTTGCTCAGGGTATCCACCACCGCGTTCGGCGCCGTCGAACCCAGCCCGCAGTGGCTGGCGTTGCGCAGCAGGCGGTTGATCCACTCGATGTCCGCCAGATCCTTCTTCGCCCCGTACCCCTTGGCGAGCTTGTCCATGTAGCCCTTGAGCAACGAGGTACCGACGCGACAGGGGGTGCAGAAGCCACAGCTCTCGTGGGTGAAGAACGCCACGAAGTTGCGCGCGATCTCGAATGGGTCGCGCGTGGAATCGAACACCATGAAGGCCCCCGCGCTGGGCACGTCCTCGAACGCGATCGCACGCGAGAACTCGTAGCCGGCCACCGAAACCCCCGACGCACCGCCCACCTGCACCATGTGCGCATCGCTGGCGCCGCAATCCTCGAGCACGCGGTCGATGCGCACACCGAACGGATACTCGTAGATCCCCGGAAACGCGCAGTCCCCCGACACCGACAGCAGCTTGGTCCCCGCAGACTGCGCCGTCCCGGTTGCCGCAAAGGCCGCGCCCCCGCCAAGCGCGATCAGCGTCGTCTTGGCCAGCGTCTCGACGTTGTTCACCACCGTCGGACGCCCCAGATAGCCATGCGTCGCCGGGAACGGCGGCCGTATTCGTGGCGTGCCGCGCTTGCCCTCGAGCGACTCGATCAGCGCGGTCTCCTCCCCGCACACATAGGCGCCGGCACCAAGGTGGATCTCGATGTCGAAGTCGAACCCCGCCTC
This sequence comes from Thauera sp. ZXT1-4, assembly GCF_052598215.2. Lineage (NCBI taxonomy): Bacteria > Pseudomonadati > Pseudomonadota > Betaproteobacteria > Rhodocyclales > Zoogloeaceae > Thauera > Thauera sp. ZXT1-4. The sequence goes on along the minus strand of NZ_JBQWSN020000014.1, from coordinate 2,772 downwards.
GCCAAGAATGTGCGCCCCGAGCAACCCTCTGTCGCGCATGTCCTGCAGCGTGCGTTCGAGCCGCGGCCGCAGATAACGGTACTCGCCGCGCAGGTACACGAAACCCTGCTGCGCACCGATCGCCCAGGCCGCGAGCAGCATGCCCTCGAACACGCGCTCGGCGCAGCGGGCAAGCAGCACACGATCCTTGAAGGTGCCCGGTTCGCCCTCGTCGGCATTGCACACCACCACCTTGTGCTCGCCCGGCGCATCCCGGCAGGCCTCCCACTTCACGCAGGTCGTAAACCCGGCGCCGCCCCGGCCCCGCAGGCGCGAGCGCCGCATCTCCTCGATCCAGGCCGCACGCCCCATGCGCACCGCCGCCGCAATCGCGCTGCCCGCGACGAAGTCCTGCCCCAGCAGCGCATCCCGCCGCCGAATGTTGTCATCGACGTGAAAGAGCGCCTGCGGCCAGCGCGCGAGCGGCACCCGAGCACGCAGCAGTTCGGCAACCTCGATGATGCGCGCGTGGTCCAGCCGCGTCACCGGCAGACCATTGACCAGCATCGCCGGCCCCTGGTCGCACATGCCGGTACAGGACGTCACATCGACACTGACCAGGCCATCCTCCGACAGCTTGCCGCGCTGGACCCACAGCTCGCGGCACAGCGCCTCGCGCAGCGCGGGCCCGCCGAGCATGCGGTCGGTGATGTTGTCCGAGAACAGGATCCGGTACGCCCCCACCGGCTCGAGATGCAGAAAACTGTAGAAACCCGCCACGCCCTCGACCCGCGCCCGCGGCAACCCCAGCCCCGCCGCAACCGCGCTGATGCTCGCCGGTGGCAGATACCCAAGCCCGTCCTGCACGTCGATCAGCACCTGCAGCAGCCGACTCGCATCGCCCCCGCACCGGACCAAGGCCCCGCTCACCATCCGCTCGATCTCGACTCCAGGCACGGCACGCCCTCCGATGGACTCCCCACGATTCTACAACCCCAAAACCAATGGGATCAGACTCGATTGATTTCCCAAGGCATCGGCACCCCGCAAATTTCCTTTTGTCATATTTCCATTTAGCATTCCAGCTCCTCACGACGGAGCCCGGAGATGTCCAACACAGCAGCGCACGACGACCTCGACAGTCCGTGGAAGGAAGTCGTCGAGCACGCCTTCCCCGAATTCATCGACTTCTACTTCCCCAACATCAACCGTCAGATCGACTGGGCGTACGGCTACACCTTTCTCGACAAGGAACTGCAGAAGATCGCCCGCGACGGCGAACTCGGCCGCCGCTACGTCGACAAGCTTGTCCGCGTCACCACACTGGCGGGCGAAGAAGACTGGCTCTGCGTGCACATCGAAGTCCAGGGCGAGGTCGACCCCGGCTTCGAACGCCGGATGTTCGTCTATAACTACCGCATCTTCGACACTTACGACCGCCCCGTCGCCAGCCTCGCCGTACTCGCCGATGACGACCCGACCTGGCGCCCCGACCGCTTCGAATACGAGCGGCTGGGTTGTCGCCACAGCCTGCACTTTCCGGTCGCAAAGCTTGTCGACTACATTGCAGACGAAGAATCGCTGCTCGCCAACCCCAGCCCCTTCGCCCTGATCACCGCAGCCCACCTGTACACTCGCCGCACCCGAAAGAGCCCGGCACGACGCTTCGACGCCAAGCGCCGCCTCGTCCGCCTGCTCTACCAGCGCAACTGGTCTCGCCAACGCATCATCGATCTATTCCGGGTGCTCGACTGGATACTCAAGCTGCCCGACTCGCTAGAACGCCAGCTATGGCAAGATATTGAAAACATTGAAGGAGAACGCAACGTGACGTACGTGAGCAGCATCGAGCGCTTCGCCATCGAGCGCGGAATGAAAAAAGGCATGCAACAAGGCATCGAGCAAGGCATCGAGCAAGGCATCCAGCAAGGCATCGAAAAAGGAATCGCGAGAGGGATCGAAAAAGGGATCCAACAAGGCCTCGCCCAAAGCCTCCAGCGTCAGCTCAACCGCCGCTTCGGCCCGCTCTCAGCCGAAGTCACCCTCCAACTGGAGAACGCCACGCCCGAGCAACTTGAAACCTGGACCGATCGGGTTCTCGACGCGCGGACGATCGAAGAGGTCTTCGCCGAAGGCTGACTGCCCCTCACAAGACCGGGAGCAAGGAAAACTGGGGTCAGACCCCATTTACTCCCATCTCCCCCCGACCGCGACACCTTCCCGTTGAAGCCCCCCCCCATACCCGCTAGCCTTGCGGCATTGCATCGGCACCCCGTGCGGATGCCCGTCTCATTCACTGCGAGCACGAGCCAACCATGAAACTCACCATCTTCGGCACCGGTTACGTCGGCCTCGTCACCGGCGCCTGCCTGGCGGAAGTCGGCCACACCGTGGTCTGCATGGACGTCGACCAGGGCAAGATCGACAAGCTCAAGGCCGGCGTCATCCCGATCTGGGAGCCCGGCCTGCAGCCCATCGTCGAGCGCAACGTCGCCGAGGGGCGGCTGCGCTTCACCACCGATGTGGAAGAGGCGGTCAAGCATGCCGAGGTGCAGTTCATCGCCGTCGGCACCCCGCCCGACGAAGACGGCTCGGCCGACCTGCAGTACGTGCTCGCCGTGGCCGAGAGCATCGCCCGCCACATGCCGCGCTACCGCGTCGTCGTCAATAAATCCACCGTCCCCGTCGGTACCGCCGACAAGGTGCAGGCCAAGATCGAGCAGATCCTCGCCGAGCGTGGCGAAGCGATCCCCTTCGATGTCGTCTCCAACCCCGAATTCCTCAAGGAAGGCG